>PLBR01000241.1 GCA_003135435.1 Nitrospira sp. | reverse complement strand
GTCCTGGGTTCGAGTCCAGCCCGCTATCCAAAGACTCTTGTTTTTTTAACAGACAGAAAGATACGTCAAAGCCCTAAAAAATCGACTTTCGACTTCTAAGTTAGTTGAAGATGAGCACTAGCCACCGAACGACTAGGCAGGCAGAAAGAGTTTGAAAGTCACTTTGACTAGCGAGGGCTTAAGCGGCAAGTGCAACGCCCTTGATTTCAAAGCGAAGCAAAGATGCCAACGATGGTGGTGTCCCCAACGGGATTTGAACCCGTGTTACTCCCTTGAAAGAGCGAGTGCTACCCGACGACATCAAGAAATTATTTAAGCTACCTTAATGGTTCCTGCTTGGATCGCAGTTTTAAGTAACTGAGCGGTGTTCGATACACGCATCTTTTTCATCATGTTGGCTCGATGCGCCTCGACGGTCTTAACGCTAATCTTGAGTCGTTGACCAATTTCCTTGTTCTTAAACCCGGCCCAAATCAGTTCAACGAATTCTTTCTCTCGACTAGTGAGTGATTCAGGCCGCCTCTTGCGAGTGGGCAGGGTCAGATTGGCCAGGGAATGTTTGGTTTTTCTCTGTACCGTTCGTGCCATTTATTTCTTCTCTATTGGATCACGATGGACAGATTTTCTCTCTTACATCAAGTGAACAGAACTAGGTGAGGCCCTATACGCAACTTTAGCCATCTCTTTACCCTAGGTTCTCTGAGATGCCCCATGTCGGGAGGCTGAGAATAGCTTTGTCCGCTGTGAGAGGAGTACCGAATTGATATGGTGTTTTTCAAGGCTCAGGCGGACCATGCTACAATCCGCCCTCCGGTAACATTGCTGATAGAGGGAACATGTCGATAGGAAGAGGCCCAGAGTTCATGGAGCCGTATAATTCGACGAAGGTCCCGACAATGGTTTGCCTATAGCTGACGCTCCCACCTGGTGATACGGCAACATGGGCGATTGAGGCTCAACGAGAACTCGTGCTAGGGGATCTCGCTGCGAAGGCCACGGGGCCTGCCTTGATCCGGGTCCACCTCACCGAGACGCCGGACCCTGCCGTGCAGAAGATCCCTCTCCCATCCCAGAGTTTTCAGGACTATCTGGCTAAGGAGCTTCCCCTGCATTTGAGCGCCCTCGTCGGCGAAGAGAAGACGGCATGGGAGCGAAAGAATGAACTCCTGTTGGTCGAGGCCGATGCCGGAAATGATGAGTCGTTCTTCGCTCTCCTGGCCCGCGATCCACGCCAGCTCACCTCCGAACGAACGCTCCGCCGCGTCCTGACCTGGCGGACTGAGATCGGTCACTATTATCGCGCATACGCCTATAAAGCGAGCCAGTTCTGGACCGGCCCCGAGGACAGGGTGAAAGCACAGCACCGCATGGAATACGCCAAAGAGTCGTTACGGCGCGTCGGCCAATGCCAACTCAGATCTACTCAGTCCCAGACGATGACAGTATAACCACTTAGCTAACTGTTTTGGTTGACATTAACGTAATCAACTTGCAATATGCAGCTCAACCATATGTATCTGGAAGGAGGCAGTTTAAACAAAACAGTTCGATGCATGGTTAGCTCGCATTCAAACCTCTCAGTGAATTCCTGATCCCATCTCCTCATTAAAATACGCCCGTCCAATAAGCACAAACTCCACTGCGAGAACTTTGCTGTGCCTTTCTGCATTTGCGGAATAGACCAGCACATATAGCTTTCAGAGGATTGGTCTATGAAGAAGCATTACTTCGCCAGCTACCTATGCGTCATCACTGCAGAAACCTTGGATCTTGTGGGCCAAAAGGGAAGCGACGCACATCTGGAAAAAAGGAGAACAAAGAGATGGGCCATGGCCTGGGGGGATTATGGCGGAGGGGTATGGACCGCACGAACTCAAGGACGAATTCACACGCCTGAATGGTCTGTGGCGCCGGTTGGTGGCCCTGACCAGAATGGGAATCTAATCATGAAGAATGTGAGATTGGTAAACGGTTGGGATGTTGCTGATCCATCTGTGAAACGGCGGCTGGCTTCTGGAACTAGACCACGGAGCTTAACTAGAGCGGTACAATGCTTATAGAGAAGACATCACTACAAGTCTCAAGACAAGAGTCATCAATACGCCCATCACGAAGGCCACACGGCGTAAAATGGTGGTCTTCACCACATCGCAGACGAAGACTCAGGGTCCGGCAAAGGCGATCCATGCCGCCCGCACCGGATGCAGCCACTCTACCTGCTAGGCCCACCGTTGCCCTTGCGCCACAACTAATGCCGTTGCTCGACCTCTTGGCAGATTTGATCGCCCGAGACGTCTTAGGCCAGTGCTGTGAATCCGACACCAGCCTCGAACCGGAAGCGGGCCAGGCCGTCGCTGAGGCCAAGGCTCTCTCATCCCTCACTCGAGAAGTTGGGACATCCCGCTCCCATTCCCAGATTGCCACCGATTTCTCATCCAAAGTGCCACCTCAATCCCACCATCGTCCACATGTGGATGACCCGGTGATAACCAAGGAGAAGAAGATATGAAGCCCGTCTATCGCGCGATTCTTGAACTCTGTCTCGACGACTTCCGTTCGGTCAGACCTCTTCGGGATCGGATTCCTCAAAGCACGGGTTACCGTGGGGTCCTGCACTTAATGAAAGTGGGCTGGCTACAAAAAGAGGGTACGCTCTATAAGGCCACCGAGGCTGGCCGCCGGCAGTTGATTCACGGGCAGGAGCGGCTGTGGGACGGGGTGGCGCTCCACTATCCGCCGCTGCGTCTCATTCCGACCGCCGTGCACCGTGCGTTGACGGAATTAATTCTTGCGGCCATTGTCATGCGGCGACATGGCACGCGTCCCGACCGCCATCCCTTCTTCATTTGCGCTGGGGGCACCTTAAAATGGAAAAGTTCTCTCGCTCTCTTTCTGTGCGCTGCCCTCCATCTTGATCCGGCTCTCTTTCTCGTCGATTGTGGGTGTGAAAGCGGCAAGTCTCTGGCGATCCGTCGCAGTGGGACCGGCACACTGGTCTTCAAACGTGAGTTGCTTGACGCGGTGTTCATTGCTCTCGATGAATTTTTGACCGCGGACGCCGGGGTCCAGGCCACCCTCCGACTTTTTCTCAGTGGCCAACTCGTGATGCCATTTGAGAATGAGTCGGTCAGGATTCAACCGGTGCCGTTACTCCTCTTGAACCCGCGCGACAAGCCGACGCTGGAAGGTCGGCTCGGCTTGTCAGCTCCGCAGATCCGGCGTGCGATCGTGGCGAACCTCGATGTCGTGCCGATGCCAGATTTAGCAGTCACGGGAGAGGAGGCGCTCACCGCAGCCCGCGCCCATGCACCCCTCATTCTCTCCGCGCCAGCCATCGACTGCCGCATCTATCATCGCCAGATTGTCGCCCTCACTCGAGCAATCCTGCTCCCGGAAGCTGAGGAGCGCATCGACGTGCACATCGTGGAGACGTTATGTAGCGGAATGACGTCATTCATCCGGGAGGCCAACGAAGCCATCGCCCATGTCGGACATGCCCTGGGGACGATCGCCGAAACCATGAGCTGGACGCGCGTGGGCTGGATAGAAGCGGTGCTCCACTTCAGTACGGAACCGAGGAAGCGAGCCTCCCAGCAAGCCGAGGAGCCGTCACCCTCCGTCGCCACAGTGGCAGGGCGCATGCCTCCCATGATTGCCGGTCCTGAGAGGACCCCGTCCTCCGTTCTCTCCCTGCAAGTCCCACACACCATCCGCGAAGCGGGCTTGCCAAGTCTCGCCCTCAGTGACGCGCTGAAGGGCAAGCTCTGTTGGCTGGCGGAAGAAACTGGACGGCCGGTCGAGGAAGTGCTGCCGCTGCTGATCACCTTCTTTCGCCGATGGCACGAGGACCCCAATACACTCATGCAATGGAAGACCATCCTGTCCTTGGCCCGCGACTTGGACCTGGCGCACATTGAGGTGACGACACTCCTCGAGTACCTCGAGACCCAGACGATGCTCGCCCAGTCCCATCGTACCTTCGAAGATATCCCGCAAGCGCTCCGCCTGATCGACGCGCTCAGTGCCCTGCCCACGCCCTGGGACTGGCCGGCGGCACGAGCGGCCCTACGAAATATCGCGCTCTTTCTGCGGGCCGGGATTACGCCCGAGCTGATCAAAGTCGTGCTGGCGCAGCATGGTGAGCTCGCGGAACTTGGGTTTAATACATCGACCGCCGTGGCGATCGCCAAGGCGTTGACGCGAGCGGGAGCGATGGGTCCGGGGCGTGCGGCAGCCTTGCAACACATGGCGACGCTCGCGGTGAAGCAGGCGCAGGTCCAATCTCTGGACGCGGCACAGGTGCAGCTCTCGGCGGCGGTGAGCCAACTCGAAGCCGACCATTGCCGGCTCAGTCGGTCCGTTGCCGAGATGACGAGACAGGTGGAGGATCTTCAGCGGCAGGAGATCGAGGCCCAGCAGCGGCTGGCTCAACTTGAGGGTGACTGGACTGACAAGACAGCGGATCTCGAAGCCCTGCGTGCGCTCCGAACGTTCCTCCTGAGGAAAACCGCGACGATCGATGCCTTCTTCTCCGATATGGACCGCGTGCGCCAGTATCGCCAGCAGGGCCGTGCCCCCGACCATTATGCCGTCTTGTCCCTGGAGGAGGTGCGGCAGCAGGTCCTGGGATTTATGCAACGGCTCGCCGCGGAGTGCCAACAACCCTGAGCGCACGGAAGACGCGTAGGCAGACTCGTCGAGCAGTGCCTCCTCGTCAGCGCGGCCATGGGAGCCAGATTGCGGACCTGTCACACACAGGCCTATACTTGCGAACGAGACAGGTGCGTGGGACCGCTCACGGCAACACTTGAAAAGGAGCATCCCGATGCGCTGTGGTGTCTATACCCGGTTCAGCTCGGATCATCAGCATCCCGCGTCCCTTGATGACCAACAGTTGGTCTGTCAACGGTATGCCAATCATCAAGGCTGGCGGATCCTCGCCGAGCACGTCTACAGTGATGCGGCCTTGTCCGGCATGGGGGTACAAAATCGGCCGGCCTATCAGCGTCTGCTGGCGGCACTCGTGAGCACACCCACGCCTTTTGAGGTGCTCTTAGTTGATGACTTGAGCCGACTCTCGCGCGATGCGGCGGAGATCCTCCGCCTGGTTCGCGTCCTGCAAGAGATGGGACTCAAACTGATTTCCGTCGCCGACGGGATTGAAACGGGCACGAAGCTCTCTAAGCTCGCGCTCTCGGTCAAAGCGATCATCAACGAGGTCTATCTCGACGACCTCCGCGACCGCACGCTCCGCGGCCTGCAGGGACGGTTCGCCCGCGGCCTTCATACTGGGGGACGGATCTATGGCTATCGGTCAGTCCCGGTGCCCGATCCCGCTGGGCGCCTCGATGCGGCGGGACGCCCGCTCACCCTGGGCACCCAGTTGAACGTGGATCCCGACGAAGCCCACATCGTGCGACAGATCTTTACATGGTTCATTCAGGGATTGGGGCTCCGCACCATTGCCGATCGCCTCAACACCCAGACCATTCCGTTTCCCGCCCAGTCCACCCAGCGAGGGAGAAAGCGCAAGGGGTGGGCCAAGAGTGCCGTCCGGGTCATTCTCAAAAATGAGAAGTACCGTGGGCGCTGGGTGTGGGGACGGCGGCTTTTCTTTAAGGATCCCCTGACGGGACGGCGGCGGGCGCGGCTGCGGCCGTCCACGGACTGGCACGTGGCAGAGCACGCGGATCTTCGCATTGTGTCCGCGGACCTCTGGGCGAGCGTGGAGGCTCGATTTCAGAAGCTGGAGGTCATCTATGCGCCGCGTCATGCGCACGGACGCCTTAATGGTCGACATCGGGGGAGTCCTTCGCGCCGCTCTGCGCTGTTCTCTGGATTACTCACGTGCCAGGTCTGTGGCGCTGGCCTGGTCGTCGTGAGCGGAAACTTGCAGCGACAGAATAGACGCTACGGCTGTAGCTTCCATCACAACAAGGGGCCACAGGTGTGCGGGAATGGGCTCACGGTGAAGGTGACGACGGTCGAACGCCGTCTCGTCGACGCCATTCGAGCCCAGGTCCTCTCCCCCGCGGCCCTCTCGTATCTGGTGCAGACCGTCAACAAACGGCTGCAGGCCCTCAGCACGGAACAGGACGGATCGCAGCAACGCATTGAAGGGGAGTTACGACAGGTCGAAGACGAGTTACACCATATTGAACGTGCCATTCTCGCGGGCCTCTTCGGCGAGACGACGGCCGGCCTGCTGAAGGATCGCGAGGCGCGACGCACTGCACTCCGCCAACAGCTGGAGGGACTGCAACACCCGCGCGTGAGCACCCCGCATCCGGTCACGCTCAGTACGGTCCGCACGCGATTGGAGGATCTGTATGGACTGCTCAGCGGGGACTCGGTTCAGGTGAATGCGTTTTTCCGGGAGCACTTGACGTCCATCGTCTGTTCGCCGATGGAGGACGGGGACCAACGGTTTTACCGGGCGTGCGGAGCGGTCAACGGCACCGCCCTCATGGTCACGCTTGGGCTGGTTAAAGAGTGTGATTTCGGTGGTTGCGGGGGCAAGATTTGAACTTGCGACCTTTGGGTTATGAGGGCAAGCACCCCCGCCAACTAGGCCAACTCACCCCAAGCAAACACAAGGAAAACCTCACTCTCAGACCAGTCAGTTTAGGGCTGAATAGGGCCCTTTCGGACCTGGTTCACGGACAAAACACGGACAACGGGCTCCCCCTTACAGCTTTTCAGTATTTCACTGTAAACTCTTGCCTCTTCCCCTCACGAGGTTGCTTCCAATGACGCGGGTGACCGGCACGCCTTCTATGTTTGGCTATGGTGTAGCCATTTCAGATATTCGCGTGTCATTGCCGAATGGACTTATACTTGACTGCCTTCAGAAGGTTTATCCAGTGGGCAGATTCATTGCTGCCGGCTTTGCCGGATCAGTCGAGTTCGGCTTTGCCGCGATACATGATCTGCAAACAAATCTCACCCTTACTGATCCTGAGAGGGCATGGATGCCTGGATGGGTGGCTTTTAAGTGGTTTCGTCGAGCCAGAAGGTTATTTGCGAAAGCGCCAGACCGCATAAAACAGTATGGGGGACAGATTATGCTTGTCGGAGTTTCACCCAGCGTAGACACCGGTATTGCAGGCTGGGCTAGACCAACCGTTGCAATTCTGCGAAGTCTAGAATTTTTTCCTGAAATCCTGAAAATAGACGCCATTGAATCTATTGGAAGTGGAGGCGGAGTGGATGTTTATCGTGATGAATTGCTCTTCCTGAATAATGAACGCGCACTGTGGCAACTTGAAGTTAATAGTCCTGGTGGCTACGGCCATATTCTGATGAGGATGCTCAGCAGAACGGTGGAGGAAAATCCAGATAAGTTCGTTAGCCTCATGTGCATTTGTGCATGGTCCGTCGGGGTGAGATCATGATTCAGAAGAGCGATTACACCCAATTTGAGGCTGATGGAACACAGCAAGAGATAAGAATGCCCCATGTCGTTACCTCTTGGCCTGAATTCCAAGGTCTATGCATTGATGCAGGCGCGGATGCACAGGCAGCTACATGCTAAATATCGTACTCGGATCGCAGAGGCTCTGGTGAAGATCTCAAACCATGATTTATCAAAAAGCTAGTTGGGTTCACAACCCAACGGACTCTGCTAACCACTTGATTCTCCATCCCCATTCAGGGCCTGTCCGTGTCTTGTCCGTCTGCAGGTGTGGGACATGACCCCCCTGAAACCGCCTACAAAGCGTGATTACCAGAAACACGGCCTCTATACGATCACAAAGACGCTCCAACGCATGAATGATCCAGAGAGTTGGTTGGCCAGTCTTGGGGAAGTTGGCCGCGGGTTGAAAGAATGGCGGGCCGCCATCCTACAGGACTTGGGCGGCGAGTCGAACGTGTCGTCGATGGAACTGGCCATCGTCGAAATGGCCGCGAAAACCCACTTAATGCTGGCGAGCGTGGACCAGTTTCTTCTTGCACAAACTTCGTTGATCAACAAATCCAAGCGTCAACTCTTCCCTGTCGTGCTTCAACGCCAGACGCTCGCCGATGCCTTGGCTAGATACATGGGCCAGTTAGGTCTGAAGCGACGAGCGACACCCACGGCCACGTTGGCCGACTACCTTGCCGGGAAAGACACAGCCGCGTCGACGCGCCCACCGGAGGAGGGGCACGACGGTGGCGTCCGTGAGGACCAGCCCCCCGCACAATCATGAACCGAGGAAGATCTCATGCCCAATAACACCACGTTAGCCGCCGCGCTCGCAGGCCGCATCGAGGAGGCAGAACAGGCAGGGCGGCGCCCCGATCGTGCCTTGGCGATACTGAAACTGCTATGAATCAATAGTACTCCAGAGGAGGGTCTGAGCCATGCAGACGTGTCCCACATGCGGCGCCCAGGTCAAAGGCGGGTTCGATCCCACGCTGCGGCGGCAGAAATCGACGGGCCTCGAGTGATCAGAGGAACCGCGATGAAGGCGCCCAGGCCGGTCCGGCTCACCATCCTCGACCTCATGGACGATCCCGAGGTCTTTGGTCCGTGGTTTCGCGGACCGAGTTGGGGCGCGTGGCGCGTGTTTCTCCGCGTGTTATTCGGGCTGCCGCTCTCCCCTGCCGCCCGTGCGATCTACACGACGCATACGGGGCGGCAGCATCCCCCGACCGCGCAAGCGGCTGAAGCCTGGCTCGTCGTCGGGCGTCGTGGCGGCAAGTCGCTCATTGCGGCCTTGATCGCTGTCTTCCTGGCCTGCTTTAAGGAGTATGCCACAGTCCTCACGGCGGGGGAGCGCGGGACGGTCATGGTGATCGCGGCCGACCGGCAGCAGGCCAGAACGGTCTTCCGCTACATCGCGGGGTTGTTGGACGGCGTGCCCATGCTGGCCCGCCTCATCGAGAGCAGGACGAAGGACACGATCACGCTCACCAACCGCGTGAACATTGAAGTCCACACCGCCAGCTTTCGCGCCGTGCGCGGCTACACCGTCGTCGCCGCCGTCCTGGATGAGGTGGCGTTTTGGCCGACGGAGGAGAGCGCGAGCCCAGACACCGAGATTGTGCAGGCGATCCGTCCCGCCATGGCGACTGTACCTGGGGCGTTGCTGTTGGGCATCTCCAGCCCATATGCGCGGCGCGGCGAGTTATGGCGCGCCTATAAGGACCATTATGGGCACGAGGGCGATCCGGTGGTGGTGTGGCAGGCGGATACCAAGAGTATGAATGCCGCGGTGCCGCAGGCCGTGATCGACGCGGCCTATGCGGAGGATGCAGCCAGCGCCGCCGCTGAATACGGCGCGCAGTTCCGGCGCGACATTGAGAGCCTCCTCACCCGCGAGGCGATCGAGGCGTGTGTCGTCTCAGGCCGGCGGGAACTGCCGCCCCTCACCACGGTGCGCTATTTCGGTTTTGTCGATCCCGCAGGCGGCTCAGGGCAGGACAGCATGACCATCGCCGTGGCCCACGCCGAGGCCCGCGAGGTCGTGGTGGATGCCGTGCGCGAAGTCCCGCCGCCCTTCTCGCCGGAAGACACCGTGAAGGACTTTGCGGAATTTCTGCGCACTTATCAGATCACCCGCGTGCACGGCGACCGCTATGCCGGCGAGTGGCCGCGTGAACAGTTCAGAAAATACGGCATTAGTTACGAGGTCTGCGAGAAGTCCAAGAGCGACCTCTATCGCGAGGTGTTGCCCGCGATCAACTCCCGCACGGTGGCGCTCTTGGATCATCCTCGGCTGGTGACGCAATTCTGCGGCCTGGAGCGGCGTGTGGCGAGGGGCGGACGCGACTCGATTGATCACGGGCCCAACGGGCATGATGACGTGGCCAACGCCGTCACGGGGGCCGTGATCCTCGCCGCCGAGTCCGCCAGAGTCACGACCCATCTTTGGATGCCGGACCTGAGCGATCCGGTCGAGAAGATGCCGGGGCCGGATCAGCACCAGCTCCTGAGTGTGTATGGTCCGCGGATGTTTGAGAAGCCGTCCGGCGAGTTCACCTGTGCAACGTGCCAGAGCTTCGACGAAGCCGCCCATCGCTGTATGCTCGTGAAGATGGGCACGCAGCCCGACTATCTCGCCTGCCCGCAGTATACCGTGTTGGTCAAACAAGTGGTCTGATCCCGATGGAAGCCCGCCATTGTGATTGCAGGAGATTGATGATTATGACCAATATTGTGAGCGAACCGTGACCAGAACAGTGTATTAGTCGTTACTTAATCGGACAGACAATGTCAGTTGAACTCGGGCCTCGAAAGGCCGCTCCCGGCCACTTTGCGACAGTCGCCAACACAATCTCCGCGTCGGAAAGCTGCCGTTGATTAGAGATTGTGCTCGCTTCGCGCTAACCTTGGCTGGAGTGGGTCTGTCGGCTGAGGGAGGGTCGTAGAACAGTTACCTAATACGCGTGTCGATGTCCACAAAACCTGCCCACATGTCTTCCCGTAAATTCTCGAACTCATATGACCAAGAAAAGGAGGCAGCTCATGATATCGGTAAGGTTACCGGAAGGGTGTGGTAGGCTCGATCACACTGTATGTTGGCCAGATACGATTACAACGGCTGGTCATGAAAGACTGAAATAGATGGGCACCTTAAACAAGAATATGCACCGGGTTTGACAGACATCTGTCTTGCAAGCATGACGGCCTGCTTAGCGAGGTTCCCCGCCTTCGGGTGTTCCAGCTCCGCTTTTCAGGCTCACCATGTAACTGGTCAGGTCCGTCAGGTCCTTCTCCGGCAAGGTAAAGGCCGGCATGATGGAGCCTGGAGACACAGATTGCGGCTCGCGAAAGTGTCGCAGGTGCCACTGCCGATCCGGTCGTTGATCCGCCACATAGGAGAGATCGGGGCCGACCATGCCGCCGTCTCCGTGAATCCGGTGACAGGCCGCACAGTGCTGCTGCGCGAACAGCGCCTTCCCCCGCGCCACTGAGGGGTCTGTTTTGGGGGTCGCGTGTAAGTTCCACAGCGAGACTCCCATCAGCGCGAATACCACCAATAAGAAGGCGCCCCCTGATGCCAGGGCCATCGGCCGGGAACTCGGCCGCCGTTCCGGGTTGCGGTCTATCAACGGCCACAGCAGCAGTCCCAGGATGAACAGGCCTGGAAGCACCCACGTCGCCAACGGCTCCAGTGGTCCGGACACGTATTTCAAGAACTCATAGAAAAAGAGAAAATACCACTCGGGGACCGGGGTGAATGTGTGGTCGGCGGGATCGGCACGATCGGCCAGTGGAAACTCCACCGTCCAGGCCAATACGACGATCAGGAGGAACACGCCTAGCATCACCAGGGCGTCCATGTAGACTTGCCGTGGGTAAAACGTCTCGCTCCGTTGTTTGGCTTGTTCGGCACTCCACGGACCGGCCGGGCCGACGCGGCGCAAGATGAACAGATGGACGAGGATGCCGCAGCCCATCAGGGCCGGCAGGAACAAGGTGTGGACGGCAAAAAAGCGCGAGAGGGTGAGGGCCCCTAATGTGGCTCCGCCCCGCAGCACCCGCACGAGCACATCGCCGGCCACCGGGACCGAGGCGACCATGTTGGTGCCCACCTGCGTCGCCCAGTACGCGTTCTGATCCCAGGGCAGCAGATAGCCGGTAAACCCAAACGCCATCATCAGCAGCAACAAGCAGACCCCAACCATCCACAGGAGTTCACGGGGTCGCTTATAGGCGCCGTACAGGTAAACTTGCAGCAGATGCAGCCCGACCGCCACCATCACCGCCGATGCCCCCCAATGATGCAATCCCCGGACAAACCATCCGAACGGCACCTCATGCTGGATGTACTGCACCGTGTCATAGGCGGAGTCCGGCGAGGGGACGTAATACAGGGCCAAAAACATGCCCGTCGTGGCCTGGAGGCAGAAGATAAAGAGGGTGGCCGACCCGAACACATAAATCCAGCTCGCGCCGCCGGGGATGGCTTCATCCAGCAGCGTGTGGCCCAGAGACTTGAGGTTCAATCGGGCGTCAAGCCACTCATAGAGTTTCCCTGCCATCGTCTCCGTTCCCTTCTCCCACCCTCAGTGCCCCGTGGTCCCGCAACGGCACGCAGGTCAATGTGCGCAATGGACGAGCCACACCAGCTACAACTCGACCGGATGGTCGAGGCCCGACTTGAACTCCTTATAGAGGACCAACAGATTACCCTGTTCGACTTTGGACGGCAGGACATCTAACGACCGGGGCGCCGGTCCCGCCAACACTTTGCCGGTCACGTCGAAGACGCTGCCATGGCATGGACACTTAAACGTGTGGTCGCCCGCAGCCCAGCGGAACCCGCAGCCTAAATGCGGGCAGATGGGGGAGAGTACGACCACCTCGCCTGCCGGTTGTTTGATGGCCCAAATCCCTTTCTTCGCCGTGACCGTCCGCCAGCCATCCTTGACGGTGCTGGCATACTCCAGTTCTTCCGGTTCGCCCGTGCGCAAACTCCCTGTCGGCCCGACTGCGGCCCACGAGGTGTCCCGGCGCTTGAGCGCCGGGCCGATCACGTAGCCGGCCAGGGGAATCGCCAGACCCAGACCGACCACACTCGCGGCAAGCCCGATCATCCAGGCAAAAAATGTTCGGCGAGTCTCCGACGGCCGTTCTGTCCTGGTCATGCGCGCATCCTCTGTCTTAGGTATAGGGAAGTGACCCGGCGCCAGTCAGGCGACTGGCTCACTCGGTCGCCCCGGTTATGATCGCTGCGTCCGTGAGCCAACCCTCCAAGGAGTGGTGATCTCTATGGCCTCGTCGCTCATACTACTTATACGTCGTGACGTGGGGAATAGCTCGTTTATCAGGCGGTGGAGAGTCTACTTTTCCGATTGTGGGTCACAAATCACTGACACTGCTTGTTCCTAAATGTGGCCGTAAAATGGTCATATAGCAGAGCTACTTTCCGCTATTTCCCGCTCGCCCAATCTCACTCATTCTCAGGTCGCAAGTCACAGACTTTCTAGCACAAAGTCTGTGAAACTCGCACTAGTATTGAGAGTGCTGAATTAACCCAAAATCAAATCCTGCCTTCGGCACTACGTGAGGTGCAACTCCTGCTGTGAACGTGCGCTCTTTTTTACTGTGCGGGAGCCCAATGGCAGAGATCAGTTCAAGCAGGCTAGATCCGGTTCTGTCGAAAGAAACGCTCGATTTTCCGCCACGCACTCGCCCTTGAGAGCCATTTCATAATCTCGGTTGAATCTCGATTCTATGAGGCTACATGGAAGTGTCGGGTTGGTCTTGATCACCCCATTCAAGTTGATCCTCTGATAGCGGTCGGTCGTGGACTTCGGGTTTGGGTCGATAGCTGACACTGACTGCCAGGTCGAGTCTGAACTATTACAGAATAATCTTCTCCTGCACTAGCTCATTCATTCTGCTATAGCATTCTATACACGCTGGTAGGTGTGTGGAGACGTCCCGGAAACTTTGACCCACCCGCGTTGTTTTAGTGCCTGTTCTAAACACTTACTAAACCGCTTCCGCCTACCGACGACAGTCTGCTGTGGCGTGCCATCCGGTATGATGTTTCCAATCAGTACCCGAACGTGAGAGTCGCTAAGCCAATGCAGTCGTTCATCATCCCTTCGGCCCTCTATTAGGTGAACGACTTTCTCCGCTAAAGGTTCAACTTTCAACCTCTGTTGTCGCTCGCGTTTCAACCGTTTGCCGCCGGACGTGCATGACGCTGTCAGTAGCTCGACATCAATGCTCCATGTCTGAACCTCGGCGTAGACGGATCCCTTCACAGTTCCACCATGTCGTTCAATATCGAAGGATAATATAGGCTGGTTCCACCTGACCTGCTCCATCCTATCTAACTTCTCAGGCTTCATTCCATGCATATCCGCTATCATCAATGCATTCCAGCATCTGGCGAGCAGATCAGGCAGTTGTTCCAACTCGGAAACTTCTCCCGAGGCTATCCCATCTAAATATTGACGCAGAGCTGTAAGGTTTTGATTACTCATGGGAACACCCTTGATCTAGTTCGACATACTTAGACGCGCTGTTTGCTCAAAATGGGGGGGGACGCTATGCCCTCTCGTGCTGCCTTCCCCAACTCTTCGAGAACAGCATCACCTGGCGCATATGTCCGACACCACCAGCACCAGCACCAGCCCAGCTTGACGGGATCCTGATTCAGGTGGCTCTATCGGCCAGGTACCACGTGGCCCATGGAGATCCCCCTCATACTCCCCTCTCCAGCTCTTTGGTTTTTTGAAAGTCATTGAAGAGGATTGAGAGGGATTGAAGGAGATTGAAGGGTACTACTTCCATACTTCAATGAATCTAACTTCTTTGCTTTTCGGAGATAGTTCAGTTGGCTCAAGGCTTCTCGGTTCGCGTCGAGCTGTCGTCGTTTGGACTCTTTCACGAAGGCGTTGTGGTCATGCGTGACGCGGAACCGGAGGCGATAGAGGCCGCAAATCATCGCCGGGTGACCGGTCGGCAGGACGGCGAGATAATTGTGCGGGGGCAGCAAATCTATGTTTAAGTCGGTCACCGTCTGCTTATAGGCTTGTCCTAGGCCCTGCTCGGCTGGTGAATCAGGCCCATAGAGGCTTGGACTGCCCAGGTCGCACAGGATGTCGGCATCGCGGGGAATTTCTCCATAGGCTGAGCCGGTCGAGAATTGTGCGGGAACCGGATTTCGATTGAGCAGGACGACCGCCTCATAGAGAAAGCCGCTTGATTCCAGCGCCTTAACAGCCGCGAAACAGGCTTTGCTATTAACATCTTCCTTATTGCCGTCAATACGGCTGAACAAGAGAGTGGGTCCCACAGCAGCACTTGATTCGGCAAATAGAACTCGTATCGGTCCAGCTGGACGCTCTTGCAGCTTGTAATATTGCCAGGGAAACCCATGCGGAGGAACTCCACCCCACCGTTCCATGTCTTGCCCCTCGTACATCGCTAACAGCAGTCGAGCCGCCACATCCCCACAATTCTTGAGCTGCTTCAGCGGCTTCTCGATGAGATCATCACCACCGACTAGACCACTTCCAATCCAGACCCGATCTTTCAAGGGTTCATCGAAGGTCGGGAGAACGTGGAGGACTTTAGCACGAGCGTGTGGTCCATCAGGCAGCTTGCCTCCGTTCAGTTTCAACCATGCATCCCGCGTATAGACGAGCGGGACCGTTCGGACTTCCGCAGTCTTCTTACGCGAGCGTGGCGGTAGTGCTCCTGTCACAGGATCCATTACCTTTCCCTGGATATTACACAGCGTTTGAATCGCCTTCTCGGCTCGCTTCCGATTGACTATGAGGTTTTCTCGAATGGCCTTGAGGCTTGCAGTGGAGAACTGCCCAGTTTTATCCGTGTGACAGGCCAGGCTGAGATATGCCCCGATGGTCACAGCATCGGCTTGTGCCTTAATGAGAGCATCAATAGCAGCACGAGGAATGGCGAACGAAGCGAGGCCGCTTAGTCGTTTCTTTAGATTTGTCCCTGTGTCTTCCATTTTGTCCCTTTGGCCTACTTCGTTGCTTCCATTTCCATTGACTGCCTCGACGATTCCTCTTCCGCCACTCCCACGGCGGCACCGGCTACGGATCGGATCATAACCCTGTAAGAAGTTCTGTCTGCTAGCTCAGCCTGCCCCGTCGCCGCAAGACCAGCAGCACACTCGCGAGCACCAGCATTACCACGATTGCCCCAATGATCAAGGTGGGATGCAGGACGGAGGATAGCTGACTCCACTCTTCTCCCGCCACATAGCCAAGCCCAATAAACGTGGCAGACCAGAGTAACGCTCCGGTATAGGCAAACGGTGCAAACACCGTGAGGGAAAGCGCCGAGGCTCCGACCACCAGCGCGGCGAGATGCCGCACCCCTGGAATAAAATATGCCACCAGCAGGGAATACTTGCCCCAACGGGCAACCCAGCGCTGTGTCTGGGCGAGGTGGTCAGGGCGAAGGTGAAGGTAGGGTCCCCACTTCGAGACAACTTGTACCCCAACGACACGTCCGAGGACATAGCTCAACGTAATCCCGCTGGCACTCCCCAGGAAGGCTGTGGCCAGCGCGGGCACGATATGCAGCTTTTCTTTGAAACACAGATAGCCGACAAACGTCAGTAGCGTTTCGTCTGGTACAGGGAGTCCCACAATGCCCAGCATCAGTAGGACAAAGAGCGACCCATAGCCATGTTGCGCAATCCAATCGACGCCAGTTTCCATCTTGAGATGATGCCCATCAAGAGATTGATGGTCTCGATATTTCTTCCGTCGTCATTTGTGTTGACGCTATGAGGAACAGGTCTTAGTTACGACCGAGCTTGCGAAATGCCCAGGGCGGGATCTGATCTGGGTCACCCAACAGCCCACGTCTCGCTGCCCTCGCTTCGGCCTCCAACTTCTCCAGCATGGTATCTGATGGCGCAAACTTCCGATACCACCAGCACCAACCCTCTTCGACCAGCGTGTGATTGACGTTGGTGCCATCGAGTAGGAGCACATCGGCAAGGGTGCGCTTGTACTGGTCGTGGCCATGGGTCTGGACGGTGACTTCCTTTCCAAAGGCGAGGTCAGAGGCGACGTGCTTGGCTTGCTCGCCGGCCTTTCCGTTCATGCACGGGACGGGACCTATCACACATTGCAAC
>PLBR01000014.1:4176-5098 GCA_003135435.1 Nitrospira sp. | reverse complement strand
TTAGGACGATGACCCGTAGATAGCAGAGGATTTCGTCCGCCATCATCTCGGTCAAGACTTCACGCCCGTTCTTTCGGGGCATATTTAAGTCGAGAAGGATCAGATCAGGCGTTGGCACATTGACGTACTCGCCCTCTTTGCGCAAGAAGGCCATGCAGTCAACTCCATCCATCACGTGATGCAATTTGAAGGGCAGCTTGGACATCTCAAAGGCAACGCAGGTCAGCTCCACATCGTTGTTGTTGTCTTCCACGAGAAGAATCTGTGCAGGCCTGCTACTGATCTGTTTGCTGTCCACAAGTTTCGTCCGGTCTTACGGGAATTGTGAAATGAAATGTGCTTCCTTGTCCCGGCCCGGACTCCACCCAAATCCTGCCGCCGTGGCCATCTACTATACGGCGACAGACAGCCAGTCCAATGCCGGTACCCGGATAATCCTTTTTATCGTGTAACCGTTGGAATATTTCAAAGATCCGCTCGTAATACTCGGGGGCGATGCCAATACCGTTGTCGCGGACGGAAAAGGTCCATTCGTTCCCGTTGCGTTCCGCTGACACGTGGACANNTGGCGTTTTGTCGCCGTGGTACTTGATTCCGTTGCCGATCAGATTATCCATTAGCTGAACCAATTGCGAGCGGTCACCTGTAATCACGGGCAGTTCACCACAGGTGACTCGTCCCCCGGCATCGCTGATGGAGGACTCAAGTAGTCCTACGGTGTCATTGAAGACATCTAGGAAGGATATCGGCACAAAGGGCCGGAGGCGCGAGTCGACCCGCGAATATGCGAGCAAATCCTGTATCAGAGCTTGCATCTGTCCAATGGCTTGCACAGCACGGCGAATCCAGACGCCCGCTTGTTCGTCCAGCTTGCTTTCGTAGTTCATCTTGAGTAATTGGACGAACCCGCTAATGCTGCGCA
>PLBR01000014.1:3824-4156 GCA_003135435.1 Nitrospira sp. | reverse complement strand
GTCACGAGGATTCCCTCGGCGCTTTCCAGCGGGCTCAGCATGATCTCGATCGGAAATCGGCTACCATCCTTGCGCCGCCCGGACAGTTCGATCCCCATACCTATCTGCTGCGCCAGCGCGTCGGTCGGGGTTCGGGTTCCGTCGGCGATCAGCCGTTCCGCGAAGCCTTCGGGAATAATGCTGGTGACCTTCTGGCCGAGCAGTTCATCGCGCTGATATCCGAACTGTTTCTCCGCCTGCACATTCAACAGGACAATCCCCCCGTCCTGGTTCACCACCACCATCGCATCCGGAGCCGCCTCTAGCAGCCCACGATATCGGGCCTCCGATTC
>PLBR01000014.1:0-3743 GCA_003135435.1 Nitrospira sp. | reverse complement strand
ACTCGGAGCACGAGGAGCGCCTCAGCAGTCGGGAAACAATTCCCAGCGGGTAATAAGCGGTCACTCCTCCTTTCCAAAAAAGAAGAGTCAATGCCTCCAGTCTTTTGGGTGCATCGTCTCCGTCTGGCCGCCACGAAACGGCGCGGGGAGACCGATGTGCCTCAACTCCGAGTGGTCGGCTACCGGTGCAATGCGCCGAACGAGAGGCTGCATTTTAGTCTCAGTTTGTCCTATCGGCAGGCTTGCAACGTAGCATCAGGGTCCGGCCAGTTTTCTTGCGGCTAAGACGAGGCGGATCCGCTGGGTCGAATCCGACGAACCGAATAACGGGCAGGGTGTCCAATTTCGGCACGACGAACTCCAAGCAAATATGGAAAGCCACTTTGCGTCGCGTTCCGATAAGTGACGGACGATCTGCCGTTTTCACATCCGTCCTGTAGCCAATCCTGTAAGCGATTGACCAAAAAGCGCTTGCGATGCGAAGAGGGTTCAATATAACTTTTCTTGTTATATTGAATAGGGACGATAGAGGAAGAGAGGCTCTTCCCATGACAGGCGCAAATCTTAAAGAGGCTCGCCTCAAGGTTCGTTGGACCCAACAGCAGGCCGCGTCTGCCCTCGGCTTGACGCAGGCCTATTTGTCGATGGTCGAGCGCGATCATCGTCCCGTTTCTTCCAGCTTTGCCGCACCGGCCGTGAAAGCTTTTGACTTGCCTCCTACGGCATTACCTATGGAGTAGGAAAACTTTTTGTCGTTGAAGTTTGATCTTGGGGCGCTGGGATATCCCGCATTTACCTATCTGCGCGGAGAGCCCACGCGGAACCCTGCACAGTTGCTTGCCAACGCCCTCAATCAGTCAGACTTGGATAGCCGTGTTGTGGAGGCCCTCCCGTGGGTGCCCATCCGGCAGTCCCATGTCCAACAAGACAATGTCCACTCGACCTTTCGCAAGATGACCCTCGGCGTCGTAGATGCGCGAGAGATGCGTCAAATTGTAACTACCCGGTTTCTCCTTACTGAACATCTCGCGGAGCAAGCGAGCATCCCCCTTGTTATCCTCAACCAGAAGAACCTGGACTGCTTTTTCTTTCAGGAGCGCACTTCGTTTGGCAACTCGGCAACGGACAGCCAGAAATTGTCGATGCTCTTCACGACTTTGAGGAACCCATCGAGGTCCACAGGCTTGGTGATGAAACAGTTCACATGGAGCAGATAACTCCGCAGGACGTCCTGCTCAGACATAGAGGTAGTCAAGACAACGACTGGAATGCTCATCAGAGTCGGATCTCCCTTGATCTCCTCCAGAACCTCCCGGCCGCTTTTTCGGGGTAGGTTCAGATCGAGCAGGTTCAGATCCGGACGAGGAACACCGGCGTGCTTTCCCTCGCGCCGCAGAAAAGCCATTGCTTCTACGCCGTCCGGTGCGACACTCAAGTTGATATGCACCTTGGCATCCTTAAACGCTTTCCGCGTCAGCCTGACATCGCCGGGGCTGTCTTCAACCAAAAGAACTTCGAAAGCTTCCGCACGCGTTGCAACGAATTCCATCAGTTACCATCGCTTTTCCGGCAGGGAAAAGTAGAAAGTAGAACCCTTTTCGGGTTGCGATTCGACCCATATTTTCCCTCCCAACCGCTCCACAATCTTCTTGCAGATGGCCAATCCGATGCCGGTGCCCTTGAACTCATTTTGCCCATGTAACCTTTGGAAAAGGACGAAGATCCTTTCAAAATATTGAGCGTCGATTCCCAAGCCATTATCTCGCACGGAGAAGATCCATTCATTGCCGCCGTTTTTCGTGACCGAGACGTGGACCCGAGGGGCCTCAGCACCACGGTATTTGATCGCGTTGCCGACGAGGTTCTGAAATACCAAGGCCAACTGGTCGCCATCCGTCATGATCGTCGGCAGCGCGTCATGCGTCACGGCCGTACCACTTTCCTCAATGGTTGTTCGCAAATCTGCGAGCGCTTCGTTCAATGAGGTCTCGACGGAGATCCCGCTCAGCGCCTTTTCATTTGCACCCACACGCGAATAGGTCAGCAGATCCTCGATCAACCTCTTCATGCGGTCGCATCCATCTACGGTATAAGCGATGAACTCATCAGCATCGGAATCCAGACGCCCTCTGTAACGCTTGGCCATGAGCTGGGTATAACTGGCCACCATGCGCAACGGCTCCTGGAGATCGTGTGATGCGACGTTGGCAAATTGCTGCAGTTCGTCATTGGAGCGCCTCAGTTCCATGACTGTCTCCACAAGATGCTCCTCGAGTTTCTTGCGTTCCGTGATATCGCGTGTGATTTTTCCGAACCCCCGCAACAGCCCTTTCTCATCACGTAACGCCGTGATCACGACACTGGCAAAAAAGCGAGAGCCGTCCTTGCGTACACGCCAGCCTTCGTTCTCAAAGCGCTCGTTCTTGGTTGCCTCTGCCAATTCGAAGTCGGGTCTTCCATTGCCTCGATCCTCAGCCGAATAGAAGCGAGAAAAATGTTCGCCAATAATTTCCTCTGCCCCATATCCTTTGATCCTCTCCGCCCCCTCGTTCCAGGTGATGATTCGGCCCGCTGGGTCAAGCATCAGGATCGCGTAGTCCTTCGAATGCGACACCATCAACCGGAGCTGTTCCTCGCTTTGACGAAGGACTTCTTCGGCTCGCTGACGGTCCGTGATGTCGCGGATCAACGCCGTAACTAGAATCTCCCCCACCCGGCCGAAGGGGCTCAGCATGATCTCTGCCGAGAACTCGGTGCCATCCTTACGCAGCCCGCACAGTTCTAAACCTTCCCCTATCGGCCGCACCCGAGGGTGGGCAATAAATTCGTTCCGGTGAGCGGGGTGCTGGCTTCGAAAGCGCTCGGGTATCAAGATTTCAATTGGCTGGTTCAGCAGTTCTTCGCGCTTGTAGCCAAACAACTTTTCCATCTGCGCATTCATCAGCATCATCTCGCCGTGCTGATTCACGACGACAACGGCGTCAGGCAGTACCTCGAACAGGGTCTGAAACTCCAGGCCTTCATCTGTGACCCCTTGCGCAAAGGGCGGACCAGGACTAGGCACGATCTCTACTGGGTCCCCTGGTGACCAGGGACAAGTGGCAGGTGGATTCCCAGCAGTCCGATCCTGGTCATTAGTCGTCATCGTGACAATTTCTGGCCTCGGTTAGAGTATCGACTGGGTTTTGAGTCCGGACAGATGACAGGGCAGAAAACAAATCGGAGTTGGTCGCGTCCTGAATCTCGGCGGTTACTAAACTGCTTTGAGATTTCGACGACAATACTAGTATCGTCCGTCCCACGCGGCAAAGCGAGCGAAAGCTGAGGATGCGTCTGGCTATTGGGTTAGATCCTAGTGCTTCTGGTACTAAGAAAATGCCTGATTGTCGGCACGCGTAGCGTCCGCCGCGCGANNGCGCGAGCGGCTTACTTGAAACGCCCTTGTGATCAGTGGCCGGGGAAAACCGGGGCGGTCGGGATTTCCGGGATTGGATGCCGCCCCAGTCTCAATGAGTGACTCGGCCTGTTCTCGCCAGTAGACAGCGAAAAGCCACTTGTCAGACAAGCCGACTTCTAGACAAGTGACATATTTAATGGAAAAGGGAGTACTCCGGCATCCGCACCTGGCGTATAGCCATTCAAAGATGAATCCTCCTTGGGTCGAAACAGGCAATCATCTTCGACTGGCCATTGTCCTGCGTCTAGGCGGTGGTGACTGGCTCGACGATGGGATAGGTCTGATC
>PLBR01000004.1 GCA_003135435.1 Nitrospira sp. | reverse complement strand
GCCACGAGCGCCGCAGCCGCCCCGGTACTCGCGCCAAAATAGCCAACCTTCAGGTCTCGCGTGCCCGCATTGTTTGCAATCCAGCGGGTGGCACCGACAAGACGTCTCGCAAGGAAGGGAATGTCGAAGCGAAGCTCCCCGCTGCGTTGATCAACCAATTCTTCACGGCGAGTCAACAAGTCAAACAGCAAAGTTCCAATGCCCTGCGAGTGAAGCACCTGTGCTACGTAGCGATTCCGCGGGCTGTGGCGGCTGCTTCCACTACCGTGAGCAAACAGAACTATCCCTTGTGCATCAGCNNTGATGGCCGTCCCAACTCTTGGTAGCCGCAATCATAGTAGTGTTCCCTTCTGCGGAGGCTCGATCGTCCGCTCCCATGTTGTGATGAACGGCCTCAGGAAGACTTCCCTCCGGTCTCTAGTCGCCCGAAGCCGCCGCCAGTTTCGCGGGCAGTTGAATTTTCGCCTTACTGACGACGCGAACCGTGCTGGCCTGTAGCCCCTTTTCACCGGGCTCCTCGATGAAACTTACCTTCGTTCCGACCTTGAGCTTGGAAAATGCCCGGTTGAGGACACTGTTCTTGTGGAAATAAATCCCACGTCCGTCTGCGGAGGTCAGGAATCCGTAGCCCTCGCCTTGCATAATCTTCCCCACCTGTGCCACCTGCAATGGCGGGTGACTCTTGATGTCGCCGCGCTGACGGCGAGCATAATCCTGCAATCGCCGACCGATGGCTCTGAACGCGTCGTGAATGGCCAAACGGAGTTCCTTGTGCGACTTCTTTGGTTCTAAGTGTTTCTTGACTGCGGTCTCTCCGAGCTCTATCGCACGACCACGAAGACTGGGCTCGCGCTTTACGACGATCTCTTCCCCTGGCACCGTCAAGTCAATCCGAATATGGTACGGACTTCCTTTCCTGTGATGACGGTGTGGCATTTCGATCGTGACGTGGCATGCCATCACACGGCTGTAGAAATTTTCCAGCTTCTCTGCTTCGGCACGAATCCAGTCCTCAACGCTTGCCNNATTCCGGAAGGTAATTTGTAGCGAAGATTGCATGCTCACCCCATCAGTCCGTAGAACCGACGCGAACGGAAACTCTTCTTCAAGCAGCCCCCCTGGCCAGCACAATTTGCGGTACCCGGCGTTGATCGATAGCTCGACACGTTCTTGCCACTTCCTCGGTCGACAGTTCCGGCTGCCGGCCAATTCCCGGCGCTTCCGCCCTGAGCAGGAGGTCATCCACGGAGATCACGCCGACCAGCGTCCCGTTCTGTACAATCACTGGCAGACGTCGTACCCCTCCTTCTTCCATCGTCCGCAAAGCGACGTGAACATCATCTTCAGGTGAACACGCGAACAGCCGGTTCGACATGACTTCGCGGACCGTTACATCGCCTGGCAGCCGGTTGCGTGTTCCAAGACCAATGCAGACATCCCGGTCTGTCACAACGCCTACAATCTTTCCGTTCGCGTCCATGACAGGAAGGAAACCGCAGACCCACATGAGTTCGGTAGCCGATCCGAGATTGGTGTCTAACTGACAGTAATACGGTGTCCCCATCATTGCGTCTTTCACTTTCATTAGACTTGCTCCTTTTCGCGATTTTTCCTGGGCACTTCGTGGCCTCGAATCACTTCGACCGAGCACCGACCGTGAAACGCTGCATACTCTGAGACGCTTCCCAGTGCTAGACGATCGAAGTCGCGCCGGCCGTGAAAACCGAGAACGATCATCTGCCTGCCCCACTGGCCTCTTTCACGATCACCCTCGCCCAGAAGGCCAAGGGCGCCTTACCCTTTCCTCAACAAGGTTTCTGCAGGACGGAGTTGCATCAAGTGCGATCAGGACTCTCATAGCTCTGCAACCTCTTGCCCGGATGCCGCCTCTCTGGTTGGAATCTGACGTCTTGTTCTTACTACCAGCAAATCCTGCCGGAAGTGACCCCGCGCATCGGCAGATGTGATGTTGCTCACAGCCATCCCACACCTACAGTGCTAAACAAGCGGCGAAACGGAGCGACTCATGAAGATCCTGCTGGCCATCGACGGTTCCAAGTACTCCGAAGCGGCTGTCCAGAACCTCATCTCTGCATTTCGCGCACAATCTGCCGAAGTACTTGTCCTCCAAGTGGTAGAGCCCTTGGTATTCTCCGCGCCTCCACACATGGCGCATGGCTATGCCCCGGAAATGCCGGCAAGACTTCAAGATCAGCTNNNGAGGTACGGACGGGAATTCTCGATGTCGCTGCGGAATGGCATGCGGATCTGATCGTTCTCGGTTCGCACGGAGAAAAGGGCTTGCGAAAATTTCTGTTGGGCAGCGTCGCGGAGTTCGTTGCACGTCACGCACACTGCTCTGTTCTGGTCGTGCGAACAGCGTCAGAACGCTGAACGGTGCTCGCCGCTTCCGTGCATGCGAAGCGGGGCAGACTTCCTTGAGACCATGCCGATGATCCTCAAAACAATCCACACCGACCAGTCCGAGGATGATTCCGTCTCCGCAGGCGACAGGCTCCCACACATCGACCGGTGGCTATTGCAGAGGATCCATGACTCCGTGGGCCGCCCGCCCATACGCCTCCTGCTTGGAAACGGAGTGGAGGTTTTACCCGTAGCGGCTTCCCCTGTGTCGACGATTCTTATTCGGGATCGCCGAACACTCCTTAACTTGGTGCTCGATCCGGAACTTGGATTTGGAGATGCCTATAGCGAAGGCCGCATCGCCGTCGAGGGAGATCTCATCGCCACACTCGAAATCTTGTATAAGTCCATGTCGGCC
>PLBR01000068.1 GCA_003135435.1 Nitrospira sp. | reverse complement strand
AGTTCGGGGTTCGAAGTTCCGAACACTTCAGCCTTCAGCCTTCCTCACCCGTCCCGCTTTTCTCGCAAGTCTCGCGAGTCTCGCGCGTTCGAACGATTTCATGACTGCTTGATCCGTTCCAGCGCCTCCTTCGATCGGCTCCGGACGGTTTGATCCCAATCCTCCTTCATGGCAGTCGTCAGTTTCTCCTTAGCCTCACTCGCGCGCAAGCGGCCCAATCCCAACGCCGCACTGGAACGTACATAGGCGTGGTCATCTTCCATCGCCTTCAGCAGCAAGGGAACGACTGTCGCATCGTTCAAGACGCCGAGGTGACTGGCCGCCATCCCGCGAATCCGGTGCTGCTTGTCACCCAGCGCCTGCTGCAACGTCGTCGCGAAGAGGTCTCGTAACGCGGGCATCACGGATTCCAACCCTTTGGCGCGATACCCATTTACTTCAATCAGTGCAAAGGCGATCTCCAGCTTCTTTTCCTGTACCGTGGCCCGTTCGAACGCCGCCAATAACTTCGCACGTTCACGCCGTTGCCCCCTGCGGCGGTTGAACGCCCGGACCAACAGAAACAGCCCCGCCGCGATCACCAACCCCGCAAACGCCATGGGGATGGCTTGATCGATCACATACTCCTGGGTATCGAGCGACAGACGCTTCCACACCCAGACGCCGGTAATGACGAGGCCGACGAGGACTACAATGGCGACCAGATTGGTTTGGCCCGATTCAGAACGAGTGCTCATGGGGTCAGCATCATAGCAGGATGGGGGAGAGAGCGGCCAGGTGGGAAGTGGCAAGGCAGCTGGCATGGTCTCTGTGCTCGCAGAGCCCCCACGATAAAGCGGTGGTCGCTCGATGCGCGCAGTGGAGACCACACCAGCCGCCTCGCTGAATGCGTGTATAGAATTGAGTTCATCCGAGATAGCACGTTCATGAATCGTGAACAACGTGATTTAGTGAACGGAACCGACTAAATCAGCCTAGACAACTACTATAATTCGCCATTGAAGGCGCGCTGGAGAGGGGGGGAAGAAGTCGGCGAGACGGCGTCGGAAGACGGCTTTCTACACTTTATTTGGCGGCCAACTAGAAATGCCTCACGGTCAGTACACTTCTTCTTTCACCGTGTTATGGCCGTGACTGGCTCTGCGGTTGATACAGATACTTCTGGAAGCCCACGAAGACGTTTCCGTTGGGCCGACCTGCAAGTCCCGGAAGAAAACCAGGCCGCTCCTCGCCGATCGTAAGACACTGCCAGACTTTCGAGTTCTTATTCAAGACTTCGTGGACGGCAGTGCAAGGTCAAGCAATGACCCCGCAATTCTGGTCTGATAGCAAGGTTACACAATGACCACGGCAGTCCCCATTGATACTGATCAGTCTTCCATTTCTGCCTAAGAAAGGATACAGTAGACTCATGGCTCCATCCACCCAGCAACTACTTAAGGATGCACTGCAGCTGCCGGATCAACAGCGGGCAGAATTAGTTGTCGAGTTGCTCGATAGTCTGCCGTCAGCGGAACCGGGGCAGGAACGCAGTGACGCACAATGGCTTGCTGAAATTGAACGCCGAGCACGGGCGGCACAGGCCGGAGCCGCAGGTGTATCTTGGGAAGCGGCGCGCACGGAGGTGCTGGATCGCCTGCCAAAGCGGTGAAACCTGTTGGCCTCTCGCTCGAGGCCGTGATGGAGTTGGCTGAGGCTGCCTCCTGGTACGAAACCCACCAACCTGGGCTCGCAAGCAGATTCCTTCAAGAAATCGATCAGGCACGACACGCCATTCAATCCCGTCCCCTGTCGTTCCCCAGGCTCGCAAATACAGCCGTTGATCTAGAGATCCGGCGTGCCTTACTCCCCCGATTCCCCTATGCACTCGTGTTTCTTGAACTCCAGACAGAAATCCGCGTGCTCGCGGTCGCCCATGCAAAGCGCCACCCCGACTATTGGCTCAATCGCCTGCAGGCCACCTGAAGCCCAACCAGCATTATTCATGAACGTTTCTGCTCTAATACGCTCCTTGAACACGCGCAGTGGAAGATCAATCAGCCCCCATCCCTCCCCCTCTTGAATCTTCGTCCTAGTGCGGACTATCCTCAGGCCATGGACTTACCGCATCTCAAGGATGATCCCTATCTGAAAGTGTTGCGACCGCTGGTCGAGACCTATCTGGCCTTCTGGCGCATCGATATCCGCCATATCAAATCTCTGCGGCTGACGCCCTCACAGTTCGATGTGATCGCCACGCTGGGAGATACGGAGGGCATGACCTGCTCAGAACTCTCAGCCCAGACGCTCGTCACCAAAGGCACGCTCACCGGCGTCCTCGATCGACTGGTCTCCAAAGGTCTGATCCGGCGGGATGCGATGAAAAGAGATCGACGTTGCACCAAGATCTCGTTAACCATGAAAGGCGATGCGCTCTTTCGAAAGACTTTTGCGGCCCACTTGGCCTTCCTTCGTCCATTCTTTGAGCGGGCCTTGAGCCCCGAAGAAGTGGACCAGACTCGCGCGCTGCTCCTTCGTCTGCGGGATAGCTTTCGCCAAGAAGGTTGAGGTGATCTGACCCATGCGTATAACCATTCTCGGCTCCGGCACAAACATCCACCCCACGCGAGCAGCCTCGGGCTATCTCGTCCGCACCGACCATACGATACTGTTGGACTTTGGCCCACGTACGTTGGCAAATCTCATGAAAACAGGCGTGAACCGGCATCGGATCACCCACATACTCTTCTCCCATTACCACGCCGATCACTTTTCCGACTTCATCACCTATTTTTTCGATGCGATGATCTTTACGAAATACCAAGGAGGAACGCGGCCGCCACTCACGGTGATCGGCCCTCGCGGGACCAAGAAATTCTTCCGGGCCCTCTTCTCCACCTTACCCGGCTTCACGCACGCACCGTTCGCGGTTCATTTCAAAGAAGTGGCGGATCGGGCGTTTACGATTGGAAAGACGACCGTGATTCCCCGAACTGTGACCCACACGCAGAACCTCCATTGCCTGGGGTATCGAATCGAATATGGCGGGAAATCCCTGGCCTATTCCGGCGATTCGCAATACTGTGACAGCCTGGTGCGCCTCTGTGGAGATGTCGATCTCGCGGTGCTGGACTGTTCCTTCCCGGCTAGTCGGCCGAGCCCGGTCCATCTGCATGCCGGTCAATGTGGGCAGGTGGCCAGAGAGGCCGGAGTCGGCCAGCTCGTGCTGTCGCATTTGTATCCGATCACCGAACGATACAATGTGCGGGAGCAGGCAGGGGAAGCGTTTGGGGGAAAGATCGTGGTTGGGCGGGACTTGATGGCGATCAAACTCTAGCCCGCATTATTCATGAGCGCTTTTGCTGCAATCGCCGATCCGCTGCTACGACAAGCCTTCGGCCAACGGGCTCGCCCCTCGGACCCTCACCGTACTGCATGAGTACGCATCGGGTTCTCAGGGCTCCGCGCGCTGGTCTNNAGACGTGAAAGGTGAAACGTAGGATTGTCGAGTGCTCTCCCTCCGAAACATTTCACGTTTTACGTCTAACGTCTCACGAATTACAAGCCGCCTTCGCGGTTGTCACACCCCAGGATCTCGATGAATTTCGTCAGGCGGGCCTTCTTGAGGGGGTCGTTGAGTTTGGCATAGATGGCCAAGAGGTTCTTGGTCATGCGGGAGAGAATCGCGCGCACCGGACTCTGCTGCAAATATTTCTCGTCAAATCCATAGCCGGCTTCCGTGAGAAACCGCTGGCAATTCTTCTCGGTCAGCAACGCCCCCCCGTTGAAACAATCGACGAAGACCTTGTAACGGTCCGATTCGTACTTCACTAAGAAATGACCCGGCATCCCGATCCCATGAACCGGAAGACCCAGCCGCTTCCCGACAAGGAGGTACACCGTCGAGAGGCTGATTGGAATGCCCGTTCGCCGGTCGATCACGCAGTTGAGGAAACTATTCTCCAACTCATAATAATTCTTCGTGTTGCCTTTGAAGCCCTGCTCCGTGAAGAGGTACCGGTTCAACGTCTTGATCGTTTCCTCGCCCGACGCCCGCGGACCGATCCGATCCTGCACTTCCTGCGCCATTTCATCGAGCTGCCGGGCATACGAGGCGACCGTGAGGGAGGGATAGGCATAGCGGGCGATCAGAAAGGCACCCTGTTCGAGATCCATCGGGCCATCCGGCCGCGCCACTAGCTGCATGAGTTCATCCTCGAGCTTGCCGCCGCGGATTTCCTCGAGCACCGAGACAAGACGGTCAGCCATTTCCGGCTGTTCGATTTCCGCCTCCTGCAGCAGGGGAACCGCCGTGGGACCGATGTCGATGAGTTTCCCGCTGATGGTCCGGACGATCTTCTCGTCCTCATCGGCCAGCAGCCGGATCAGGGCCCGGATTTGACTCTCGTTTACCAACATGGTGGGACTCCCAGAAAGCCCGCCCATTAGCCCATCGCCCGACGGAACACTTTGGCGCTCCCGTAGAGACAGAGGGCGTCAAAAATCACCATGACGACCACCACCATCCCGACATGGGGGAGCGCATCAGTCCAGCCAGAAAGGATCAACGGCCGCACCGCGTCGATCGCCCAGGTCATCGGATTGAAACGCGCCAGGAATCCCATCCACGCAGGCATCCCCGCCAAGGGCACCAAGGCCGAACTCAAGAAAATCATCGGAAGCGACAGAAATCCAAGGACCGAAAAGAAATCGCCGTGACTTTTCACGGAAAAGGCCATCGCCATGGAAATCGCCGTGAGACCGACGCCAAAGAGCATCCCGATCATTAGAATTGTGGCGATACCAAGGAGCCCCGTCGCCGGCTGAACGCCGAACAGAAAGGCCACCCCGAGGATCACGAGCACTTGGAGCGAGGTAATCGTCATGACGAAGATGAAGCGGCTCAGGATCACGGAACTCCGATGGATCGGCGTGGTCATCAACCGCTCCAGAAACCCATTCTCCTTGTCGAACAGCAGATCGACGCCCCCGGCGAGTCCATTGTTGAGGACCGTCATGACGACCACGCCGGCCGTCAGAAAGCTGATGTAGTCTGGGGCCTGCGTCACTTGTACATCCGCGGCCCGCTGGAACAGGTTGCCGAAGAAGATCAGCCAGAACAGCATCGGCTGCACGAGCGTGAACAACATACTGAATTTCTCGCGGCTGAGCCGCCGGACCCACCGCATCGTCAACGCATGAATTTCCTGCCAGTACTGCGCCACCGTCTCTCCTTATCCTGTCTGAATGTCTTGGACCGATTCGGTCATGGACCGCCCCGTATGGGCGATGAATACGTCGTCCAACCGCGGCCGGTGGTACTCGATAAATTCCAGTTGGCAATCCAATCGATTGGCGGACTCGAGGATCGCGGGGAGGGCCTTCTCGGGCGAGTCGACCCGGATATCCAGGCCGGTCGGCGTCGCTTTGACCGCCCGCATCGCGGGTTGTCCCGTCAACGCAGACACTAATATGGGGATCTTCGTCTGGTCCTTCAAGGTCAACGACACGATATCGCCGCCCAGCCCGATCTTCAGCTCAGTCGGCGATCCGAGCGCCTTGATTGCTCCCTTGTCGATGATGGCCAACCGATCGCAGAGCTGGTCCGCCTCATCCAAATAATTCGTCGTCATCACGATCGTCATGCCGCGCGCCTTCAACATCCGCATGTAGTCCCAAATTCGGAGCCGGCTCTGCACATCCAAGCCCAATGTCGGCTCGTCGAGAAACAAGATCTTGGGGTCCGGCAAGAGACCGCAGGCAATGTCGAGTTTCCGCTTCATCCCTCCGGAGTATGTTTTTGCCGGACGATCGGCAGGTTCTTCCAGTTCCACAAGCTTCAGCAGCTCGGCGATGCGCTTCGTGGCTTCAGCCTTCGGCAAGTGGTACAGCGCGCCGAGGAGTTCGAGGTGTTCCCGGCCGGTGAGAAAGCGATCGATGGCCCGTTCTTGAGGCACGTAGCCGATGAGTTGCCGAACGACATCCGCCTCGCGCACCGTATCGTGGCCTAAGACGCTCGCCGTGCCTGACGTCGGCGTCAGCAGGGTGATGAGCGTCCGGAGCGTCGTGCTTTTCCCCGCTCCGTTCGGCCCCAGCAGACCGAACACCTCGCCTGAATAGACCTGAAACGACAGATCGGAGACGGCCGTATGGCCATCAAAGGTTTTCGTCAGGTGAGACACCTGGATGGCGATGGCGCGATCCATCAACCCCAGCCCTTCGGGCCAGATTGATCGTGCATCATGAACTCGATGAGGTCAGTGAGACGGCGGGCTTGTTGATGGAGACTGTCGGCCTCCAACAGAAACTGCTTTTCCACGGGCGTACACTCCAAGTAGGTGGACAGGGTATTGAGGACAATCTCATCGCCGACGTCTTCCTGAAACAGCTCCTGCCATGTCGGCACGTCATCGCGGGACCGGAGATAGGACTCCAGGGTCGTGAACAGGCGCTGGCGGACCGTGGGATCCAGCGACGCCTCTGTGCCCCGCACCGTGACAGAAATCGTGGCCTCACGATAGGCTTTGTCGTACCACTCGCGTTCAATCTCAAACCGTTCCAGCCCTTGCAGCAGGATGTTGGATCGACCATCGGCCAGTGGCTGCACGCTGACCAATCGACCGACACAGCCCATCGAAAACACGGGCGGATGGCCATAATAGCCCGTTTCCCATCCCTCCTTGAGCAGGGCCATGCCGATGCACTGCCCGCTTATCGCCGCATCCGAGACCATGGCGCGGTAGCGCGGCTCAAAAATATGCAGGGGGAGATAGGTCTTGGGGAACAGCACGACATTCGGAAGCGGGAACACCGGAATCCGCGCGGGAATGGGAAATGGCGTCACGCTGTCACGCTGGTCAGGTCCCTGGTGCTCTCGCCCATGATCGGTCTGCATGGCTCACGATAGCTGATGGTCGACAAAGTTGTCAACGGCGCGAGGGGGGCATCGTTCACCCGTCGAGTTGACGAAAACCCTTATCAGCACAGGAGATTTGTGCCGCCTGTCTAACCCGCATTATGCATGAACACTTCTGCTGCAATCGCCGATCCCTGACTCAAGCGAGACGGGCGAGACTGGCGGGAAAAGCGCGACAGGTAGGGACAGGGCTGACACGTCACGCAAGTCGTGCTCCGCGCGCTGGTCTCGCGACGCGGCTCAGCGATTTCGCGATGAACCGTCATGAACAATGTGGGCTAGGACTCGCGTGAGCTTGTGGGCAGGGGCACTATTACGAGTTATCGACCGACTTCCTCAAGGTCCCGCTTGCTTGCGGGGTTGAGAGCGGTGGTTTTTTGTGTGGCGATCGCTGCAGACAGACGGGCATAAATTTCCTGGGCGGAGTCCGTCCAATCAGGATTGGGCGGACTCCCACGGAAGGCAGCCTCAGCTGCCTTATGCTCGTCGTACGTGAGCGGTTTCGGTTCTGTCATAGCGCGGGTTAATGTCTCGCGGTAATAGGCCGAGGTTCCTGATCCGCTGACTTCCGGCGACCACAGTTCAAACACGCAAACACGGTGATCGCAAGTCCTGCGTTCAGGTCCACTGCCCGTTCCAGTAACATCGCCCCGCGGCATTTATCGCATGTCGTCATAGAATCACTCTATCACTCTAGGAAATGGAAGCATATCCATCTGAAGTACTGGGTCTTCGGGGGGAATAGGTCTTTCCTCTCATATGCAGGCTGGGCCATTTGAGCAAATGATAGGAATGGGAACCCATTAGCTTATTAGCCAGAACAGATTGTGGAGTCCTTGACAGGGGTGAAGCTGTCCCATAGGATTGTGGTATCTAGCAGAGACCCCCACTATGTATAGAATTATTTTCATTCTCGGGCTACTTGTGGTGCTGTATTTCCTTCTGCGACGCGCACTGCGAGACTTCAAGCGGAGGGGTGAGCCTGACCGTCTCCCTCCGGGTAAGAATCACATGGTGCAGGATCCCGTCTGCCGGGTGTTTGTTCCAAGGGGAGCGGCGGTAACGGAAGATATTGGGGGGCAGACGTATTACTTCTGCAGCCGATCGTGCGCAGTCAAGTTCCATGAACAGCTCGCCGGTTAACAGCCCGAGTAACTATAGTCGGAGAGTTTCTCTTCTTTGTCGAACTTGAGCGTGATCTGGCACTGATTGGGCGAGAAGTTAAAGAAAGGTAGGCTGGATTTGCCGCCGGCGATGCGATAGTAGGTCCACGTTTCCTTGCCAAACCAACCGGGGGCTTTCCCATCAGGGGTGCCCCAATTTTTCTCGAACCATGCCTTCTCCTTGCCCTGTAGTTCGGCAGGCTTGAGCGAGGCTTCAAGGTAGGGGTTGCTGCCCCCGCAGGCGGTCAGGGCCAGACAGAATAGGAGAACCCAAGCCGATCGTCGCATTGTGCACTCCCCTCGGTCGTATGCCATGGATCAACGCAATGACAAGCTTATCGTTGACAACCGGATTCTACCGGGCAGTCTGGGGCCTGTCAAACCGACGTATTCCAACAGAAGATTGCAGCCAGGTTGAGTTCCTCATAGAATAAACCGATAACGGATCGATCAGACGGAGGTCTCACCCCGATACGAAAGGACCAGCCCATGAAATTCTTTCTCGATACAGCCAATGTGAAGGAAATCCAGGAAGCTGCCAGTTGGGGGCTCCTCGACGGTGTCACGACGAATCCCTCACTCGTGGCCAAGGAAGGCCGCAGCTTCAAGGAAGTGCTCATCGAAATTTGTAACATCGTGGATGGGCCGATCAGTGCCGAGGTCGTCAGTCTCGAAGCCGATGCCATGGTGAAGGAAGGGAAGGAACTCGCGAAGATCCATAAGAATATCGTCGTGAAGGTGCCTTTGATTGCGGAGGGGTTGAAGGCCACCAAGAGAATGGCCGCCGAGGGCATCAAAGTGAATGTCACATTGTGCTTTTCTCCAACCCAGGCGCTCCTCGCAGCAAAAGCCGGTGCCTGGTGCGTCTCACCCTTCATCGGTCGGCTTGACGACATCAGTTCAAACGGGATGGAGCTGATCCGCCAGATCCTGACCATCTACCGCAATTACGACTATAAAACCCAGGTGCTGGTGGCCAGCGTGCGCCATCCTCAGCACGTGGTCGAGGCTGCGCTGGCTGGTGGGCATATCTGTACGATGCCCTTTTCGATTTTTCAGCAGATGGTGAAACATCCGTTGACGGATAGCGGACTCAAGAAGTTCCTGGCGGACTGGGAAGCTCAGGCCAAGAAGTAGCCCCGAGCAGGATGCTGAAAAAGCCCGCCAGCCGGTCTTGTTCATTTGGTCTGTTCGGTCTGTCTGGTCTGTCTGGTTTGTTTGGTTGCATGAGACTAACCAGATGGACCAGACAGACCGGGCTTGCCCCACACGTGCGGACCATCGAAGTTCTTGCGTGCCACAGTAGTTTTTCCGAGTACATGATATTAGCCGGCTCGTGTGCGTTCCGGATCGGCAAGTCGTTGTCGAGCGGTTGCAAAGATATGGTGAAACATCGGCCTGGTCAGTACTCCGGTAAAGGTATTTTGCTGGCTCGGATGGTATGAGCCGATCAGTGTAATGTCCCACGGAAGGGCCTGTACGATTCCATGGGAAAATTTTGGGAGCGGTGAGGGAAGTTGCAACTTCTCATCGCGACAGGCTTTCAAGTAGTGATCGAACGCAATCTTGCCCAGTGCCACAACCACTCGAATTTTCCGTAATAACCGGAGTTCTTCCCGCAGATAGGGGCGGCAGGCCTTGAATTCTTCAGGGGCCGGTTTATTGTCGGGCGGCGCACAACGGACGGTGGCGCCAATGTAACAATCCGATAACTTCAGCCCGTCATCCCGGTGGTGAGAGCTGGATTGGTTGGCGAAGCCGAATCGATGTAAGGCGTCATATAGCCAATCTCCGCTGCGATCGCCTGTAAATACCCGTCCGGTTCGGTTGCCGCCATGCGCGGCTGGCGCGAGGCCGAGTATATAGAGGCGCGCATGCGAGTCCCCAAATCCAGGAACCGGACGCCCCCAGTAGGTCCAGTCCTCAAACTGCTTCCGTTTCTCTTCGGCGATCGCCTCCCGATAGGTGACGAGCCGTGGACAGGCGGTGCAGTGGATGATGCGATCGTTGAGGAGGGTCAGCGCACGCATAGTTGGCGCAGTCTAGCACGAAATCTGAAAGTCGATCATGCTTGCTGGTCCCTCGTCAGGCTGTTAGCATGAACACTCAACATTAGGTCGTTCACCCCCATATAGGAGATAGGATTGGCATGACGACGTGGGTTCGACGAGCACTGGTGCTCAGTGGGTTGTGGATCATGGTCACGCTCCCGATTGCGACAGGAGCACAGCCGCAACCTGAGCATTCCGAGGCGAAGGAGAGTACGCCTCGATCTGGAGCCAATGGAGAACCAGAGCATGAGCTGATCCCGCTCGATCCCCTTGAGAACCCCGACGAGCCAGAGGGCCGCCTCGTCATTCTTCCGGAAATCAAACGGGAGGGAGAGCGCTATTTCCTCAGTTCATTCAAGCTGCCTGACAAGCTGACCTTTGCCGGCCAACCAGTCCCGCTCGATAACTGGCAGGTACGTGAACGCATCGAGTATGAGTTCTATCAATTCTTAGAAGACCAGGGCGAAAGTATCATCCTTGCCAAGCGAACTGGACGCTGTTTCCCGCCCGCCGAAAAGCAGCTGGCCGATGCCGGGTTGCCGGACGACCTCAAATTTATGCTGCTGGTGGAGAGCAAGTGTGTCGCCGCCGCCTATTCAAAGGCGAAAGCGTCGGGGCCGTGGCAGTTCATCCCTTCCACCGGGCGACGCTATCGTCTCAAGAGCGATGCGGTCCGCGACGATCGTCGCAATCTGGAGATGTCGACGGAAGCGGCGGTGAAGTACCTGCGTTATCTGAAAGACTTCAAGGAGAACGATTGGTTCATGGCCATGGCTTCGTATAATGCCGGTGAGGAACGAATTCGTCGGTTATTGAAGGACCAAAATATTACCGACTATTGGAAGATGCACGGGCCACGGGAAACGATGCGTTATGTCCCGAGAATCATTGCCGCCAAGGAAATCTACTCGCAGCCGGAGAAGTATTTGGGTCTGAGCAAGAAAGACCTGTATATGCCGATGGAGACTGAAACGATCACCGTCAACGTGAAAGATTCCCAACGAGCCCTCACCTCGATTGCCGAGGAATTTGGGACCTACTTCTTGGAACTGAAGATGCTGAATCCTGAATTCAAGAAGGATGTGCTCCCACGCGGGATCTACCAGATGAGAGTCCCACGGCAGACTTGTCCGACCCGTTGTTTCAAGCAGGACAAGACTCCTTAGAAGGCTGTTGAAAAAGCCCGCCAGCGGCGTTCTCGCTTTGCTCAGAGGCTCAACGAGCCTCGGAAGTCAGAATCACTAATGGGCTTTTCCGTTCGCCAAGATCCATTCTAGTGGCGAACGGCCCACACGAAGTGCGGTATGTACCTCCTCGCCTCTTCGCTCGCTGCGGCCTTGCTGGACGGCCTTTTTGAACAGCCTTCTGGCTCTGCTGAATCCGTCCGTGACTTGCTCTAGTCCTGCATTCTCCACGGCCACAATAGTTTTTCAACACCCTGCTAGGCTATTGTAAGCGTGATGCAGATTCCTTCCTCTCCTATCCGGCCACTTCTGACGAAATTAATCGTTCGAGGACTGGCTGCGGTCGATGCCCGTACGGCGGTCTGGCGCGCCATCTCGATAAACGGCGAGGAGCTGATCATCGGCCGGCATCGGTATGACCTATGTCGCTATGAGCGCGTGGTCGTGGTTGGGGCTGGGAAGGCGACGGCCCCGATGGCCCGGGCGGTAGAACAGCGGCTGGGACGTCGGCTTCAGGGCGGGTTCGTCGTGGTGAAGCAAGGCCATGGCCTGCCGACGAAACGGATCGTCGTAGCAGAAGCCAGCCACCCTGTTCCCGATCGGTCCGGTCAGCGGGCGGCAGCCAGGCTCTGTGCCATGGTGGCAGAACTCGGTCGGCGCGATCTCTTGATCGTGCTCCTGTCGGGCGGTGCATCCAGTTTGCTGCCTGCTCCGGTCGCAGGGATCATGTTAGCCGACAAGCAGCGGACTACAGAGAAACTCCTCCGATGCGGCGCGACCATCCGCGAAATCAATACCGTTCGGAAACATCTCTCGCGCATCAAAGGCGGACGTCTCGCCGAGTTGACCGAGGCCACCGTTGTGACGCTGATTCTGTCCGATGTGTTAGGTGACGACCTCAGCGCCATCGCCTCAGGGCCGACAGCACCGGACCCCACGACCTATCAAGACGCTGTTGCGATTCTGAAACGCTATCGCATCTGGCAGGCAGTCCCTCAACGAGTGCGTCGGCATCTCGATCGTGGATGTCAGGGACTCGCGAGTGAAACTCCGAAACCCGGTTCCTCCCTGTTCCGTCGGGTTCGCCATCACATCGTCGGAAATAACGCAACGGCCGTCATGGCTGCTACGCGCGCAGCCAGAGAGGCAGGCCTTCGAACCCTCGTCCACACACTGGCCTTAACTGGAGAGGCCCGTGAGGCGGGGCAGCGGTTTGGCGCCATGGCGAGGAATATTGTGTGCGCGGGCAAACCGCTACAGAGGCCCTGTTGTGTGGTGGCCGGTGGGGAAACCACCGTGACTGTCACCGGAAAGGGAACAGGCGGGAGGGCGCAAGAATTCGCCGCAGCCGCCGCTCTGGAAATCGCCGGTCTGGCCAAGGTGTGGGTGGTGGCGATCGGCACCGATGGCACCGACGGTCCGACTGATGCGGCTGGAGCCGTGGTCGATGGCGATACTGTGGCGCGCGCGCAGCGCCTCTCGGTAGATCTCAAGGGTGCGTTGAAACGCCACAACACCTACCCCGCATTAAAGAGGCTCCATCAGCTCATCCTCACCGGACCCACCGGCACGAACGTGAATGACATTTACCTCCTCCTCGTGCTCTAGGAGCCTGTCCGACATTGACCGTTCTACTGCGGCGAATGATCCACGACCATCTGCGTCGTGCTCGGCCCGAAAAAATCCTCAATGTATTCCAGCGAATACACCTCCGGTTTTTCCGGGCCTGCGGCCTCGCGTCTGGCCGCACCTCCTGCGCCTCGTCACGAAGGCAATGTCGGACAGGCTCCTAGCAGGATGCTGAAAAAGTCCTCCAGCGGCGTTCTCGCCGCGCTCCCAAGAATAGTGAAACGTGAAACGAGGGTCAGCTGAGGAGTTGCGGCCTTGCATGAGATAAGGCGCGTCCTTGGGCGAAGAGGCTGTCCTGGCAGACTCAGGGCGGGCGAAGTAGCCGCCGGGGTTGGGCGGGTAAGAAGTCTGGCCTTTTTGAGCATCCTGCATGGTGTTCTNNTTTTTCCGCAGCCTGCTAGGTAGTATCCATTTCAATGGATCGCCCTCTCTTTCTTCCCTTGGCCGCCTGCACTCAACCATCTCTTGTTGGGGGGAAAGCCGTAGGCTTAGCACGTCTGCTCGCAGGAGGATTCCCTGTTCCCTCCGGATTCTGCGTGACGACGGAGGCCTATGATCACGCGCTTAGGGCGCCGGGTTTTTCTCCAGCGGAACAGTGGCAGGCAGCCCTGCATTCGTCCAGGGCCGAACGCCAACGGATACTCTCCCACTGTCGCACCATCATTCGGAACCGCGACATCGCTGAGCTGACGGCTCAGATCGTCGAACAGGTGCGACGGCTGGACTTACCGTCTCGTGGGCTGTGGGCGGTGAGGTCGTCAGCGACGAACGAGGATGGAGCTCATGCGAGCTTTGCCGGGGTCTATCGCACGCGCCTCGGCATCCCGTTGGAGGAGATGGGCTTGGCGGTCAAGGACCTGTGGTTGTCGGTCTGGGATGAGCGNNCGTCGGGATTGAGTGGAACCGCTCCCGCCATGGCCGTCGTGATCCAGCCACTGCTAGAGGCGCGAGCCGCCGGTGTGGCCTATTCCATCCATCCCCTCACAGGACGATCGACTCAGGTGGCGATCAACGCGGTTGCAGGGCTTGCGGCAGCCCTCGTCGATGGGCGCGCAACGCCGGACCAGTATGTGGTTGAGATGGCCGAGAACAGTCAGCCCATCCGGATTCGCGAACGGACGGTCACCAGGCAGACTCAGGCGTTGCGGGTGACCGGCCAGGGTCTTCGCGAAGTGCCGCTGTCGGATGATGCAGTCGGTCGCGCCACGTTGTCGGACGACCAACTGTTTGACCTGGCCCGTGCGGCCAAGCAGATTGAAAAGTTATTCGGTCATCCAATGGATCTCGAATGGCTCTATGACGATCGTGGCCTGTGGCTGCTCCAAGCGCGCCCAATCTCGGGTCCGACTCGATCCCCGCAGCTGACCAATGATGACTGCGAATGGTCGCGTACCAACTTCAAAGAAACCATGCCGGAACTACCGAGTCCCCTCGGCCTGTCGTTTCTCGAACTGTTCATGGAACAACACATTGTTTCACCCTATCGGCGCCTGGGCTGTAAAATTCCTGAAGGGGTCTCATCGGTTCGTACGTTCCAGGGACGTCCCTATATCAACATGACACTGTTCCATTCCCTTGTAGCACAACTGCGCGGAGACCCCTCCTTATTGGTGGAGCAGATGGGAGGGGAATGCGTGGCGAGGGTGCCGGAGGCCAACCCGCTCGGGTGGTTTGCATTTGCCCGTGCCGGTGTCGTGATGATGGCCGAATTGAGAAAGGCTGTGCGCTATGGGCCGGCCTGGTTTGCGGACATGAAAGCGATGGCGGCCGAGCATTGCGCCGACAGGCTTCGGACTGTCTCAGGCGAAGACATCGCCTCGCGCCTCGATGCCATCACGCAATGGCTTGATGAACACGAACTGACATTCGGCATCGCGGGAGGGGTGTCTCAGTGTTTGCAGGCGTTAGGCGGTTTGCTGCCTCGATGGTTAGGCGAAGACTGGAGAGCGTTGCTGAACGGGGCGCTGCAGGGCCAGGCGGCGGTGATCAGCGCGCAACAGATTGTCCGGTTGGCGGAATTAGCAGACATAGTTCGTGGCGACCCTAGAGCTGCTTCGTGGTTCAGCGCAGAGGGGTGGGCCCCGACTGAGTTTCGTTGCAAGCTCGAGGGGACCGACGTTCTCCGTGCCTTCGACCGGTTTCTCGAAGATTATGGCCATCGCGGGGTCGGTGAGTCGGACGTCATGTCGCCTCGGTTCGCGGATCGACCGGAGTTGTTACTGGCGGTACTGCGAACACAGATTCTGGCTCCAACCAGCGCCACCCCAGCTGACATTCTTCAGCGCCAAACAGCGGTACGGGAACGGGCGCTTGCAGCGATTCGCGCCAGGTTCGGGTGGCGATTCCATCGGTGGGCCATCTTTTCTTGGTGGTATCGACGGCTGTGCCGGTTTTTTGCCCTGCGAGAGGCGAACCGACATCATCTGATGTACTACTCGGCAGCGGCACGTAGCCTCCTGCTCCGCCTCGGCGAGTGGCTGGTCGAACGGGGGCGACTCTCGTCGCGGGAGGATATTTTTTACTTCAAGATCGAAGAACGCGCAGACTTGTTAGCCGGAGGATCGAGTGATTGGCGAAGGGTGATTCAGGCTCGCCGGGCCGAGAGAGACCGTAACCTCACGATCAGCGTTCCAGACACGATTCGGGATTGGAACGACGTGGTCCGCGGCATGGACGCAGCCTCCGTTGTGGCTTCGGAGGGGATCTTCCACGGTATTCCCATCAGTGCGGGGCAGGTCGTGGGACCGGTTCGCTTCGTCCGATCGATGGAGGATTGGAGCCGAGTCAGCCGAGGCGACATTCTTGTGGTCTCGGTCATTGATCCCGGCATGGCGCCGTTGTTTGGCGTGGCAGCAGGGCTGGTTGCCGAGATGGGCGGCACACTGTCACACGGGGCGATCATTGCCCGCGAGTACGGATTGCCGGCGGTCGCGAACGTGTCTGGCATTACTACCAGGTTCAAGGAGGGCGATCGAATCAGCGTGGATGCGGAGCGAGGAGAGATCATCATCCAAGAGCAGGCTGGAGACTAGTCTGTGATGTCACCAGTCATGATGCGTTCTTGAGGAGGTGAACGACCCTAGTCGTCTTGTGGTCTTGACCTTTCACGGGATTTTACGTATTCTTCAAAATCATTTTTTCCTCATCGCAACACCCAACAACCGGATCGAATATGGGTCGGCGGCATGACGTGGACGGTCACCCATGATTGATGTCATGGCCCTTAGTGCGGGCGTTCTTGTCGGAGGTCTGCTCGGCGCGCTGATCGTCGGGTTCTGGATTGCGGCTCGCGTACGCGCGAACGTGCAGGCACAATTGCTCACTATTGGCGAACGGGCGCAGCGGGCAGAATCGCTGGCAGACGAATTGCGCCGACAGGTACTACAAAATTGCCTCGACCTCGATCGAGTCAGGCAGGACCTTTCGGAAGCCTCCCAGGGCCGTGCAGTGGCGGAGACCAGGGCCGCTGAGGCCGCGCTCCATCTCAACGAACAAAAGACTCTGCTGGGCCAGGCACGACAGGAATTGGCCGAGACCTTCCAAGCTCTCTCCGGCGAAGCCCTCAAACAGAACAACGAAGCTTTTCTGAACCTCGCGCGCAGCTCATTCGAAACGCTCCAAGCCGAGGCCAAGGGCGATCTCGCCCAGCGGCAGCAGGCGATCGATAGTCTGGTCAAACCCCTCCAAGACTCGCTGCATCGATACGACGACCAGCTCCGGCAGCTGGAGCAGTCGAGGCAAGCAGCCTATGGAGGCCTCGATCAGCATCTCAAGCTCCTGGCCGAGTCGCAGCAGCGGCTCCAATCGGAGACCGGCAACCTCGTGAAGGCGCTACGCGCGCCGGCCATCCGCGGGCAATGGGGTGAGATCACGCTCAAGCGCGTGGCCGAGTTGTCCGGCATGGTGGCGCATTGCGATTTTTTCGAGCAGGAATCTATCACGGTCGACGGCAGTCGGCTCCGTCCCGACATGGTCGTCCAGTTGCCGGGTGGGCGGCAGATCATCGTGGATGCCAAGACCGTTCTGGCAGGCTATCTGGATGCGCATGAAGCCTCGACCGAGGAGCAGCGTCTCGAAGGGATGCGTCGTCATGCTGCACAAGTCCGGTCGCGCATGGACGAGTTGAGCGTGAAAGCCTACTGGAATCAATTCGCGCAGGCGCCGGAATTTGTTGTGCTGTTCTTGCCGGGCGAACAGTTTCTTGGCGCCGCACTCGAGCATGATCCCCGACTCATCGAGGATGGGTTTCTCCGGAGCGTCGTCCTTGCCACCCCGACGACGATCATGGCGCTCCTACGGGCGGTCGCCTATGGGTGGCGGCAGGAGCAATTGACCGAGCATGCTGAGGAAGCCGGACGGTTGGGGAAGGACCTTTACGAACGGATGGCTGTGCTGACGGAGCATTTGAACGACGTCGGGCAGGCCCTCGGGAAGAGTGTCCTGTCATACAATAAGGCGGTCGGGTCGCTCGAAACCAGAATCTTGCCGGCGGCCCGTCGGTTCAAGGAGCTTGGTGTCTCGTCGGAGAAAGAGATTCCCATGTTGGATCCCGTGGAACTCGTTTCTCGCAAAGCCTTGCCGTTTGACAGCGAATAAGGAACCCCTGATGGCCGACGAGCAGGCGATGGTAGAAGCTTTCCACCGGACTTTCGATATCGTCGTCAGTCCAGTCCCAACGGTCGTCGACGGGGGGACACGCGATTTACGTGTACGGCTCATTCAGGAAGAATTTGATGAGTTGAAAGAGGCCCTAGCGGCAGATGACCTTTCATCCATTGCCAAGGAGATGGCCGACCTCCTCTACGTCGTCTACGGCACGGCGGTGTCCTATGGCATCGATATGGATCAGGTCTTTCGAGAAGTACATCGATCCAACATGAGCAAGGTCGGTGGCTATAAGCGTGAAGACGGGAAATGGGTGAAGCCGGACACGTACTCGCCGGCGCGCATCCAACCGATTCTAACTGAGCAGGGGCCGGTCCGGCCCGAGGTCCGTTCGGGTTCATGAGAGAACTGCACTGTCCAATTTGCGGGACCTCATTCGTTCGCGTGACCTACCAGGAGGGCGGAGTCGAGCGCCTGTTGAGCCACGTCAATGTGTTTCCGTTTCGATGCCAGCTGTGTACGAATCGCTTTCGTGCGTTCTATTCCGATGCGCGCCACAATACGCAGGCGTTTGATCGGCGTCAGTACAGGCGCCTTCCGGCCTCCATTGAGGCCCAGGTCCTCGATCACAAGCAGTTGCCACTGACCAACAAAATCACGGATATTTCGATGGATGGCTGCACCCTGCAGACGACGGGGCTCCCGAAGGGGGCCTTTTTCGAGTTGGTCTTGAAGCCAACGGTGGAGAAGGAAACGATCCGTATTGAAACGGCGATGGTCTGTTCCGTTCACCCGTCATCGATGGGCATCCGATTTCTGGAGATCCCACCGGAACATTACCGCCGTTTGGCTCAGGTCGTCCTCGGGCTCTTAGTCGGTCAAGGCCTTGATCCCACGCTCAACGCGTAGCCTGCATTATTCATGAACACTTCTGCTGCAATCGCCGATCCGCTGCTACGACAAGCCTTCGGCCGGCGGGCTCGCC
>PLBR01000205.1 GCA_003135435.1 Nitrospira sp. | reverse complement strand
TTGCCGTTGATTATCAGCTACTGCAACAAGCGTGGCGGAACTTAGCAGCCACGAGGCAGGCTGCGCCTCAGGTGGGAGGCGGGGCCGCACCGGTTGGCGAGTCGCTAGAAGCCGCTCGCGCAGCCGAACCTCAAGCTCATAACACAGCGGCCTTGGCTCAGGAAGTGGAAACCCTCAAGAAGCAACTGGAATCCATGCAAAAACAACTCGGCAACCAGACCCCCGGACAAGACAGCCCGAAGCAGAACACCACACCGCCGCACCATTGAAGGCTGAAGTTCGGGTCCGCCCGTTCGAACGCTTCAGTCTTCAGCCTTCGAACCCTTCTCGCCCGTCTCGCTTGTCCCACCTATCTCGCGCGATTATCCTGCCGGGGTAGTCTCTTCTTGTCACAGACGTGCAGACTATTGAAGTTCTGCTGTGCAGAAATGGTATTTCAGCAGCCTGTGAGATCAAAAACCCTACCGTTTTTGGCAACGGGTGAGTTTGATTTTTCAGGGATTTTTCTCTGTCGTCGCAAAGGGTCACAAACAACTGTTTTTGGTGGTCCGCTCGACGCTTCGTTGCAGTGGACTGTATCCCCCTAACCACTTTCAGACTTCTGGTTGGTCAACGTCCTCCCTGTGATCTCATGCACCGTTCCCGCGACGAGATGTTGGGCCAAGTTGTAGAAAATGATCGGCACCATCACGCGTGGGTACGAGGCGAGTGCGAGAGAGGCCAGGATCAGGCCGGTCCCGTTGTTGCTCATGCCTAATCCGTACATGAGTGAGATACGTTCCGCCTGGTCCACCTTAAACACACGGCTCAGTCCATATCCCGAGGCGAAGGCCGTGAGACACAACCCTGCCGTGATGCCCAAGGTCACGGCCAGGAAATCGAAATCATAGTCGGTCATGACTTGAGGGAGAGACACCGAGGCATTCGAGTAATTCAAGAACAATAAATCGAGGGCATTGATGAACTTGATATGGGGCATGACCGCGGTCAGCCACGTCTCCCGAACCGTTAACCGCACTCCGAGGCCAAGCAAAGATGGCAGCACAACCCAGAGGCCGAGGAACGTGCCTGACCCGTAGGCCGCGAGCCCCTGCAACACAATCTCATATTCGTCTGCGGCCATCTCCCCGAATACCTGAAACGCCACGGGTGTGACGAGGGGACTCAGAAGAGTTGAACAGAGGACCAGCCCTAAGCTTAAGGCCAAATTACCATTGGAATTCTGTGCCCACGCCGTGGACCCTCCTGCAATCGGCATGGCGGCGACCAAGGCCAAGCCGACGAGAATGTGTTGTGCTTCGTCGGGTTCAGACCAGAGTCGCATCACCACGGTGACGCCAAAAATATAGGCCATCGGGATCGTCACGTTCGCAACTAGTCCAGCGACCAACACCCGCTTCTTGTGCAGGACGGCTTGTAAGTGCGATATTTTCAGGCCCAACCCGGCGTTGAACATGAGTGAGGCGAGCATCATCATCAGCAACGAGATGTGCGTCTTTTCGTGAAAGATGCTGATGTCGCCGAAGGAAATACTCCTGATCCTTAAACCGATTGTCGGATAGACCGCGGCAATGGCATAGGCACTGATCAGGAACCAGAGCAAATGATGGTGCAGGAACTGGGAAAAGGCGAGGAACGTAAATTTGCGGTCAACCATGAAGATGAACGCTATCCAAGGATCATATTATTTCACAACTATTTGTTTTTGACCCGTCGCGACGATAGATAAAAAGTCCTGAAAAATCAAACTCGCCGGTTGCTAAAAACGGTAGGGGGTTTTGATCTCAGGGTGACTTGGCTTCACGAAGGTGAAAACCGAAGAATGTTATTGCTCATGTGTTGAACTTGATGACCCACCCCCACGAGATAAATCATAGGAGCTTGGACAGGATGCTGATGGATACTTTTAATCAACGGCCCGCCACTCGTTACCCCATCTCAATTTATCCGGCCCAACCGTTCTAGCGTATCTGTCTCGCGGCACCTTATACCAGACCCGACCACCCTTTCGCCTGCATCCGAAACGCAAAGACGCACACTTTGTCGCCGAACGAGAAGACAAGGGACCCCCAGAGCTGGTCATGACAGCAGAACTGACTGCATGCCATACGAAAGATGGTTTGTAAATGTCCCTAACCTGGGGCCAGAATCGCACCCTAACGGGTCTGGTGTTTGCGCCTGCAAGAATCCTGGAAATAGAATGCCAACTCAACGGGAGCGAAGAGATAGCAAGCGTGTGTCCTGCATGCTCGTTTGCCCCTTCGAGTTGATGAAGCTTGTGGACCGCAGCACTGTGAAGTTGACAAAGGCATCCGGGCACGCGATCAACAGGAGTGTCAGGGGCATGCTGCTCTTGCTTCCTGAGCCAGTGCACAAACGACAGGTGGTTGAGATTCAGGTGCCATCAGAAGCAAGGAAAAAGCAGGGCACCAAACTGGTGGAAGTGTGTTGGACCCGCCCCATTCCGGTAAATGCCCGAGTCAAGATGTACCTGGCGGGCACTCGTTTCTTCTTTGAACTTCCTACTCCTGGTCAGTCGCCACAGGCTCACTAGTGTTCCGTCTCAGAAATTCGGTTAATAGTTCGGCTATGTAAGTGTTCATAATTTCAGCGGAAAAGATCGGTGAATTATGCGCCTCACTTCGGAGACGGGACACTAGCAGGTTGAGGGACTGCTCTGGCTCACTTCTGCTTTGCCACAAGCTTATACGTGATCTCCTCGTATGCGGCTCGTGGCAGAAGCTTCTTCTGCACCAGCGCAGCGTTCCGCTGGTCGGGTCGGCCCTGGATGAGCTTTTCTGGGTAGGCCTCGCCAATACCGAGGGCCAGGATCCACCCAAGCGGGACAGCAACCACGATTCCCATGACGGCAAGCAGAAAACCTGCTCCGACAAGCGCGCGTAGAGTGGTCATGATGACGCCTCCTTGCCATTCAGCCTGTGAACGTCCGCTCTGAGAAAAGCATAGCACACGGGGCGTGGGGCGAAAGACCCGAAGGAAGTACTGCGGAGGGGGGATAGCCGTGGGGCCATTCTGTGATGGCCGCAATCTCCCACATGTTGGAGCCCGTGGCTTCCTCGACGGACATGCTGTCGCGTGTGGGGCGGTCCCTGCTCATGGGATGCTCTCAAAGGATTCCCGTACGAGTCGTTTGAATACGTGCTCCAACTGACCATGCATCTGCTTTTCAACCACCAAGGTTTCCAGGCCGTACTCCTGGCCCCGGACCCAACGCACGATCGCAGCAGCCACAACGATGCTTTCTTGGTTCGGCAAATTGACGGTTAAGGAACACGTCTGCCCAACTCGCAGCGGCACATCGCCCGAGAGTTTCCACCCATTCAGCGAAAGATTCCAGACGGTGCCTTCTCCCTGGAATGGCCCAGCGTGGTACGTGACGGAGCAGTGCGTGGGGGAGCGACGGCAGGGACGAATTGAGAAGGCCATGGGAGCCTCGCAGGGAGGCCCCATTGTAGGAGCATGGCGAACCAGGGCGCAAGAGACACGTGAGGTGTATTTCCGATCTCTCAATCTCGTTGAGGATGCCACCAGAGAGACGGTACAATTTCCCCTCTATGGCCCTGTCACTCTCTCCGTTAATCCGGTTCGGAACCTCAACCTGGACGTATGAAGGCTGGCAAGGCCAGGTCTACACGCGGCAGTACGCCAAGAGCACGTTTGCCCAAGAGTGTCTGGGAGAATATTGTCCGTATCAGTACCAGGGGCAGCCGCTGTTTCGGTCCGTCGGTATTGACGCGACCTTCTACCGACCTCCAACAGCCAACCAGCTCCGGCGCTATTTGAACCAGATTCCCGAAGACTTCGAGATGTGCTTCAAGGTGTGGGAAGAGATCACGATTCCGAGCTATGCCAAGCAAGCCCGCTATGGGGCGCGGGCCGGTCAGCCCAATCCACGCTTCCTTGATGCCAAGCTCTTCAACGAATTCGTGCTCGCACCGTATCGAGAGGCGAAGTTCGAGCCACATACAGGACCGTTCCTGTTCGAGTTCCAACGGCACGGGATGTCGGTAGACGAGTTCTGTTCACGGCTCGATACGTTTTTCCTGCAGCTTCCCCGTGATTTTCGGTATTCGGTAGAGGTTCGGAACCCCGACCTCCTCGGGTTTAGCTATCTTCAGGTGCTGTCCTATCACGGGGTCGCGCATGTCTATAACCATTGGTCCCACATGCCGCCCCTCGCGAAACAACACGCACGGATGCAAGGGTTCCCTGCGGTGTTCACGGTGCTGCGACTCCTGACACCGTTGCAGATGTCCTATGAAGCGGCAAAGATGCGGGTCGAGCCGTATACCAAAATCGTGGAGGAACTCCCGCAGATGCGCCGAGAGACGGTGCAGTTGGTGCGACAGGCTGTCAACGAAGGCCGCCGCCCTACGTGCTGGTGAATAACCCCAGTGAGGGCAATGCGCCATTGACGGTGCAGGCACTCGCAAAGATGCTACACGACTAGGTCATCGTGTCGATCGCTCAGTGAACCAGCTTCCTCTCGTCCCATCTTCTCCTTATGCTGATCCGCACACCGAGCCGCTCGAGCAGGGTTTCGTCTGGTCATTCGGAGGGGGAAGGGCCGAGCAGGCTGCCCCGTGGGGCGGATCCTGAAGACGTGGGAGTGAATGGTTACACTAGTGATGAAGGATGACTGAGACCAACACAACGCGGGTGATGAAGTAATAGGCCAGCACGATGAGCAGAAGACCCACCACGCATTTCACGAGCCAGGCGCGAGAAGGTCTCATCCCTCTGGCAGTCCCCGCGGCGGCTCCTCCCTGTGTCGGTACCTGGTCCTCAGTGCAACAGCTCCACGATTTCCTCGACTGACCATATATGATCGGTCACTCCCGCCTCCGATCCGTCCAATCATGCGGGCGGCTCCGAGTGAGAGGCCATGAAACGATCGAGGTCCTCTTTCGTGATCGTACCATCAATCACAATTTGTTCCCCTGCGGTGTCTGCCATTGGAGCCTCAGATCCGTGCTGGGCGGCCCACGTAAACAACTTCGTCAGGTTCTCCCACGTCATTTGCATCGTTACTCCGGCGGCTTCAGCGGCCCGGCCCATTGGCCATTACAATCACTGAGGGGAACTGGCGATTCACCCTGAAGGAAATACACCTCGAAATGTTGGTCCTCCCTGCTGGCAATATCAACCACCGTAGACAGAATGACTCCACGCTCTCCATAGTTTCCCTCTAGCAAACCTTTGAACCAATAGAATCCCGGATTCACCGGCTTCTCGGTCGTCCAGATCAACATGAATCACTTCCCCTTCGGCAACAGCCCCTTCCGCTCCAATTCCTGAACATGACCTTCGCACATCTCCTGAATGTACTCCCCCAGCGTCTTTTGTTGAAGGGCCGCCGCCGCCTTCAGCTTCGCCAACAGATCTCTAGGCATTCCCCGGACAAAGAGGACCGCTGCATCGTCGTCAGGTCGTGGTGACTTCGCCATGGCGCTAGCATACGCAAGCAGACCAAGCCCGTCAAACAAGATTGACATCTCTGCTATGTAATGCTAATATGCTTGCATGTGCAGTCAACAGAGGACGTGACGCCCGTGAAAATGGAACGCGTGATGGTTCAACTCCCCAACGGGATTTTCTATAGGGGGAAGCGACATCCTTACCTTCCAAATTGACGTGAGAGCCTTGGCGGCTTAGCGATTCCAAATCGAAAGTTTCCAGGAAGGTCGAACCTACGGCCCGCTGATTAAGAGGCCTTTTGGGGCCATTTTTACAAAGGTTTGATCAGTTAACGGTTTCCCCGTTCTTTCGATAAATCGGACGCTTGCGAACTGTCGATAGATTCTATTGAGTCGATAGAGTCTGTGATTTTGACCGGCTCTATCACAAATTATCACAGCGAAGGCCCGCCGATTTTCAATCAGAATCAACATGTCAGCAGGCCTTTTCGCCCTCGGTATCCACCAATTGTGATAAATGTGATAACAGCCCTAGTTGGATGCAGGGGTCAAACCCGCATGTCAGATGCCCTCGGCTCCCTCGCCTTCGGCAAAACACCTCCACAAGTATGCAGGGGAGTGGAGCGGGGAGTAAAACCGAGGTCAGGGTTTCTAGGTAGATATGCCGACACGTTCCGGTTCGAGTCCTGCCCGGCTCACCAGTTTGTACAATAGACAGAACCTTCAAAACGACCTTCAGTCTCTCCCTGCCTGTTGAGTAGCTCTCAGTACGGCGCTCAGAAAATCTCTCTCATGCTGGAAGCAGAGGAATTCGATTTTTCAGGGACTTTGACGTATCCTTCCGCCTGTTCAAAAAGAACAAATCCTTTGGGGGTGCACTTGTGCCGGACATGATTCCTCCAAGTAGGAAGGCATTAGCTGAAACATTTCGGCTATCGACTGAGGCGAATGGGGTTGGCTGGCCATCTTACGACCGGATCCCTCTTCAGGACTATACGGAGATAGATGGGCTGCTGCTGGTTTGGTGGACAAGTAGCATAGCCAGGTGGATGGAGGAAACCCACTGAATTTATTCAAAATCCATTGGAGCGGAAGACAACCGAACCCCTCTCAACAGAGTCACGAGCGAGTGCACCAGGATGTTCTTTGAGAAAGGGACAATCGAAGAGGGCCGAATTCTCTGCAAAATGGATCGTTCCCAATCTTCAATAGACTGTCTACAATTTAAGCGGGGCAGAACAATCCCTAGCCGAGCCATCATCAGCCATGTCCGTGAACAGTGACTCCCACTTGCAGGAAGCCAGCACGAGCATGTCATTGTTCTCCGGGGTGTTGTCCACATGAGCGCTTTAAGACAATTGACAGAGATGTTCACATGTGATAAATGCAAGTCGTTTGCAACAACAGCGGAGCGTCATGGGACATTCTCTTCTTGCAAGTTTTCAACGTGACGGACGCCGGGTGACGCGCCCTCGAAAGGCGATACTCGCCGTGCTTGAGCGAACCCGACACCCGATGAGTGTCTCAGAAATTCACACGTCTCTCACACGTGGGAAGATAGCCGTGGATCTGGTGACCGTCTACCGGACCTTGTCGGTGTTCAAACAGCTGGGCATGGTGTCTCGGGTGGAATTTCAAGAAGGCCAGTTCAGATACGAACTCTGCCAGGGCCGTGCGCATCATCACCATATTCGCTGCCGGGGATGCGGGCACATCGCAGACTTGATGTTGTGTCCTCTGAAGAAGGTCCTGGCCATGGTCGAACGCGAAACGCGATTCCTCGTCGAAGACCACTCGCTGGAATTTATCGGATGGTGTCCCCAATGTCGTTGACGTGTGGGAGGACGATACGCGCAGGCCTTGCGCTCTTCTTGACGCTCACGTTATTAACACTGGCGCCGTTCGCCGCAGTGCTAGAGATTCAGCACGAGCTGGCGGCTACCGACCACGACGGGCACGAGCACTCCGATACAGACCTGTGCCAATGGCTCCAGCACCACACGACCAGCTCCCTGCTGCTGGGGCTGCCGTCTGTGTCAACATCGGTGACGATCGGCTCTCATGAATGGCCGAGTTCAACACCTCTTCTTTCTACCCAGCTTCTCTCGAGCTGTCCCTCCCGCGCTCCCCCACAGTCCTAATCACGTCCAGCATTCATAGCCGTATACCAGACGCGCCTGACATCCAGGTTGTTCGGTATACGTCGTCGGACAATTTCCAACGCTGACTCTCAGCGATGTGGAGGATATGATGGGACGCGTGTTGCATACAGGGCATGGGCTGTTTGGCGTGATCGTGATGATCATCATGATCGGGGTACAGGCTGCCACGTTCGCGCACGCGGCGGAGGGAGATGCCCTGTCCCCAATCAGGGGTGCGGTGCAGAATCAGGATCTCCGCCGAGTGGATCAAGCCATCGTGCAGGTGCGCGATCAGGAAGGTACCGTGGTCGCCCAAGGCGTGACAAACCAGGCTGGCGAGTTTTCCGTCCTCGTACCACAGGAAGGCACCTATTCGGTCAGCGCCATCCACGAGACCTACCGGAGCGAATATGTGGTGGTGAAGATCGGCACGGAATCACCGGCTCCGGTGACCCTGACGTTGGCCCTGACGCAAGACCTCGCGCTCGAGATTAGATCGCCGCTGCCCGCGATCCAATACAAGGCCTCGAGCGAAACGTATTCCGTGAGCCGGAAGGATATTGAAGTCCTCCCGCTCGGCAACAATAACACCGTCGCGCAGGTGTTACAGACGGTGCCGAGTGTGGTGTATGGGGCCTTGGGGGAAACCCATATCCGCCAGGACCACGCCAATCAGCAGTTCCGGATCGATGGGGTGCCGATTCCGGAAGGGGTGAGCTCGAGCTTCACCGACGTGATTTCTCCCCGCATGTGGGAGCGCGCGGATATTATCCTTGGCGGCATGGAGGCCCAGTACGGCAACAAGACGGCCCTCGTGGTCGATATCACCAGCAAGAGCGGGACGCGTCCCTCGTTCGGCTCGGCCCAAATGATGGGCGGCTCGAACCAGACGGTGAATCCGTCGTTCGAGTACGGCGGCACGGTCGGCGAGAAGGTCCGCTACTATGCCCTCAACAGCTATACGTCGACCAATCGGGGCATCGAGCCGCCGACGCTCGGGCATTCTATCTTTCACGGTCAGAGCGAGCGCAATCAAACCTATCTGCGCGGGGACTATCAGCACGACAACCGCAATAGCGTGAGTTGGGTGTTCTTGAACGCGGTGGCGAAGTATCAGATTCCAACGATCCCGGGCTTGGGAGTGAACGCAGATGTGTTGCCGCTCCTTCAGGCGCAGGCCCCCACCTTCTCTCCCGTGGCCTCTCAGGCGGTGAACCAGAACCAGACTGAGAATTCCCAATACACGCACCTTGTCTGGCGCCATGACGTGAACGCCAACAACTTTTTCCAGCTCGCCGGCTTTCTGCGGAATTCGTATGCGAACTTCACCACCGACCCGTTCAACACGCTCGCCTATGTGCCCGAAGGGCAGACGGCGAATCAGAAGCGGAAGGCCTACTCACCGGGGACGCGATTCGATTACACGTGGATCCCCGACACGCAGCATCTCGTAAAGACGGGGTTTCAGCTCCAGTACACAAACGCGCAGAATCAATTCCAGTTGTTTGACTTCGCCGTCGATCCGGGTACGGGTCTTCCGACCGGACCGGTGCTCACGCAAACCGCTGCCAATACCAACGTGCAGAAGCGCGAGGAGTTGTGGGTCCAAGATCAATGGAGCCCGACCGACCAGTGGACCCTCAACCTGGGTGTGCGGTATGACCAGATTCAAAGTTTCTACAATGAAGGACAGATCAGTCCACGCCTCGGCGTCACGTACAAGTTGACTCCGTCGCACGTCTTTCATGCCAATTATAGCCGGCTGTTCACACCGCCGAATGTCGAGCAGATCGCGTTTACCAAGGTGAATCTCCAGGGCTCCACCGCCCAACCCAATGACCCGACCGGATTCAACCCCAGGGCGGAACGCTCCAACTATTTCGAAGTGGGCAGTTATCATGCGCTGACCAACTGGGCCACGGTGGAACTGGCCGCCTATTACAAGCGAAGTCACTTTCAGTCCGACGCCGGGCAGTTTGGCACGACCCCGATGCTGAACTTCTTTGCCTTTCAGTGGGGCTACCAAATGGGCATTGACGGCGCCCTCAAACTGCAAATCACCGACAACTTCAGTGCGCGTGGTAATGTGGCGTGGGGCCGGTGCAAGGCCAACGGGTTGCAGTCGGGGAATTACCTGCTGGACACGCAGACGATTGCGGACATCAATACGGCGGGCGGCGTGTTCTGCGACCACTCGCAGTTGATGACCAGTTCTGCGGTAGTGGCCTATCGGTTCCAGGAGCGAACGACCGTTTCGGGCCAGATGCTCTATGGGTCAGGCCTGCGGACAAATGACGAAGGTGCGTTGACCAACTCCTCGCACTTCCAGTCCCATACCACCTACAATGCCTCAGTGACCCACGTGTTCCCTCTGCCGTGGGATCAGCAGAAGATGCTGGTGGGATTCGATGTCATCAATGTGCTGGACCAGCAGTACTTCTATAATACGGGCGGAGGCAGTATCGGGCTCGGGGTGGCCCATGCGGGGATGCCCCGTTCATTCTTTTTCCGTGCGCAATGGTTCTTCTAAGAAGATGGTGAACGAAGTGGTGTCTTCCTCAACCGGGTTGAGTACAGGAACCAGATCTTCAGCGCCGGAAAGGATAAACACATCGGACTCATCGAAATCGTTATAGCGCGGTAGGCCTTTGTCGGTCTTGCGCGTGATTGAGGGGAGAGAGAGGTTCCAGCCAAGACCGAATGGTCCATTGCCAGCACCGGAGTCATAGGATAGGGAGAGTTGCGGACCGAAGCCTGAACGACCTGGTGATGTAGTGATTGGAATTGTCAGGGAGCCGGTGCCCGTGACAGGATTGGCGGCGAACTTTTCGCCTATGCCACGGATCGCGTCGCCACCTTTGGGCAGGGAAATCGTTGGAACAGAGATTTGATGTGTGGCCGGCGCAGAATTTGTTCCGCTCCCGTTCGGTCTCTTGCCTTCGGCCACAGTTGCCTTAATAGAAGGTTCTTGCGAGGCAGAGACGCTGACCCTATTGGACAAGTTTGTCAACAGCTTCATACTCAAATTACACGTAATTGACTCGTGCGTATCACATCCTGCATTACCTGAGGAGCGCTACGTGCGCCACAGCCATAGCATGTATGCCCAGAGTGCAATTCTTAATGATAGAGGAAATTTCTCTGTCGAGGCGCACCTACTCTGCATGACCAGCCGGGATTTTTTGTACCATCTACCATGTTA
>PLBR01000123.1 GCA_003135435.1 Nitrospira sp. | reverse complement strand
TATCCGGTTTCATGAAGCCAAGAAGCGTCAAGCGGAGCCGTGAAAGATGTTCTAGAATGCCCCGCCCGGAAGGGCGGGGTTCTTTACTTTTCCAGGATTCCATCAAGCTCATGTTTCTAGCTTGATGGCGGGACCGTGTAACTCCGGAGAGGCCGGAGAAGAAAAGGTGAAGTATGAGATGTGTACGTTCTGTGGTCGGATTGTCTTCTGTTGCAGTGGGGGTGCTCTGTTTGACGCTATTCAGTCGCCCTGTCCAGGCGGAAATGTATGTCGCGGGTCAAGTGGGTGTATCAATCCCGAACACCTTCAGCAACATTGAAGGTGTGGATAGTAACGCGGGCTTAACCGTCTCGGATCTCAGCCTTCAGAATTCGGTAATCTATGGAGCCAAGCTTGGATACTATTTTGACTCGATGAAATGGTTGGGGGTCGAGACCGAGGTCTTCAATTCTACCCCACATATCAAGCAACAAGATGCGGCTATTGGTGTCCCCGGATTCTCTGGCACTGTAAATTTAGCCGGTACATTTCTTCGTGTGCTCAACTGGGCTCCGGTGAACGTTGTGGTACGCTACCAAATGGGGCAGTTTGAACCCTATGCCGGCGTCGGGATGGGAGTATTTTTTGCGAATGTAACAGAGGCTGTGAACGGAGAGTCTTCCTCCGGCACCACAGTGTGCCTTAACACGCAGCTCGGTCTGCGCTATTTAGTTACCAAGAACATGTCCTGTTTGGCGAATGGAAATATAGCCGTGCCAGCTTTAACTTCTCGCCATCAAGCCCCACGCAAGCAACCGGAGGAGTTAAAGGAGACTACAGCGCCAACATTCTGGCCTTCGGCGTCGGCTACCACTGCTAACCGATCGTGAAATTCTATTCCTGGGCTGACCTGTATGTGGCCCGAACTCGTGGTCAGCTAGTGCGTTCTTCCTGGGGGCAGGCCAAGGGCTTTATCTCCCTTTTACGAGACAGGCAAAACTAGGCGTCGGGTTTCCTAAACAGGCCCCCATCCTGCCGACAAATACCATCATTTCCCCACACCCCGCCTTGCGGTTTGGTTGTCCCCCTCCTAGAATGAGCCTCCCTGCGAGGCTCTCACGCCCTTCATGTTTTGTCCCTACCGTCGCTTCCCCGTGCAATGCACTGTCACCTATAGCGCCGGACCATTCCAAGGCCAAGGCACGGTGGGAAGCCTCTCGCGTTCAGGTTGGCGACTTGGCGGCGACTTGCCCATGATTAGCCATCGCTAGTATGGTTGTTTGTTCTTGAGCATGCTGTATGAGTAAGGGAGGGGATCATGGAAGTCCTCTTTATCATTCTAGCGGTCATCGCTGCTGGTGCGGCCTTGGTCTTTTTCATTGGCTCACCGATGGGAATGCAACTAGTTCACAAAAAGAGTGTTTCAACCATACTCAGCTGTGTTAAAGCCAAACAAAGCGAAGCGCCTCAGACGCCTCTCGACGAGATTTACTATTCTCTTGCGGAAGAAAGAAACAACAAGAGTAAGTGGCTCGCCGAGTTCAATTACTTGTATGTGTTAAGGGATGCCGGATGTTTCGATCCGAGAACGGCACCACAGCCTGAACGATTTGCTGAATTAATGGCGAGCGTGGAGGAGAAGATTAGACTCCACGCAAGTGGTGTGGCTAAATAAATTAACGGGGGCGGTCGTGGACCGTTTGAGCCTCTCGTGTGGTTGTGAATGATGGCGGACTATGGCTCTTCGTTCTGTTCCGCGCTCTCCTGACGCTCTCTCCTGCTATCGTTGTCGCTGAGTATCGAGGCCAAGTGGTTCGGGTCATGGATGGCGACACCCTCGAAGTCCTCGCGTGCCGACATGGTTTTCCCGCAACCTGTTAGATTCATCACTCCCTGTGGAATGCCTCGTTGTCCAAAAATCGAGAAATAGTTGGCCGGATCATCCAGGGGGCGCTAGCATACGGAATCATGGTGAAGCATCACATCCTGACAGGTCTTGTGCTCGTCTTGGTGGCGACATGCCCGACTCTCTCATGGGCTGACTTTGCCGCGAGAGTCGTCACCGTCCATGAGGGCGATCGATTGACTATTCGTCACGACGGCCAAAGTGAGACGATCTATCTCAAAGATATCGATTGTCCAGAACTCAAGCAACCTTACGGGAAACAGGCGAAGCACGCGATCTCAGCCTATGTGGGCAACCGCGACGTGGTCGTGCGAGGGCTCACGCGAGACAAGCAAGGTCGGGTATCTGCCGAGGTGTTGCTGGATGACGGGCGCAATGTGGGGCACGAGCTGCTGAAAGAAGGCTTGGCCTGGTGGCAACGATCGGCCTCCAGCGATGCCAGCCTCGGGGTGCTCGAAGAACTGGCCCGGGCATCGGGCAAGGGTCTTTGGGCAGACTCCAATCCCGTGCCGCCGTGGAAATGGAAAGCACCGAAGAAGACCAGCCTGAAGTATTCCAATTAGCCCGCAGTATTCATGAGCGCTTCTGCTGCAATTGCGGATGCCTGACTCGCGCGAGACGGGCGAGACTGGCGGAAAACGCGCGACTGGCAGGGACAGGGCTCACACGTCACGCGAGTCCCGCCCTTCGCGCTTGCTGCGCGATTTCGCCACGAACCGTCATGAATAATGCGGGCTAGTTCGCATTATCGTCAGTGAGGAGAACCGTTTTTCATTTTGCATGCTGTGATCGAGCGTCTCGTTGCATGTGAGGCGGGGCGTAAGTTCCTCGCCAAGGCGACGACTGGTATCTGTGAGGTCTGCCATGATTCGGGTCTTGTTAGTCGAGAATAATCCAGCCAATGCACAGCGCTCTCTTGAGATGTTGCGGGAAACGGGGAAGGGGGAGATCGAGGTGACCCACGTGGAACGTCTCAGCAGCGCCCTGCGTCGGCTGGGCCGCGAGTCTTTCGACGCCATTCTCATGGATCGGACCTTAGTCGACACGCATGGGTTGGATACGTTGGATCTCATCCAGGCCGCGCTGGGCCGGATGCCGATCGTGGTGCTTGGTGAAAAGGACGATGAAGCGGCGGAGCGGCAGATGATCCAACATGGCGCGCAGGAGGTGGTGATTAAAGACGCGTCTACGGCGGAGCGGCTCACTCGTGCGATTCGGCATGCCGTTGAACGAAAAAAAGCCGAGCAAAATCTGAGCTATCTCGCGCAGCACGATCCGCTTACCACCCTTGCGAATCGCGTGCTGTTCCGCGACCGGATGACCCATGCCGTGGCTATGGCCAAGCGTAAAAAGCAAGTGGTCGGTCTGGTACTGTGCGGGCTGGACCGTTTCAAAGAGGCTAGCGAGACATTTGGTCAGGAAGCGGGGGACCTCTTGTTGAAAGAGGCTGCCGATCGCCTCAAAAAGTGTCTGCGAGAAGTGGATACGGCTGCGCGTCTCAGCGGGGATGAGTTTACCTGCCTGCTCGAAGGGATCAACAGCCGGGCCGATATGGAAATTGTCGGCAACCGGATTCTGAAGGCGTTCGCGCAGCCTTGGGCCATCGAGAAACAGGAGACGTCCGTCACGGTGAGCCTCGGGCTGGTGGTATACCCGCTCGATGGCCAGGAGCTCAACGACCTGTTCGCTGGTGCGAAGGCTGCGATGGACAGTGCGAAAGAGGCAGGCGGGAATAGGTTTTGTTTCCCTTCTCCCAACGCGGCATGATCCTGCCTGCTAACAGGATGCTGAAAAAGCCCGCCAGCGGCGTTCTCGCATCGTTCAGATCCTCAACGGGGACCCGGCCGCCTCACTAACTCGGCGGCGCGCACAGACTTGGTGCTCCTTATTCGTCGCACCGTGCGCCCCAGAGGGTACGCCTCCGGTTTCGACTCGCCTGCCGGCCTTGCCTGGGTCAAGGTGCATCTTGGCGCGCCAGGGTTGGGCGGGTGAGAAGTCTGGACTTTTTGAGCATCCTGCGTGGTGTTCTCCAGTTATTCAAAAAATGCACGCCAGAGAAATTTCGCTGAGTTGAAATGGTTCAGGATGGCACAGAAGACCTCCATGCCCAAACGTCTAACCATCGACCGACTGCTCTCGAAGCTTGGCATTGCCTCCCGTGGAACGAGCCAGGAATGGGTCCGTGCAGGACGAGTCCAGGTTAATGGTCGAGTCATACGCGATTCGGCCACATGGGTCTTGTGGCCGAAAGATTCTGTCTCGATCGACGACCAACCGATTCAAGACTCGGGCAAACGATTTTTCCTCTTTCATAAACCCAAAGGGGTCATCACGACGCACAGTGACGAAAAGGGCCGTAAGACGATCTTCGATGTGCTGCCGGCGAACCTGGGATACATGCATGCCGTCGGGAGACTCGATCAGGCGACTAGTGGTCTCCTCTTGCTCACCAACGATTCGGCACTGTCGAGCTTTCTCACCGATCTGGCAAATAAAGTGATGAGAACCTACCTGGTCACCGTGCGAGGAGAATTTATTGAAGCGCAGGCCGCAGAAGCCGTAGCCGGAGTGGTCGATGGTGGTGAGCGCCTCCAGTGCCACAGCGTGAAGATTCAGAAGAATTCCGGACGCGAATCACATCTGGAGGTGGTCCTGACCCAGGGGAAAAATCGTGAAATCCGAAGACTGTTCAAGGCATTGGGGCATGAAGTGACCAGGCTCAGGCGCATTCGATACGGTCCCTTCAAACTGGAAGACCTCCCGTCCGGCGCATGGCGCGAGATCCTGATCGAAGACGCGAGGAGATCGCTCCGACTGTCCTAACTCGGCGTTCGTATCTCGTCCGGAGAAAAGAGCATATGGCGTATGGCTTATGGCCGATAGCAGGTGCAGGAGCAACAGGATTTTCTTTGTCCGTGCTATCAGCCGTTCGCTATTCGCTATCAGCTCCTGTTTCCTGCCACCAGCTATAAGCCATTAACCATACGCTCTTATCCCCAACGAGATACGCTTCACGGGTGTCGAGAGCGCCCGTCAAATATCTCCATCGGTTCGTGACGGAAGGCGCTGGAGGAGGACTATCTGTGAGGAAAGACTGCCGAGCCCTCCATCTCTTCAAGCGAGGCGACCGGCTCCAATAAGTCAATAGTCATGCCTGACCGCGAATCCCTCGTCCTTGAAGGGCAAGGTCAAGCAACGACCCCAGTGCTTCCCTCGGATGACAAACGAATCAACGCACAAGACATCGCGCCACACACCGGCGGTTTTTGGAAAAGGCCTTTCGACAAGCACCATGCTGCCCCAAAATGAGCTCTCGTCTATTGAATCGGCTATCCTGGGTTGATTCAAAAGGAACTGAGAGGGGTTAGAGTGATTCGGTCAAGAGCCATCCCGCTAGTGGCCGGACGATCCCGCAAGCCGGCTGCATTCCTCCGAGGTTGTGTTGATTCCGCGGTCCTTGTATAAGCATCGCGATGTCTGAATCTCTTGGCGACCAGAAGAAGAGCCTGCTTGTACTCGGGGCTCTGGGGATTGTATATGGCGATATCGGCACGAGTCCCCTCTATGCGTTGCGCGAGTGCTTCAGCCCGGCCATTGGGCTGACCACCACGCCTCCCACTATCTTTGGCATTCTGTCCCTGCTGATTTGGGCCCTCCTCCTGGTGGTCACTGTAAAATACCTCTGGGTGGTGATGCGGGCCGATAACCAAGGTGAGGGAGGAATTCTTGCCCTCATGGCTTTGGCGCATCGTGACGAGGGTGCCCCCTCGTTCCCCCAACGTCTCAGCCCGTTGATTATCCTGGGTCTCTTAGGGGCCGCTTTCGTCTATGGAGACGGCATTATCACACCGGCGATTTCGGTCCTCAGCGCGGTAGAAGGGCTGAACGTGGCCACGCCGCTTTTCAACCCGTATTTAGTGGTGATCGCCGTCAGCATCCTTGTCGGCCTGTTTGCCGTCCAGTCCAAGGGGACCGGGCATATCGGGCGAGTGTTTGGACCCATTATGCTGCTGTGGTTCGTGTGCCTGGCCGTCCTCGGTGTCAGAAGCGTGATCCAGTCTCCTCGCATCCTGGAATCGTTCAGCCCACTTTACGGGATTCGGTTGTTAGTAGAGCATCCGGGCCAGGGCTTCGTGGTCTTGGGGAGTGTCTTCCTCGCCTTAACGGGCGCCGAAGCCTTATATGCCGATATGGGCCACTTCGGGAGAGGGCCCATTCGTCTCGGCTGGTATACGATCGTCCTCCCGAGTTTGCTGCTGCAGTATCTTGGACAGGGAGCGCTCTTGCTCCGGGAGCCGGATGCCGTGGCCAATCCATTTTATCTCCTGGCCCCCAGCTGGCTCATCTATCCGCTGGTCGGACTGGCGACGATCGCGACCGTCATTGCCTCCCAGGCCTTACTCAGTGGGGCCTTCTCCCTCACCCAGCAAGCGATCCACTTGGGGTATCTGCCCCGCATGGGCATTCAGCATACCTCCGCGGGCCACATTGGACAGATTTATGTGCCCGTGGTCAATTGGTTCCTGTTCATCGGGACGATCAGTCTGGTCCTGCTGTTCGGCTCGTCGACCAACTTGGCCGCCGCCTATGGCATTGCCGTGTCCGGCACCATGGTCATGACGACCCTCTTGCTCTACGTGATCGCGCGACAGTCTTGGCACTGGCCCGTGCTCGTGGCCGGGACGGTGACGGGCACGTTTCTCCTGATTGACCTGGGGTTTTTCAGCGCCAATGTGCTGAAGATCTGGCAAGGCGGCTGGCTCCCCCTCGTGCTCGGCTTGGCGCTCTTCACGTTGATGACGACCTGGAGTGGCGGGCGCGCCCTGGTCACCAACTATCTGCGCCTAACCATGCCGCCACTCGCTCAGTTTCTGAAGGACCTCCTGGCTCGCCATCCTGTCCGCGTGCCGGGTCACGCCGTATTTCTTACCCAGTCTCATGAGATCACGCCGCCGGCCTTCCTCCAAAACGTCCGGCACAATACGGTGCTTCACGAGCTCGTGGTGTTCCTGAAAATCGTCACCGAGCGGGTGCCCTTGGTTCCGCGAGCGCAGCAACTCGATATTGGGCAATTCGCGCCAGGCATCTATCGTGTCACCGTGAGGCATGGATTTATGGAAACGCCCGTGATCCCCGTCTTGCTTCAACAGTGCCACGAGCAGGGCGTGCCCGTGAATCTGCATGACACCACATTTTTTCTCAGCCGAATTAACTCGCTCGCGACGCCGAAGCCAGGAATGGCGCTTTGGCGAGAGCATCTGTTTGTCTTTTTGTCCAGAAACTCACGCCGGACCAGTTCCTTTTTGGGGATTCCCTCTGAGCAAGCCGTCGAGATTGGTGTCGTCGTGGATATCTAGCAGGCTGCGGAACAACCATTTCGGCACAGCAGAACTTCAATGGCCGGCACGTGTGGGACAGGGGCGCGGGGCGGGCGAGGGTTCGAGGTCCGAAGTTCGAGGTTTTCGGAACTTGAAACCAGAACTTCGAACGTCTGATCGCGCCTTTCTCGCACGTCTCGCGCTTCACGCGTCACGGTCCCTGGCCGCTCCCGTACGAGCCTGAGGTGCAAGGTCAAGCAATGAGGTGACCCGGATTTGACAGA
>PLBR01000248.1 GCA_003135435.1 Nitrospira sp. | reverse complement strand
CGATAACCTCTATGGCCGGGGGCCCGCCGATCAGCCCTATATGTATGAGCCTGATGGGATTCACTTTGCTTTTGGCAGGCCGCTCACGCGCAACGGAAAGCCCAGCAAGGTGAAAGACCTGTTACGGTCTCCTGGGACTAACCGGGCGCTGATCGGCGACAAACGCAACGATGAGAACGTCATCGTCTCGCAGTTGCACGGCGTATTGTTGCGATTCCACAATTTTGTCGCGGACGAATTACTGAAAACGTCCCCCGACGCTGCATTCGAGGATGTTCAACGTCTTGTCCGCTGGCATTATCAGTGGGTCGTCTTGCATGACTTTCTTCCAAGGATCGCTGGCTTGAAGGTCGTGCACGATGTGCTCCCGCATCTGAAGAACGGCACGAGTATTTACAAGGATAAGCCGGCGGTGCATTTTTTCCACTGGAAGAACGATCCCTTCATGCCAGTCGAGTTTTCCGTGGCGGCCTATCGTTTTGGCCATTCGATGGTTCGTCCCATCTACCGCTTGAATACGGAGCTAGGAACCGGAGCATCACAAGATGAAATCAAACGCGGCGTGAACGGGCGGCAATTTATCTTTGCCGCAGTCCAGGACCAGGGTTTGAACGGATTTCGTGAGTTCCCCGATCTATGGGCAATCGATTGGAACTTATTTTTTGAGACCAAGGGCAAACTCGATGATCCTGGGAACCGCGGCCCCAACCGCGTGCAACCGGCGTACAAGATTGATTCCTCGCTCGTAAATCCTCTGGCCTTTCTCCCCGAGTTTTCCGAAGAGAAGTCCCCTCCCGGCGGTGATCTCAAGCAAGACGCGGACGGGCATCCGGCTCCCAAGCTGAAGGCGATTTCCAACCTTGCCCACCGCAACCTATTACGTGGCCTGAACATGGGGTTGCCGTCCGGTCAAGCGGTGGCGCGCCACATGGGGCTGGAGCCGATTTCGGATGCGGAACTCACCGTGGGGAAAGCGAACGTCGACGGGCTTACGAGCAACAAGTCCATTATAGAGTTCGGCAAGAGCTTTACGGACAATGCCCCGTTGTGGTTTTACGTCCTAGCTGAGGCCCAGCATCAGTGGGCTCATGACGCGCAAAAAGCCCAGGGGAATGATGATGCAAAAAATAGGATTCATGTACAGCTGGGCCCTGTGGGTGGGCGGATCGTGGCAGAAGTCTTGATCGGCTTGATGCTCGGCGATCCTCACTCGTTCCTCTCGCAATGGCCCACGTGGAAACCGATGTTTGCCGACAAAGGCCGATTTGGCATGCCGGAATTGCTCAAGACGATCGGTCTTGGCTAATCAAGGGTATCGTCCCATCCGGCTCGCGCCGGAACAAGCCGAGCCGTAGGAGGAGCTATGCCTCTGACCTTCCTGCCAGTCCCTGACTGGACTTCTTCGGAAAACCAAGGCGCCAACATAGCGGTGGCAGATCTCGACAAGGATGGTCTGCCTGAACTGATCGTTCTGCGGGTCGATCATCCAACGCCGGGTCCCAACCGAGGATTCTACCGTGTCGGCCGCAGGCTCGACGCCCAGGGGAACATTACCGGCGGATGGGGTCCGTGGATCGAGATTCCCCAGTGGAATTCGAACGAGAATCAGGGCGCAGGCATCGCCGTGGCAGACTTTGGGAACGACGGATTAGGGCTGATCGTCTTCCAAATCGAGCATCGCGTCCCTGGACCGAACCAGGGCCTCTACCGCGTTGGTCGCAAACTGGATGCGCGGGGCCAGGTCACAGGGGGATGGAGCAACTGGCAGCAGGTCCCTGGATGGGTGTCGTGGCGCGATCAAGGCGCCGCCATAGCCGTGACGGATATGGACGGCGACGGTCGACCCGATTTGGTCATATTCCATATCGACGACTTCCACACCGACAATCCGAATCGCCCTAACAAGGGTTTCTATCGAGTGGGGAGTGGACTCACCCGCGACGGGCTGGTGAATAGCTGGACCGATTGGTTTGAAGTCGATTGGTTTTCCTGGTTCAACCAAGGGGCCGGAATTGCCCTCTCCGATCTCGACGGCAACGGCCGTCCCGAATTGATCGTGTTTCACATTGACGATCCGCCGCAGGAAAACGCCGGATGGATTCGCGTCGGTTGGAATCTCGACTTGCAAGGGAGGGTGCAAGACGGTTGGGGTCCGTGGACCAAATTCGACGGCTGGGGATCGTGGGAGGATCAGGGTGGCGGATTCGCGCTCGCCTCTTTCGGTACTGGCAGACCAAAGGCCGTTGTATTCCATGTCGACCATCCGCCCGGGCTGAACGCGGGGCGATACGCCCTGACGGACCTCAAGCTCGACATCGATACGGCCGCCACAAAAGGCGTATGGCGACTGTTACCGTATTTTTCGGAGGTGCTGCCGGTTCACGCTGCGCTGCTCCATACCGGCAAGGTGCTGTTCTTTGCCGGCTCTGGCAATAACGTCTTCCGGTTTAAGTCCCCGGATTTCGGAAACGTGGCTAAGCAAATCTATACGAGCGTCGTGTGGGACCCCAGCAAGAACGTCTTTGACGATAAAACTTTCGATCACCCGCCGACCTTGCAACGTCCGGATGGCTCGGTCGTCGATTTTTTCTGCTGTGGCCATACCTTGTTGTCCGATGGCCGGGTCCTGGTCGCCGGGGGCACGATCAAATATGACGTCATGATCGTCAACAACGCGATGCAACCTGCTCCGGATGGCGGGTTTAGGGGAATTCGCGACACGCTGATCTTCGATCCGGATCCGCGCAAAGAACAGTGGACTTCCGTGCAGGCCATGACGCGGGGCCGATGGTATCCCACAGTCGTCTTGCTGAGCGACGGCACAGTGTTGGCCGCCTCCGGGTTGGACGAACAGGGCAATGGCCCTGCCCGCAATACGCTCGAGCACATCCTCGATCCCGATCACAGTGCGTGGGCCAAGACGCAAGACTTCGACTTGCCCTTATATCCACACCTGTTCCAGTTGCGTGACGGGCGATTGTTCTATACCGGGGGCAAGATGGACAGCCAAGGGGACTCAGTGCCACTCGTGTTCGATCCGATCAACGCGACTCAATCCGTTGTCATCAATGGATTGACCGACCAAGCGAACTGCAACCAGTGCGCCAGCGTGATGCTGCCACCAGCGCAGGACCAGAAGTTCATGATCCTCGGTGGCGGCCCGGAAGACGATGGGCCAGTTCGGCAGCCGGCTACGCATCGTGTCGCAATTATTGACTTTCAATCCCCGAACCCCGCCTATCACACAAAAAGCGCGCTGAACCACGAGCGGATGCATGTCAATGCCGTACTCCTCCCCGATCGGACGGTCCTCGCCGTGGGCGGGGGCGTGACTCGCGAAGCCAGTGCTCAAACACAGGTAGTCGACCCGCAAGGTGGGCGTGAGGTCTTTGAGGCGGAGATCTACGACTTGGTGACGAATATGTGGTCGATTACTGCCGCGGCGACGATCGCGCGCCTATACCATTCGGTGGCGCTGCTCCTGCCCGACGGCAGGGTCGTATCAGCCGGTGGAAACCCTGACAAGGGCTCGCAGGTCACCTGGCTTCCACCCGATCTGCTTGAAGAAATGCGCCTGGAAATTTTCAGCCCGCCGTATCTATTCAAAAAGAATGCCCGTCCGGTCATCCAAAATGTTCCGGAGGAGATTACGTACAATTCCCACATTGCGATCCAGACGCCGCAGGCGACCCAGACGAAATGGATCAGTCTGATTCGGGCGGGACTGACGACGCACTCCTTCAACAGCACGCAGCGTCTGGTGGAGATACCGTTCACACTGGTTCCTCCCGATACGCTGAACGCGGATGTTCCGAACGATCCCAAGGTGGCGCCTCCAGGGTGGTACATGCTATTTCTGACCGACCACGACGGCGTTCCGTCGATGGGGCATTGGATTCATTTGTCCTGACGCCGCGCGAGGGACATGGGCTGGAGATGCTGAATTCGGCAGCGATCTGCTCGTTCACATCTTGCGCGATCGAGAACTCCAGAGGTTTCATCGATGCCTCCAACGACACCGTTTCCCCAAGAGATTCAGTGGCCGCTGCAACCCGCAGGAGCCTTTCTCTCATTCGACCAAGGCCCCCTTCAGGCGCGGATTTATCAGGATACGGGACATGTGGAACTGGCCGGTCCGGATCTGGCCGGGACGCCCGCCGCGAACCTCGTCCGTTTTGCGCCCCCGGCCGTTCAAACCCCAACCGGTGCGGTCCTGTTTGGCCGCGTCGTATCCTCAAAGGTATTGGGGAATGGTCTGGAATTAACGCAATCGCTGGACTCATCTCAGATCACCACCCGCCTCACATTTCCCCACGATGGCGTCATGCGCTACGAAGTTACGGATTGGGGGAACGTAGCCCCGACTGCAACAGCCGTAGCAGCGGCTTCGGACGACCACGAACACTTCTACGGCTTCGGCGAAAAGTTTGACGCGCTGGACCACGCAGGTAAACAGGTCCGCACCTTGACGTTTGACGATCCTGGTACCAAAGGAGATCATTCGTACAAGGTCGCGCCCTGGTTCGTGAGCACGCGCGGGTACGGCTTTCACCTGGACTCGTCAGCGGAAAGCAGCTTCGATATGCGCGCCGGAGCGCCAAACCGCTACGTCGTAACCAACCATTTCTCCACGTTACGCTACAACATCGTCTACGGCCCCAAACTCACGGACGTAGTGGCACGGTACACTGGGTATGCGGGGCGTCCGCCGCTGCCACCGGCGTGGACCTTCGGTCCGTGGATCTCTTCCGACANNCTGGCGTAGCGGCGGCGAAGTCCGCTATGCGGTCACGCAGTTTCGAAACCGAGGCATTCCAGCTTCGGCGTTCGTATTCGATTCCCCCTGGGAGATCGCCTACAACGATTTTCGCTTCAACATGACTCAGTTCGCCAAAGATGCGACGATCGATGGGGTGCACTACCAGGGGTTCACCTCACTGGGCGAGATGGCGGATTTCCTTCGAACGAACGGCCTCAAACTCATCTGTTGGATGACGCCGTTCATTGATGTGAGCTCAAACAACGAAAACGTGCCGGGGCAAAACCTGGGCAAGGCCTCCAACTATGATGAGGCGGCCAGCAAAGGATTTTTCGTGCAGGCCTCCTTGGGCGGACCACCCCTGGTTGTGCCGTGGTGGAAGGGCCGGGGCAGCCCGGTCGATTTTACAAACCCTGCGGCCCGGCAATGGCTGACGGACCAACTCAAAAACCTGCTTGCGCAAACCAGTGTAGTGACCCGCTCGGGCGCCAGCGAACCGGCCATTGGCGGTTTCAAGACCGACGATGGCGAAAGTAGCAACGGGCCTAACACCTACATCCCAACCACCGCTCAGTACATGGACGGGCGTACGGGCGTTGAGATGCGCAACGGCTACTGCCTGGACTACCACAAGACAGTCTGGAGTGTCTTAGGCCAGAATGGTGTGCTGTTCGCCCGGAGTGGCTATACCGGATCGCAGGCCTTCCCGGGCTGCTGGGCGGGCGANNACGAGCCGAACTTCGGTGATAATGGCTTGCCGAGCGTGATCATCGCGGGACAATCCGCAGCGATGAGCGGATACGCGATCTGGGGCCATGACACGGGCGGCTACCAGGATACCAATCCCAGCGAGTCGCCCCCGAACTTGTTCATGCGCTGGACACAGTTCGGCTGCTTTTCCCCAATCATGCAGATGCATCGGCAGGTGACGAAGGAACTCCAGTATCCATGGCGGTACGGAGAGGAGGCGTTACAGAACTATCAATTCTTTGCCCGCCTGCATACCCGCTTATTTCCCTACATTTACAGCTATGCCAAGGAAGCGAGTGCGAGCGGGTTGCCGATTATTCGCCCGCTCGTCCTGCTGAACCAAACGGACCAGAACACCTTTCCCATCAAGCACACATACCTCTTTGGCAACGAGTTCCTTGTTGCCCCGATGATCACGCCGAACGCCAACACCCGCCAAGTGTATCTGCCTGCAGGGAATTGGTTCGACTTTTGGACAAACGAGCGGCATGCTGGCGGACAAGTCATTACCTGGACGAATAACAATCAGGCACAGATGCCATTGTTCGTGCGGGAGGGAGCGATGGTCCCGATGCTGCTGACGGAGGTCCGGACCCTCTGCGACGCTAACTATGTCAACAACCCCAACGTGAAGACTCCGGACAGCGGGCTGCTCTTCCTGGTGTATCCCGGCGGGACATCAAAATTTGTGGTCTATGACGGGACTGAAATCCGATGCGATACGGCTGGAGGAACCTCGACGGTGACGCTGTCATCTGCCGCACGTCCAGTCGTGTTACAAATCTTTGGTGACGAACCGGTCGCGATTAGACGCGACGGCGCCGCGCTCAGCAAACTGGCGACCGTGGCACAGTTTGAAACGGCCGACACCGGGTGGCGAGCCGACCCGCAAGCGCGATTTATTTTTGTCAAATTCCAACACCTGGGTGGCACGACCAACGTCAATTTCTGAACTGATGCTAGATGTCTTTCGCCAAAACTCTGATCTGCTTTATCGCCAGCATCCTAAGCCTGCCCATCGGATGTGCATTCAGGGATACCTCCTGCCCATGCGCCGTCTTCTTCGACTGATGCTGAGGCTCTCCATTTGAGCATTCCGCTCCCACAGCAATCTCCTCATGGCAAACCTCGTCCTGAGACCACAGGCCTCGGTGCTCAAAAGACGTCACTGCAGACCGAAGCTGCCTGCCGTCGACAAGTTGTTTTTGGTCGCGGTTCAGAAGTTTTGGACTCGCTGGGAGCGATCGCGAGCACACGGAGTATGTGGTTCGCCCNNCGTTTGAAGGAAGCCGCTCGCGTCTGTGGTGGACGCGATGCTAGGGGATTTGAATAGACTGTCGCCTGTAACCGACAGATTTTACGGGAGTTACCAACATGAGGCACAAGCGAATCAGGTCAATTAGTACGCCACGTTGAGGCACGACGGGTGGAGCATAGCGCGCGAAGCGTCTGAGCTTCCCATCGGATTTCGTTTTCCAGGAATAATCGGATAGGGATGACGAACCGTGAGGGCGTCAATGTTCAAGATACCGAAGCAGGAATACACAGCCGAATTCAAGGAACTGGCGGCCAAACGCGTCAAGGATGGGCAGGAATTGTCCGTGAGGGGAAGACGGTGCCGCTGTGGGAGTGGCAGAAGCGCAAAAAGCCGATATCGTGTGGCGGGGAGTTGCAAATAGAGCTGTGTCCGCAAAACCTGCAAGAATTCCAGCCCTCAAACCCTCGAAATTCCAGCCTGCCAAAATTAGCCGTTCGGTGCCCTTAAATCAGAAGTTTAGTGGACTACCCGGCGTAGGCGAGCATTTTTTCGCGAATTTTCTCTCATAGCAGATCTTTCATCATCTCAGATAGCGAGACAGGGTGTGCCTTGATGCGGGGGCTAAGTCATCTGGAAGTTTGGTAGCTTCATAGTAGACGGTCCAGCTAAGGCATTGAGCTCGCTCGGCTATTCTTCCGGCCCGCTGATACGCAATCAGCGAGGAGCGCTGCCACCGCGGTCCCAGGACACCGAGGGGCGAGCGTCTGGTCGCGGCGGGGCTGGGTGTGCGTCTCGGGGAGGCGCACACGAGGGGACACGTGAACAGACGGCTCAGTCTTCGCCTGAAAAGGGCGATCAGTGGAGATAGCGATAGAGTGGGATGGCGTGAGACCGTGAACGATGTGCGCGTTGAAACGATGAGCAATTCTTCCTGAACGAGTGAGATTGAGTTGGACCTGGAATCGGGAGCAAAATCGGGAGCGAACCGGTGGGCTCGCACGGAACAAGACTCATCACCGACTTCTCTCACCTCGCACCGTCATGAACGTCTAGCAGGTTGCGGAAAAACTCGCTCGTTCATTGGGCGAAACCCGTAGAAAGCACGATTATCGTCAGAATAAGTGAAATGCCTCAGCGTGGGCTGTTCGCCTGTCCTAATCGAAGTAAATGCGGCTTTCAGGCAAGTTGGATGTCATTCCAGACACCGAAGTCCACGCTTCGGAAGAGGCTAAAAAACGTTTTTCCGCAGCCTGCTAGAAAGGCTTGAGCAGCTTTTATGGACACGGGGCAACAGCAATGGTCACTCTCGCCATCCCAAACGCGTCTGAAAGCCAGTATCAACCGCCATCCTTTACACCTCCCCATGATGGGAACGGCCTAGCCTTGTTGCCATCCATTGGGGAAAGGCCCATGACGAGCGTCCGGTCTCGGCACGTCCGAACGGAAGCCGCATGATTCGCTACCTATTTCACATCTGCACAGTGGACTACAGGTGGCTCGTCTGGCCCATCACTGGCGCCCTTGTGCTCGTGGCTATAGCGGCATTGTTCAATCCCGAGTATTCAGGCACCGAACGAGTGCTCGGTTTTCTCTCGGGTTCAGCCTCGGTCGGCGGCGGCATAGTCCTCGGTGTGCTGTGGTACGAGAAGGTCACCCAACGCGGCAGAGTACCTCAGAGAACTCGAACAGCAGGTTGCCTATGAACAAAGGACAACTCCCACCACCCTGAATCGTCTGGGTCACGTGAAGCAGAAACTCGAGAAGGATTACCCGATGAAGTTGGACCAGGAAGATGACGCCGCTTTACCACGGTCATGAGTCGGGTCGAAACGATCGAGAGGAATGTCACCGCTCCGAGATCAATCCAGAAGACACTGGGAGGGGGCAAAACGTACGAGCGGCTGGCTGTGGGCTATCCCCACGTTTCAACGATCCCCATCCCCATTCACGCAACTGCCTCTCTTCGACAGGAACACCAAGGCTTTCATGCCGCAGTTGGCACACTTCATGCTTGAGCGGCCGACGGATACGGACGCCTTCTCTACTCTACCGCCAACACAGCGTCGAGGAAGTCCATCCTCAGGTGCTGCTGAAGATGATCAGCCCAGCGATCCAGTTCAGCGCGCAGTTGTGTCGTGACGAGCTCAGACTCACGAGGCGGAATAGGCGGTAGTCCCTTCCGGCCACGTACGCGGTTCAACCAGCCTCTCCGGAACCCAGCCTGATCGAACAGACCATGAATGCTGGTGCCCCAGACACGACCATTCTCACTTGCAGCGCCTTCATCACCTCTCGCGTTGCCTTCCCAGATTTCAGATGCTTCAATGTGAAAACACGGGTTGGCGGTTCCACGACTGGTGCGCCCCATGTGGATTTCATAGCCACGAACTGGCGCGTGGTGTTCCACGCCATGAAGCAGCGACGTGGCACGAACTTGCCGACAGATCTTTGGCGTATCCAGCTCCGTCGTCACATCGAGAAACCCTAAACCCGTTGACGTTCCTCCCCGCTCCAAGCCCTTGGGATCGGCGATCTCATGGCCAAGCATCTGGTACCCGCCGCAGATTCCAACCAGCTCGCCCCCTCTGTGCACATGGGATTCTACGGCACCCGGGAATCCTGAGCTCACAAGATAGTCGAGGTCTTCAAGCGTATTCTTGCTTCCAGGAAGAATCACCACGTCAGCGCCTCGGAGATCCTCCGGCGACGCGGCAAACCGAAGCGCTACATCCTTCTCAGCTGCCAGCGCATTGAAATCCGTGAAGTTGCTCATGCGAGGAAGCAGAACCACGGCCACGTTTGTGAGATCAGGCTTGAACTGAACCGACCGGGAACAAGCTAGATCGAGGCTATCCTCTTGATCGAGCCGAAGATCCCGCAGAAAGGGAACGACTCCCAGGACCGGAAGACCTGTGCGCGCCTCAAGTAGGCGAACACCATCTTCAAACAACCGACGATCTCCGCGGAACTTATTCACGATCACACCGCGCACGCGCTGGCGTTCATGCGGCGCTAACAAGTCGAGCGTCCCGATGATCTGCGCGAAGACCCCGCCCCGATCGATATCCGCCACCAACACGACTGACGCATCGGCCAACTCGACAACAGGCCAGTTCACCAAATCTCGATCGCGAAGATTAATCTCCGCAGCGCTCCCCGCCCCTTCGATCACGACGCACTCATACTCGCTGGCCAGTCGCGCATAGCAGTCTCGAACAATGTTGAAAAGCGTCTCTTTCCGCTCAAAGTATGCGAGCGCATCCAACGCCTCGTAGACCTTGCCTCTCACGACCACCTGAGACCGTGAATCAGATTCGGGCTTCAGCAGAATCGGATTCATATCCACCGTCGGCTCAATCCCGCAGGCCTGAGCTTGCAGCGCCTGCGCTCTGCCGATCTCCCCGCCATCGAGCGTGACGAAAGAATTCAGTGCCATGTTCTGTGCCTTGAATGGGGCGACTCGTGCACCTTTGCGAGACAAGAGTCGGCAAAGCCCGGCGACAATGATGGTCTTTCCGACATCCGAGCCGGTTCCGAGAATGGCAAGGGCCTTGACTGGTGTACCGGAAATCGTCATGGGTTCTTCACGCGGCTGCGTGGTGTACGACGAGCATGCCAACGCACATAGCGGGCAAGCCCTTCTGTGACCGACGTTTCAACCACTCGCCCGACGAGTTCTCCGAGAATCGTGTGGGTTCCACTGTACCGCAGAGGAGGCCCATTTCCACTCACAACCACAACAGCGTCTGTTCCCGTTCCGGTCGCCCCTGGGCGACCGGTCCAGCTCTTCACCTTCGCACGCAACAGGACAGCAGTCTTGGCTTCGGTCGCCACCTGCACTATCCCGACCATTGCCGAAGCGGACAGACGAGCATTGGTCACGAGGATCAGGTTGATCGTACCAGGATGAGCACTGCTGTTGGTGAGATGTCTTGCCGCGATCGGTTCCCCCGCCCGCACGGCATTCGAAGTCCCGACCGTGACAAATCCTTCGACCCAGATCTGGTCATAGGCCTCTCGCACTGTGACTAAGTCCGCGAGCGACACGGCAGTCATAAGACCAACAAATTTATCGCGGATGCCGAGCGAGATGGCCAGTTTGCTCAGGGTCCTGGCGGGATCGGCGCATCGCGCGCCCACACCTCGACCACGATCATCTCTGCCAATTGGCTTGGCCGCTACTTGATGGTTCAAGATATACTTGGCCCGCGTGATCCCACCAGCCCTGGGAGCGGAGGAGAGAACTGACCGGAGGCCCCCTAAGGCGACGATGAGCGTCTTTCGTCTGACCCTAAAGGCGGTCTGCATCGCGCGCCTGCGTAGCTTCCTCATGATTGTTTCTTCGTCAAGCAAGCGCCAAGGGCTGTAATCAGCCGTCGATTCTCCTTCGCGGTCCTAATCGCCACACGAATCATTTGCGTAGTCAGGCCTGGTACCGTCGAACAGTCGCGGACGAGCAGCCTCTCATCGGCCAGTCGATCAGTCACCTCCTTTGCGCAGGTCGATGTAGGAAGCTCGATCAGCACAAAATTTGCGGCTGATGGGAATACGCGTATGCCGGACAAGGAGCGAAGCCCGCGCATGAATCGTGATCGCTCGCTCTTCATGAAGGTGCGGCTTCTTGTCACATAGACATGATCGTGCAGCACTGCAAGGGAGACCTCTTGGGCCAGTGAGTTGACCGACCAGGGTGGCTGGCGATCTTTCAGCTGCTCCACGACCTTGCGTGCGCCAACCAGATAGCCGATTCGCAGCCCCGGCATGGCATAGAATTTCGTCAGACTGCGCAACACCATCATGCGCGGATATTCGCTCAGCATCGAGACGACAGACTGCGTCTGACAATAGTCAATGAAGGCCTCATCCACGATCAACCAGCCCTGTTGTCGATCGACAACCTCAGCCAGCTCGCGCACAGCCAGCCGGTTCATCACCTGGCCGGTCGGATTGTTGGGATTGCACAACACCACGGCATCGAATCTCGATCGCTTGGCAGAAAGCTGATGTAGGACTTCTTTCAATGAAGGGCGAAAACATTCCTCTCGTCTGGCGTGAACGTACTGGACCGAACTCCCTGCATCCGTCAGCGCGCGCGCATACTCCGCAAACGTGGGACCCATAATGAGCGCGGACTTGATCGCGAGCGCGCGGGGCAGCAGATGAATCAGTTCAGTCGAGCCATTGCCGACGAGGATCATGTCCGGATCGACACCACACTGTTGCGCCAATGCTTGCCTGAGCTTCCAACAATCGGGATCTGGATAGTGCACGATCTGCTTGAGCGCCGAGCGAATCGCGTGGAGTCCCACCGCGGGAGGGCCCAGTGGATTGATGCTGGCACTAAAATCCATGATCCGATCGACAGGAATTCGTTGTTCCCTAGCAACCTTGTAAACATTCCCGCCGTGAGTGGGTTGAGTCATCCCTTCACCATCAGAAGCCACCCAATGCCCAATAGGACTCCGGTGAGACTTGTCCAAAGCATGAGCGTTAACGCCATGCCGATGTGAGCCCTCGTCAGGGGCTGAACCGGATCGCCAAGACATGGGCGTTCAATAGGAAGGCCGTCATAGTGATTGACCCCTCCCAGTTGCACCCCAAGCGCACCGGCCATCGCAGCTTCCGGGCGTCCACTGTTCGGGCTTGGATGTTGTCCACCGTCACGAAGCAAGATCTGCCAGGCGCGCTGCATCGCGGGCCATGATCGAGAGACGATTCCCGCGGACAGAACCAGCAAGAGCGCAGTGATGCGAGCCGGAAGAAAATTTGCCACGTCATCCAATCGTGCCGACGCCCAGCCAAACCACCGGTATCGGTCGTCCACATGCCCGATCATTGAGTCCAACGTGCTGACCGCCTTATATGCAAGTGCCAATGGAACTCCCCCGAGGATCAGATAGAACAGCGGTGCAATGATGCCGTCAGCCGTGCTTTCTGCAATCGTTTCCACCGTAGCGCGGACGATATCAGATTCAGCCATCTCCTCCGTATCGCGTCCGACAATCTTCGCGACTGCTGATCGAGCTTCCGTCAATGAGACGGATTGGAGAGCCCGTTGTACGGATACGACATGGTCAATAAGATCCCGAGCCGCGAGCGTGGTCCAGGCCAGCAGCACAGTGACTAGGCTCCCCCATAAGGGACCGATCGAACTGCCCAACCAGATGAGCAGCGCCCCAGCCGCATAGGCTCCGGCGGGCAAAGCGACAGCCAGCAGCACTCCTGCCATCCGTTGCTTAGCGGGAGACAGGAGGAGTTGATAGACGCGCCGGTCGCACCAGTTGACAAGAGATCCCATCCATCGCACCGGGTGTGGGAACCAGCGCGGGTCTCCGACGGCCGCGTCTAAGACGCAGGCCACCGCCAATTCGCCTCCGGTCATCGGAAGAGCACCACGGGAACGATTATGATAAAGAGAATCTCTGCGATTTCGTTCGTCGCTCCTAGCAAGTCACCTGTGACGCCGCCGAACATGCGATGGAACCAGGCCGTGGAAAGACGGACGAGTGCTGTGCCGATGAGGAGACAGCACAACGCCGGCCATGGTCCCAACAACAGCGTCAAGACAAGCCCTGCCGTGACGGTTGCCACGCACAGGTGTCGCCAGGACAAATATGCGAGGAACGGTTGGGCCAGTCCTCCTTCCGTCCGTGCATAGGTTACATGGAAGGCCCCCATGACCATGGCCCATCGACCGACCACCGGCATGCCGAGCAGCAACGCGACATGCTCGCCCGCCGGCAACGCACTAAGCCCGGCGTATCGCAGGCCGAGCGCGAGAAACAGTCCCGTTGCGCCGATCGCACCGACGCGCCCATCCCGCATGATAGCCAGACGAGCCTGAGCGGTTCGCCCGCCCGCCAGGCCGTCCACCATATCGGCAAGACCGTCCTGGTGGAGTCCACGCGTGATGCCGATAAGCAGGAGCATCAATAACACGCTTGTGACCTGGGTAGAGAAGACGTGCGCCAGGAGCAGATCTGCCGTGACCAGTAGCGCGCCAAGGAGACAGCCAACGAGGGGATACCAACTCATGGAGGCCGCCAACTCCTCCGGCTTGGCATCGTGCGTCGAACGACTGAGTGGAACCGCCGTCAGGAACTGCCAGGCGAACAGAAACGTTCGCAGCACCGCGGTCATGTGCTGCGCTCCGATACACCAGCTTCGTCGAACGTAGCCATCTCCGTGAGAATCTTGATCGCGGCAAAGACCAGACTCATGCCGAGACAGGCGCCGGTGCCTTCCCCCAGACGAAGATCGAGATCGAACAGCGGTTTCAATCCAAGATGATCCAGTATCGCCTGATGGCCTCGTTCGACGGACCGATGGGACGCAATGAGATAGTCTTTGCAATGCGGTTGCAGACCCACGGCGATCAATGCGGCCGCGCCGGCGATGAATCCATCCAAGACCACCGGAATACGAGCCGCCGCCGCGCCAAGCATCAGGCCGGCCAACCCGCCGATTTCCAGCCCACCCACTGTAGCGAGCACCTCCATCGCATTCGTCGAATCGAGCCGATGGAGATCTAGCGCACGCTGAATCACATCGATCTTGTGTGCATGACTTGCGTCGTCAATCCCCGTTCCTCGTCCTGTCACCTCGGAGACCGGTTGGCGCGTCATCACAGCGGTAATCGCCGAACTGGCGGTCGTGTTGCCGATCCCCATCTCCCCGGTCCCGATCAAACCGATGCCCTGTTGAGAGGCCTCGGTGGCCAGCTCGATCCCTACTTGAAGCACTTGCTCCGCCTGCGTGGGACTCATCGCTGGTTCCACCAGCAGATTCTTCGTTCCGGGCATGACCTTCTTATGAATGAGTCCTGGAGCCGCTTCAAAGTCGAAGGCCACGCCGATGTCCACAACGCGAACGTCAATGCCAACATGGCGCGCCAGCACATTGACGCCGGCGCCACCGCGCAGAAAGTTCAATACCATCTGAGGAGTCACTGCGGAGGGGTAGGCGCTCACTCCTTCCATCGTCACCCCATGATCGGCAGCGAAGGTAAAGACCGCTCCACGCGGGACCTTCGGCTTCATCTCACCCGTGATCATGACGTAGCGCGCGGCTAATTCCTCGAGTCGGCCCAGGCTGCCGATCGGCTTCGTCAATCGATCAAGGCGCGCCTGCGCCTGTGCCAAAAGACGAGGGTCGGTCGGCTGAATCCGGTCAATGGTTTCGCGAGACCACATCTTCGACACTCCTTACTTCAATCGCAGCGGAAGGCCGCTGATCGTCAGATAGACTTCATCTGCTTCTGCTGCCACCTGTTGATTGACCCGTCCGGCCAGATCGCGAAACGCCCGGACTGCCTTCGTCGCTGGCACAAGCCCCAGCCCCAATTCGTTGCTCACGATTACGACACGGGCCCGCGTCGCTCGAATCGCGTGAAGCAGGTCGGANNATGAAACGGCCACATCGCGCAGGCGCCGCCCACGCAAATTGCACAACCACAACGTGAGGCAATCAAGCACAATCGTTCGATAACTCTGGCCATTCTCACTGAACCACTCGGCAAGGTCTGTAGGGACTTCCGCCGTCTCCCAGTCAGGCGAGCGCGTGGCCTGATGCCGCTCAATCCGCGCCTTCATCTCCCGATCCAGCGCCTGACCTGTCGCCACGAAGGCTCTCGGTCCTCCCTGACCTGCCAGATCAAGCGCCGCCTGGCTCTTACCAGACGCCGCACCGCCGAGTACGAGAATCAGCTTCGAGCGCCCCTTGCGCGCCGTCTTCATGCGATCAGTCCGCCACCTTCTTCACGTCACGTTGCCAAAGGGATTCTGGCTCCCTTTGGGTCTTGGCTGCCCAGGGTGCCAGGACAAACAAGGCATCGCTCAGACGATTCACGAACTTGATATTCACCGCATCGACCGGCTCTTCCCGCGAGAGATGCACGCCCACCCGCTCTGCCCGGCGGCAGAGCGTTCTCGCCTGATGTAAAAAGCCCGACACCTTTCCCCCGCCAGGCAGAATGAACGCTTTGAGCGGAGCCAAATCTTTGTGACAACGATCAATGATTTTCTCGAGCTTCGTCACGTCCTTCCCCGTCACCTGTGGCATGTTCTTGAACTGTTGGCCCGGGACTGTCGCAAGGATCCCGCCGATATCAAACAGTTTGTTCTGACTCCATTGGAGATCCTCTTCGAGTTGTTCAGCCTGCACATGACCCCGACCATCTCGGCATTCATCATCCGCACCACCCCGACTACCGCATTCAGCTCATCGAAGGTGCCATAGGCCTCAACTCGGAGACTGTCCTTCCACACCTGTTGCCCTCCGGCCAGCCTTGTTTTTCCCGCGTCTCCCGTTCTCGTGTAGACCTTCGTGATGCGCATCGCCATTTCTCCTGTCACCCTGTATGGTGTTTCCCCACAACTCGTAGTGAATGAGCTCCTCAACCGGAATCCTGGCTCGCCACCCTGCCGTTTCCAAGTCGGGCTGTGTCGCAAAGTCGGAGACGTAGCCGAGACAGAGATAGGCCAGCACTTTGACCGGCCTGGGGATACCGAGCACCCCTTTCAATGCGCCATGGTCCAGAATGCTGACCCATCCAACCCCGATGCCTTCCGCTCGTGCGGCCAGCCAGAGATTTTGGATGGCGCAACAGGTGCTATACAAATCCGTATCGCGCACCGTCGAACGGCCCAGCACATGAGGGCCACCCCGCTGACGGCTACAGGTCACGCCAATATTGACCGGCGCTTCCTCGATCCCTTCAAGCTTCAAGCTTCGATAGAGGGTCGCCTTGGCGCCTTCATGACGCATGGCCGCCTGCGCATTCGTCTTCTGGAACAGTTGTTTCACGGCGCGCTTCGTCGCGCGTTGACGGATGACCACAAAATCCCACGGCTGCATGAACCCAACAGACCCGGCGTGATGCGCCGCAGTCAAAATCCTCGCAAGCACATCGTCCGCGATCGGCGTCCGCAAAAAATTGCGGCGGACATCCCGCCGCTCGAAAATCACGCGGTAGACGGCCGCCCGCTCAGGGTCGGAAAACTGCCCATTGCCGGGAATCAGGATGTCAGGCTGCAGACTCATACCACGCTCCTTGAGCAGAGACTCACGATGACGGTCATAGGATGGGCCTCACTCGGTACCGGTCGGACTCACCGGCTTGAGGGGGAACGCCTCGAGTGCACCAGTGCTGACCATCTTCAAGCAGGCAGGACAGAGGCAATCTTGAAAACGAGCGGCAATCCAGTCCATCTGCTGTTCAGTAATCCCCACTTGCCCGCACCAGCAGCCGTATTGACCGCATTCAAAGGTCTGCTTGCAATGCTCGCACGTTTTGGTGACAGGCCCTCTCATCGCGTTAGAACTCAACGCCCGGTTGCGCCTTAATGCCTTTTCGAAAGGGATGTTTAACTTGCTTCATCTCCGTAACGAGATCCGCCTCCTCGATTAACGCGTCTTTGGCGCCGCGACCGGTGATCACCACATGCTGCATGGGAGGCCGGCCGCGGAGAACCGGCAACACGTCTTCGAGTCGGACATAGTCGTGCTGCAGGGCGATATTGAATTCATCGAGAATGACCATCGCATAGGAGGGATCGCGAAGAAACCCGCAGACCATACCCCAGGCTTGTTGGGCGAACTTCGTATCCCGCTCACGATCTTGGGTTTCCCAGGTGTACCCTTCGCCCATCCGAAGAAAGGTAACGCGATCGCCAAAAGACTTCAGCGCCCGTTCCTCTGCCGTATCGATCGCCCCCTTGATGAACTGCACCACCGCCACCTTCAGGCCATGGCCGATGCAGCGAAGCGCCATTCCCAGCGCGGCGGTCGTCTTCCCTTTGCCGGCGCCCGTATAGACAATTAGCAAGCCTTTCTCTTCTTGTGCCGCCTCAATGTGTCGATCCACCGACGCCTTCAACCGTGCCATCCTGGCTTTGTGTTCGTCCTGTTCCGTCACGTCACACCTCCTGGGCTCACTGACAATCGTGGAGAGGTCCGCCGCACCGACGACACCAAAGATTTCGCAATTTGTGGGTGACTGGCAAAATGCAGATGGGTATAGAGCGCCACCGTATTGCCTGCGGCGAGCCCATCCTGCCCCTTCGAGATTCCTCGCGCATCACGGAGTGCACAGGCATAGTCGAGCGATCCTCTCGGAACCAACGTGGAGTAATGAAACTCATGCCCGCGCGCGGTGGTGCCAGGCTCACCAAGTATGCAACCTTGTGAGAGTTCCACCGTCCTGTACCCCAAGGTCAGGCCTGGCTTCCGCATGACAGCTTCAGCGGGAAACAGCCCGACCATCTCATGCGATGTGCCGGCAAAGTCACGGATGGCTTGCGTGAGATACATCATCCCCCCGCATTCCGCGTAGATCGTCCCACCCCGCTCAGCAAATTGCCGGATTGCCGTTCGCATGGTGACATTCCCAGCCAACCGCTCGCCATGCAGTTCCGGATAGCCCCCGCCAAGGTACAGCATATCCACGTCGGGCAACACCTGATCGTTCAAGGGCGAAAATTTCACCAAATACGCCCCCTCTGCTTCAAGCAACTCAAGATTGTCGGGATAGTAAAAGCAAAATGCCAGATCCTGCGTCACGCCGATTCGAACCGTACGACCATGGTTTCTCCTCACGGGCTGAGGCGCCGCCGCCGTCAACTCGCTGCACGAGCGGGCCAGTGCCTCGATTCGATCCAGGTCTACCGTTTCCAGCGCTGCCTTCGCAAGCTGACCGTAGAATTCGCCTGTCCCCTGTTCCATCGCCGTCACGAGCCCAAGATGGCGATCGGAGATCGTCACCGCCGGATCTGGCCGCAGATACCCCACCGCCACCACCTCGGTCTCTTGTTCCACGGCTTCCTTGAGCAGCTTGTAGTGCCCTTCGCTGCTGACCCGATTGAACAGTACGCCCGCCACCCGTAGCGCCGGATCGAACTTCGCATACCCCGACACCATGGCTGCAGCGGAGCGGGCCATGGCACTCCCGTCAATGACAAGGAGCACCGGCGCATCCAATTGCTTGGCCAATTCAGCCGTACTCCCGATCTCGTTCACCGGCGAACTGCCGTCAAACAGGCCCATCATTCCTTCGACGATGGAAATGTCTGCGTCGGCAGCGGCTCGCGTAAAGATGTCGCGATTGACGGCCTCCCCCAGCATCCAGCCATCCAGATTACGAGACAGACGACCAGTGGCCGCGCTGTGATGGCCCGGATCGATGAAGTCCGGCCCGGCTTTGAACGGCTGGACCAGGCGGCCCCGAACTGCCAGGGCCGCCAAGAGTGCCAAAGTCACCGTGGTCTTGCCGACTCCGCTATGTGTACCCGCTATGACCAAACGGGGGAATCTCATCTTCCTCGTGCATGCTTTAGTATGTGAACTTCACACCGCCATAAACCGACCGGATCGGCGTGCCAAAGTAGAGGATCTCCTCATATTTTTGGTTCAAGAGATTATCAACCCGGCCGAAGGCCTGCCAATTCTTCGTGACATCATAGGTCGCTGAAGCATTGACCACTCCAAAGGACCCTTGCCGTTGGCTCGGCGTGTTATCCGCATTGTTGTTGCGCGCCCCCACGAATCGATAATCCACGCTGATTCGGGCACCATCGATCGGCTGATAGGTGACGCCAAGGGTCGCCTGATCGTAGGGCCATCGCGGAAGCCTGGTGTTTTCTGGACGACCTGGCAGCCCATACGCTCGTGTCACCGTCATCGTGTATTGCCCCCGGAAATCGAGTCCTTTCATGAGTTCATACTTGAAACTCATTTCCCATCCTTCCGTCTTTGCCGATGCAATATTGATGGGACAGAAGCCGAAAGAGGAGGCTGGGCAATTGGGACTGGGGACCGACAAAAACGTGATCAAATTATCAAAATGATTCCAAAAATACCCGACACTCAGTTTCAGCTTGTCCTGAAACAGACTCTGATCGACTCCCACATCTGCACTCTTGCTCTTTTCCGGCTGGAGATTCGGATTCCCGAACCCTTGAAAGAAGAGATCGTTCAGCGTGGGAGCCTTGAACCCGGTCCCATAGCTCGCACGAATCTTCGTGCCGGTTTCTTTGTGTAAGTAACCGCCAGTCAGGCGATAGGTGGTCGCATCTCCAAAGACATTATAATTATCCTGGCGAACCCCGCTCGTAAACATGAAGCGATCGAGCAGATTAACTTGCGCCTGAGCAAACCCGGCATTCGACGTGATCAGCTTATTGGGCGACGCAGATCCAAAAAATCCCGATGCATCGCCTTGCTCTTGACGAAATTGATAGCCGGCCGTGAGAAGAAGCTCCTTCCTCACTTGAAAATTGTGCTGCCATTCCAGCCGCTGGTTGAGGGTGTCTAGATTGCTCGAAAATGGCGTGAAGCACGTATCAAAATTGGGAAAGCAGGAATTGGGGTTGGCGGTAATGTTCTGCCCTGTGTTGACATTGTATCCTGCAGTTCCGCTTTGGCTGATTGATTGTTCATTCGCCTGTGCCAGCGTGAGTTTCTGGTTCCACCACGACGTAATCGGCTGCTCGTAGGTACCACTGATAATCAGATTCCGCGTTGTCTGTTTTGCACCGAATACGTCTGCCGGCGCACCGCTATCTGCGAACCCGTCGAAGTTGAGATCCGAGTTATACCAGCGAAGATTGAACTCCAAGCGCCCGTCCTTCGGCAACGAGACGCCGAGCTTTCCTGAGGCTTGCCAGTTATGAAATCCGTCTCGCTCGTATGCTCCGCGGCGATAATTGATCGCGGAAAAGCTGCTGGTGTCCCAGCGAGAGAACGAGGCAGAAAAGTCAACGGGCCCTTTGGCACCGGACGCCTGGACCCCTTCACGGATCGAGGCAAAGGAACCATATTCAACGAACGCATTTGACGTGAACTTGTCGACTCCTCTCTTGGTATAGATATTGATGACTCCGCCCATGGCATCTGACCCGTACAGCATGCTCTGGGCTCCGCGAACAATTTCGATGCGATCGATATTTTCCGTCGTCAGATTCGCAAAGTCATAGGTACCGGTTGTCGGACTGTTCACGATCACACCATCGATCAACACCATGGTATGCTTCGCAGCGGCTCCGCGCATTTTCACAGAGGCTTCCGTGCCAGGACCACCGCTTGACGTGGCAAACACGCCCTCTGCAAGGCGCAATGCATCGATAACTGTCTTGATTTTCTTTCTCTCAAGTTCTTCTCCGGTAATGACCTCGACCGCGCTCGTGACTTGACTGACCGGGATCGGAGTCTTCGTTGCGGAGATGACTACTTCTCTCGTTTCAATAACCGGTTCAGTTTCGGCAGGCTCTTCACCGAAGGCGGTCACAGACCATATGACGGGAAAACTGAGAAACGCGTACACGGAGAACAAGACGGATCGACACCGGTTACCAGACCGCATACTAAACCTCCCTTTGACTCGAAGGGCTGTATAGAAACATCCGTCAGCTGGGTCTCCTGACTCGCGGATCGTCGTTCCCCTGCGCCTTCCCATGTGCCGAAGCACACAGTGGCTCTTGTGCAGGATCACTCCCCGCTTACAGTGGCGGCACCGTGATGGCTTTACACCATCTTCCCCGTCGCTGATGATTTCTCTCTGAGCACCTCTCCTGGTGAATAACAACGTGCCCTGACAATAGACGAGAGGATCGGGCACGAATCCTTCCCGTTACAGACGATCTCCGAGGTTCTTCGCTGAACGATACTGTGGCATGGTGACCCTAGGCACGCCCGATTCTGGATGACGATCGATCAAGACGTCACATCCATAGACGGCTCGCAACACGTCGGCATCAATCACCTCCTGCGGCGGGCCGAGGCGGAAGAGCGCTCCGGCCTTCAGCATCAGAATTCGATCGCAGTATTGGCTCGCAAGATTCAGGTCGTGGGAGACGAGCACCACGGTCAAGCCACGTTCCTCTTTAAGCCGGCGCACAATCGCGCAGATTTCAATCTGGTGCTGGAGATCGAGAAACGCGGTGGGCTCATCCAGCAAGAGGACTTGGGGCGCTTGCGCCAAGGCCCGGGCCATCATGCAGCGTTGGCGTTCACCACCCGAGAGCTCCATCACCGAGCGACCAGCCAGGTGGGTGAGATCCGTGGACTGCATGGCCTGCTCGGCAATCAACACATCCTCGGCACTTTCCCAGCCGAATCCTGCACTCCACTTTGCGCCATGATGATGTGGATACCGGCCCAGCAGAACTGTTTCCATCACGGTAAAGGAAAAGACCTGCGGGTTCTCTTGAGGCACAAAGGCCACAGTCCTTGCCACCTCAACTTGCGGCATCGTGCCAAGATCGCGCCCGAACAAGGCGATGTCACCCGCGTGCGGTCGCAAGACTTTTGCCAACAGTTTGAGTAACGAGGTCTTTCCCGACCCGTTCGGGCCCACGATGCCCAGAATCTCTCCAGCATCGACATCAAACGTCAGTCCGTCGAGAACCCAGCTGGCGGCTCCTCGATTGAGAGGATGGTAATGAAATCGCAGGGAACGCACCTGGTAAGCCCTGCGGGACGCAACGGCACCGAGTCCCGGGGCCTTGTCGATCATCGAATGTGCATGCTCTGGAAACAGACTCATGCGAACCGTTCCTTCCTCCACATCAGGAGGTAGATGAAGAACGGTCCACCTGCCAGCGCAGTGACGATCCCCACAGGAATTTCTGCCGGTGTGAGTAGCGTACGTGCCAGGGTATCGGCGATGACCAGATACATTCCTCCAATGCATGCCGATGCCGGCAAGAGCAGCCGGTGATCCGCCCCGAGGAGAAACCGGACGGCGTGCGGGATGACCATCCCAACGAACCCGATCATTCCACTCACCGACACCACTGCGCCGGTGATCAGGGCCGAGAGCACATAGACCACTCGCTTGACATGCTCGGTGTCAATTCCTAGCGAACGCGCAGACTCTTCTCCCAACGTCAGCACATTCAGTCGGCGCGCCTGCTTGACCAACAGGAAGAGACCGCCCAGCAGATAGCACGCCAATATGGCCAACGCCGGATACGACGGTGCCGTCAACGTTCCCATCAGCCAGGTCATCGTCCCGACGGAGCGATTCGGTTCCATGATGGAGGTCACGAACATGATCATCGCCGAAAAGATCGCATTGAGAATCACACCTGCTAGCAGGAGTGCGTGAATGGGTAAGCGGCCATAAGAAACCGCCATGCGATAGACCACCACTAACGACAGTAACCCCCCGGCAAATCCACAGAGCGGTAACACGGAAAAGGCCACCACCGTGGTGCCGACCCCCAGAAGGATGGCGAGGGCGACGCCCAATGCTGCACCGCTCGACACCCCAAGCACATAGGGATCGGCTAAGGGGTTCCGCAACAACGCCTGTAGCACGACACCGACGGACGCCAAGCACGCGCCCACAAGAAACCCCAACAACACACGTGGGAGTCTCACCTGGATGAGGATCACGCCGGTTGTTCCGATGTGGTCACTTTCAACCGTCCCTTCACGCAGAACCTGCCCCACAATGTCGATGATCTGACTGAGCCCAATCCATTGCGTCCCGAACTGTAAACAGATCAAGAGGAGCGCGACGGACATCACCACAAGCAGCGCCATCACGGCGCTCCATCGCCTGGCGGTGAGCACAGACCCGCTGGCCATCCGAGCCCTGACTAGAACAGGAAATGCGCCAGAATCAGTCGCCCTATTCGCTTGTTCGGTTTGGACGGACGCACGTGACGAATCGGTGGTGAGATTCATACTACTCACGGCGCGACACTCGTCGTGAACGCTTCAGGGTGAATGATCCGAGCCAATGCTTCTAACCCCTCGACGATCCGCGGCCCGGGACNNCTTGACCGCCGACAACGAGGTCCATCGCAGCCATTGTTGTTGCTCGCTGAGTGGAATCCCTTCGGCCTTTCCGATGGGAAAGATGATGACTTCGGGGTCTTCCTTGAGGACGGCTTCCATGTTGAGATGCGGGTAGGGCACCGTCGTCTGCGAGGCGATGTTGGAACCGCCAGCCACATTGATTACTTGATCAAGATAACTGCCCGGTCCGACGGTAATCAGCGGCTGGCTGTTCAACACGTAGAGCACACGAACCCGCGCCACCGCTTCCGTTTTGCTCCGAATCGCGGCGATGCGTTGCCGCATCGCCATGGCAACTCCATCGGCGGAAGAGGATCGATTGAGGATGCGACCGACGGTTTGAATCCGACTGGGAATTTCCTCGAACGATTCAGGGTCGACCACAAATGTCGGAACTTTTAATTGTTCAAGTTTAGCCAACAGGTCGGCCCTGAGAAAGGCGCGCGGGGCCAACACCAGGTCCGGCTCCAACATGACGATGGCTTCAATATTCGGCTGGGCATACCCGATTTTCGGTTTCTGCTTGGCCTCCGGCGGGTAATCGCAAAACTCGGTGACGCCGACAATCTCGTCATTTAACCCAATGGCATAAAGAATTTCGGTAATGCTGGGCGCAAGCGAGACGATCCGCGTGGGTGCCTTGGCCAAATACAACTTGCGACCGAGATCGTCGACGAAGGTGCGCGGAGTAATATTCGCCATGAAGGGCATGCCCGTGAGGATACCCTGCTGTCGACGTGTCATGTCCGCCTCGTCGGCGAGTGCACAAAAACCATCACTCCACGCCCCGGTAGCAGAGGCCACAAAGAGCATGGCAGCCGCGGCCCAACGGTTATAGCGACGACTTTGAGTGCTCAAACAAAAAATCCCCAAGGCCTCGAAAGACCCTGAGGATTGCTCCCGCA
>PLBR01000155.1 GCA_003135435.1 Nitrospira sp. | reverse complement strand
GGCGCGCGCAGATCGTGCGACACTGAGTAGGAGAACGATTCCAGCTCCTTGTTCGCCACTTCGAGCGTTGCGGCGCGCTGTTGCAACTCGGCGTTCAGTTGCGTGATCTGCGCCTCGGCCGCCTTCCGCTCGGTGATGTCGCTAAAGAGAATCGCGACCTGCCGGTTCTTCGGTTCTCCGAAACGATAGGCGTACACGTCATACCAGCGGTGCAACTGTTCGGCGTGGTTTTGAAAATGAGCCGCTTCGCCTGCCACGGCGATGCGGCCATACATTTCAAACCAGTACTCTTCGTGCAGGGGGGCAAGCTCGCGCATTCTCTTGCCAACCGCATCACGAAGTCCGGTTTGGTTCTCAAACGACGGATTGACCTCCAAAAAGCGATAGTCAACTGGCCTTTCCTGCTCGTCGAACATCATCTCAATGATGCAATAACCTTCGTCCATCGAATCGAACAGCGCGCGATACCGCGCCTCGCTCTCGCGCAGCGCCGCGGTGCGCTCCTCGACCCGACGCTCCAAGCCCGCGTTCACCGCTCGAATTTCCTCTTGCGCCCGTTGGCGCTCGGCCACTTCACGGTGTAGGTGCTCCTCCCGTTGCCGCAATGCGGTGTCTTGCCCTTGGATTTGGGCGAGCATGTCATTGAAGGCGTCCGCCAGCTGCCCCACTTCGTCGTCTCCGAATCTCGCCGCTCGCACCGAGTAATCTTTCCCCTCCGAAACGGCCTTCGCCGTGTCGGCCAGAGCAAGGACAGGCAGAGAAATGTGACGTTGCAGTCGATTGGACAGGGGAAACGCTACAAGGAAGGTAAGTACCATGACCACCACGACGAGGCCCCCGTACAGTGAGAGGCGCTCATACATCGCACCCAGGTCGGATTTCAGGACAAGCGTGCCTAATCGCCGGTTCGCATTGACGACTGGCTCCTGCAGGACGAGGTGCGTGCGCGCGAATTGATAGCCGTCGCGCTCGAGGCGCGCTGGCCACCCGTCGTCCGGGGCGGTATCCGGGTACTTGGCGAACAGGGTTCCGGTGTTGTCATACAGACCAGCGGCGACGATGTGCCGCTCGGCGGATAGGGCCGACAACACTTCCGTGGCGTCCGTGCGGTTATCGAAAGCCACTGCCGCCGTGCTGTTCGCGGCGACCACTTGCGCGAGGGTGGACAGATTGCGGACCATCGTCTGGCGGAAGGTCAGGAGGTCGTAGGTGAGGAACGCGCCACACGCCAGCAACAGCACCACCCCGCTGGTCAGCAGGATGACCGTCATGAGCTTGCGCTTGATCGGCTGGTTCCTGAACATTCAGCGGGTCCTTTGCATTTCGACCACCCGGGCGGCCATGGGCTGCTACTTCGAAGGAGTCATGAGCTCGGCTGCTCGAAGCAGCTTCGAACTGATCGTGAGATTCGCCGCTTTCGCGGCGTCCACGTTGACAATCAGCCGGATCTTGTTCTGTACGGTGGCGAGTCGAATCATGCCTCCTCGCTGGACGAAGTCCTCATCGTCACTCACGATGAGGATGCTTCGGCCCTTGAGGCTGGCGAGAATCTGCTCCAGGTGGTTGGTCTCGGACCGGCTGATGAAGAGGACGTGACACGTCTTGATCTCATCGACCCGGCGATAGCGTTGGACCGCTAATGGCCGGTTGTTCACCTGCTCCCCACGCACGGTCTCGTCCAGGTACGTGCCGAATGGGTTCTCTCCCAGGACGCCGATGACGATTGGCGAGTTCGCGCTGGCAAAGGCGGCGGGGGGCCACTCGACGAACTGTGCGAAGTTGAACAGAAATACGGCCTTGACTTGATATTCCCTGGAGGGCGCTGTCTGCGCCGACGCATCCAGTCCGCCCAGAAGCAGCAGCCCGCACACGACACACCATGTTCCTGCTGAGGCCTGGACCCCACGGGACCCCAGCACCCGCGCCACGATTCTTAGAGTGCGTTTCAAAAGTAGATTCAACGGAAGTTCCAACAGATCAGTGGACAGCCAAGCATGAGGAGCGCCGCGTGAACACAGGCCCGACGTTCGTCGCGCATGTGGAGGCGACGAAAACGATAGAGCCAGGCCAACGTCCGTTCAACGACCCAGCGCGTACGACCGAGCCCACGGCCATGTGGCGTGCGGCGCCTGCCGAGTTGCGTCTGTGTCCTGCGGCGATGCCACGCGTCGCGATGCGGTGGCGAGTCGTCTCCCCGGTCTCCCTGAATCAGCCCCGGCTTGCGCAAGGGGCGACCCGGACAGCCGCGAAGCGGCGGAATCGCGTCGACGAGCGGCAACAGTTGTTGTTCGTCGTCAACTATCAGAATCAGAGCCGTGTATGATCCGTTCTCATAGGGAGTGCACTGCCTCGCCAGCATTCTTCGAGCAAGCGTCGACGGCCGGTGTTAACCGACACGGTTCTGTTCCCGTTCCAGCACTCGGCAGATGCGGACCCTCAACTCGTACGCATCGACCGGTTTCGCCAAGTAGTCATCAGCCCCGAGATGTCGCGCACTCATTTCGGTTGCGGACGGTTCCAGGCCACTCATGAATATGACCGGAATCTGGGACGTCGCCGGGTCGTGCTTGAGTCGCCGGCACACCGTGAATCCATTGGGCTCAGGAATCTCGATGTCCAACAGCACGAGGTCCGGNNAATCGTCGACCACGAGGATCTTACCGCCTGTTCGACTTCCTCCAACATCAGCGGTGCCTTCAACGGCCTGGCTCGCCCCTTCAAGGGAAGCCAATAGCTCAAGGAATAGGCCTGAAACCTTTGGGTCGAGGTGCGCTCCTGCCAGCGATGCGAGATACTCACGCGCTTGCTGGTCTGGCCAGGCGCGAC
>PLBR01000201.1:9563-11827 GCA_003135435.1 Nitrospira sp. | reverse complement strand
GATCGCCGAAATGATAAAGAGTAGGGGGTGTTCTCCCAGGCCGTTAGAGCGCGTGGGCCGAAGAACCGGGCTCGATTGAGCAGGGGAAGTCGAGGAGCGGATGAATGATGGGCATAGTGAAATATATTCTGAGTTATGGGCTCCTCTGGTTCGTGGTCGTGGCGCCCTCTATTTCTCTCCTGGCCCAGACGCTAGAGATATGAACCCGATGCTAGCCATGCGGATGACGCACCCAAACGGTCTGCATATATGTTACGACGGCTATCACACCTGGGATCGGTGTGAGAACTTTGAGTTAAAAGATTTCCGAACTCGCGTACATCAAATCTATGAGCGACCACTTCGTCAGCATTGAGGAGGGCGAGGAGATTGGAGCGGACATGAAACAGATGGTTACTCTTGATCATCTTCCCGCGCTGGCAGGCGTGCCCGTCATCGCCCATTTTAAATGGACCATGTCGCCGAGATATGGGCGTGTATTGCTCTATCGGGTAGAGACGGATCCTACTCCTCAAGAATTGAACGGGCCATCAGGTGAGGGAAGCGTTGAGATCCTGGAATCTCGTGCCCTGTATTACGAACTTCTCCCGGGCACGCATAGTTTTCAATTGAGCACAACGGGTTGCAAACTTGCTAACGTATGACTTTGCTGGGCGGGAGGGATGAGGGNNGTACTGGTACCGCAAAGATCCTGCCGACATACCCCTGCTGTTCTATTGCGGGGCAGAGTGGGATCACCTCGTTGATTTTGCCGGATTGAATGAACCGGTCGCATTCATGAAGGATCATCTGTTGGAGGGCGAATGGTCTGGCCCGCTGGAGCCGCCACAATGAACTGGACCACGGACAAGCCGACCAAACCGGGCTGGTACTGGTATAAAGGGGAAGATCTCGATATAGAGTTTCACGCCGATGGCATAGCAATCGTAGAAGTAATCAAAGAGGAAGATCGGCTGGTTTGTCGCCATTCGAACGGTGATAATGAATGGATCGAAGATTCGCAGGCTCAATGGGCCGGGCCGCCGGAGGCATCAGAGCAACTATGGACATGACGTGGGAGAACCTCACGAGGTTGTTTACGTGGGCCGCCCAGCNNTTCATGGCCTCTCACTCGGAGCCACCGGCATGATTACCGTCAAACGGCTCACCGAGGGCTTTGAGCCGCCGGCGGGGTGATGCCGCTGCCGAAGGGGAAGAGCTAACCGCATGAGCAAGATTGTCGACTATCGGGAATACACCATCAGTTCTACCCCCGCACAACTGTCGGGGAAGAGCGAATGGAAGCCGGAGATTGTGATTTCCTCAGAGCGTGAGGGGATCGCAACAACGCAGTCCTATGCGGACGGCACCGCCTATGCAACGTAAGAGGCAGCGGATATCCATGGGATCACCTTGGGCCAAGAGATTATCGATGGAAAGGCCCCGGAAGATTCGGAGAATTAAGCCGAGAATTTCAACGCCTGCATACCATTCGTGCATCGAAGCTGTTCGATCGAGCAGCGGGAGGTNNAGGTCGAGGAGTGATTTGGACGACACAGGCGCATGTGAAACGACTAGGTCGCCCTTCCTAAACCTTCGTTGATTTCGACCGGGCAAGCGTGAAGTCGCCTACTTTTCGGGTTTTGGGTCACCCACTGACCCGTTGTGTCCCCGTTTTCAGATTTGCGCCTGGCAATTTGTCGATCTCTTCCTGATTTATCCTCTTTTTCACCACAGGGCGCTGGCTGGGACGCAGCTCGATCTGAGCTGTTTTGAACAGACTTCGACATCTCCGCAATGAGAAGGTTTCTATCAAAACCGTAAAACAAATTGTGAAAGAGACGGAGTTATCAGTACGTATTTTGTGAACACAAAGTTGGTTCGCGTCGCGTCGACTGACGCGCAGGTGGACTTCCGACCGTGCGACGAAAGACAGCTCTAGGCAGGATCCGTTTTCGGCGGGGCGGCGGTCCCTCATAATCCACGGTAGTGGCCCATAGCGAAGCCGTCCCCCGGCGCAAAATGAGTGGAGAGATTTTGCGAACGCGACGTTCGCTGATCCAGAAACAAACAAAACAAGAAAGGAGAAACGTTATGCCATCTAAACAATACGAAAGTTGTGTCGAAGCCTGCAATGAATACGTAACCGCGTGCGAACAGTGCGCGGCATCCTGTTTGCGCGAACCAGTGAGGATATCGCTCAGGAGCTGGTGCGGATGGCGCACACGCCCAAAATGAAGGCAACATGAGTTTACAGTTCGAACTAGAGCGCCGGAGCCACGCAT
>PLBR01000201.1:0-9549 GCA_003135435.1 Nitrospira sp. | reverse complement strand
CTGAGAGGCATGCCGTCTACTTCGGCAGACATGTCCTGAGCAAGGTTGTTCCTCCCTTTGCCTTGATGTGCTGGCATCCCGCAGTACCGTCGCCACCATACCCAGAGAGGATAATGTTGATCACTCGCGCCCCCGTAGCCTCTGCTAAAGAAATAAACAATAAACCTATCTGCGCGTTCTTCCTACTCCGCGGGGAGGCGACTTTGAAGGTATAGTTCTCAATGAGAAGATCCGCGTTCGGAGAACTCACGGAGACGTGATTCGCCCGGATCGGCATCGCCGTGGAAGTCACTCGTACTGGCATTGTCGTGTGACGCGACAGAATTTCAGCTAACTGACTATGGGCGGTGGGGAGAATATGAGAATCGATGACAAAGGCCATACCTGGCTGAGCCTTGGCCGAGTTCCTTCGACAGCTCCATCGCACGGTGGTCTAACAACTGGGGGCAGGTCATCATGACACCCTCCCTGCTATTGATGTCTCTACCAAATTCACATTCATCCTGGCGCCATATTCCATGCAGCTAGGGATTTTCTTAGCTCATAGCATTCTGGGAGGAGCATACAGTTGGATATGCGTGCCGGGGAAGCGGATCATACAGAAGTCTGTTTCTTGTTATTACAAGATTAGGAGAATGAAGTACTCGTGACCGGTCAACCGAATGCGCCTGCCCGCGTATGGTCGATCGTCTGGGCAGGGGATGCGGGGAATGCCCTTCTCCTTCTCGCCTGCGTATTGCTCGCAGCAGGTTGCGCCAACCCGGCCGTGCATTGGGATGCTCCCTTGGAATCCCCTCCTTCATCCACGGCGGCTCGGCCCGGTGACCGCCATGTCCTCGCGGGTGAATGGGAGTATATAGAGGACGCCGTCGTCCGGCTGACACTCGACAAGCGGGGTAATGGTCACTATGAGTGGAAACACGGGCGATTCGAGACACACGCGCTTATCGATCATACCTGGTACGGCAGGTGGTTTCAGAAGGACAACGACCGAGAGGGCGGGTTTATGGTCGAGTTCTCCCCCGATTTTTCAGAAGGGGAGGGACGCTGGTGGTACAGCCGCATCGAAAGCGACCATGCACCCCTGCAAAAGGGCGGTACGTTTCAGCTCAATAAAAAGCATACTCTGAGGAACCGCAGCCATACTCCCCCGGCACCGTGAGAAGCTTCTCGCACCCTACTCGGCCTGCAGGTCGTGGAGTTGGTCGATGAGCTGTTGGAGCTTGGTCACGGCGTGGTGACGCTGGTCGGCGCTGAGTCGCTGATCGATGGCGAGGGCCATGGTTTTGACTGCGGCGCGCATCTGGCGGTCGGCGTCTTGATAGGCCTGGGGGGAGGTCTGGTCCGGATAGACGAGCATGGCGCGCAGTTCCTTGGCGATGCGGTCGGCCGTGCGGGGCTGATGGAGGAGGGCCAGAAGTTCTTGCTGCCGCTGTTCTCGGTACGCGACCCGGACCTGTCGGGTATCGGGGAGCGCGAGGCTCCATTCGCGGATCTGTGCCTGTTGGTCTTTGGACAGGGACCCCAGCCAGTCTTCCAGCCAGTCGATGGTGGCATGCGCCCGCTTCTTGAGCCGCTCTGGCGCGGGGGCTTGCACGAGGCGCGTGGCGTTGTCGTGGTCTTTCTGCAAGGCTTCTTCGAGGGTCCGCACCTGTGAGGGATCGACGGAGGCGAGAAAGACGCCTCCATCGGCGACGAGCCGGTTAAAGAGGTCGGCGCGCAGTTGATCGTAGGTCGCATAGACCCAGTCGACATCCTGGCTCGTGAGCCCTTGTTCGAGTCGTTGCCGGATCTGCACGAGGGATGCTTCATACTGAGGAATGGCTTCGTGCCGGTGCCGTGCCAGCAGAGGTGTGAGCCGCAGGGCCAGGTCGTGGCGCTGTTCTGAGGTGAGATCGAAGTAGTGATCGACCTGCCAGAGGATGATCGAGTCGGCATAGCGATAGGCGAGAGTGAGCGAGCAGCCGGCGAGGAGGACCAGCAGACCGGCGGCACACCACATCCCGAGGCGGTGCCGCCCTGCCCTATTCTTATACTGTGTCGCGCGGTGAGTCATGGCATGTGCCGTTAAGGAGTCAGGATGCCACAGTGCGTCCTTCGTGACGGGTCTCTTGTGACGCGTGCTCTTATGTTCTCAAGAGTCCGGCGGTGATTCAAGGGGTGAGGGGGGAGACGGTTTGTTTGGTCGGTCTGGTCGATCTGGTTTGTTTGGTTGATCTGGTTTGTTTCGTTGCTTGAACCAGAAAAGCCACACAAACCACAACACCAGAGAAGCCAATGAGACCAGACACACAAGAGAAACCAAATACACCAGATGAACCAACTGATCGCTGCTAGCGGGATTATCCATCATCCTGCTAGGAAATGATCGATTGCCAGAGGGAGACGATCCATCCCTTGAGCATGGACAACCAACCCCCTCCGACTGGCTCGGAGGTCTGCTTGTTCGCCGGCTGCGGCGGTGCGGCGGTTGCATCGGCCGGTACTGCCGATGTCGTTACTGTCTGATTGGGAGCGGGATCTGTTTGAGCGGCAACTTGTGTTGATGGGGCAAGGGCTGTCTCGGCCTGTCCGCTGGTCGGCGCGATCGGCGGAGGGGATAGTGGCGCTCTGGGTCCGTCTGCCTCACCCAGTTTGGACGTATACCTCTCAACCATTGATTGCAGTGCGGGCCGCTCTTCGTTCGCACGTTGTAGGGCGTATCGCAGGCTGTGCTGTTGGGCGGTCAGCTGACTGATCGTGCGGGCGAGTTTGCTCAGCCGTTCTTGCGAGGCGGTGTGCTCGGTTTCCATCTTCTGCTTGCCGTGCTGGAGTGCCGACGAGGCGGCCTCCATTTGCCGTGCGAGGTCGATCTTGAGTTGTTGGAGTTCGCTGACTTGTTCGGTAAGCGCCTGTGATTGGGTTCTGGCGCTGCCAAGTTCGGCTTTCGTCGCTTCGAGATCGGCGACGGCGACGTCGTAGGTGCTCCGCATTACACAGGCGCCGGTGGTGAGGGTGGCGAGACACAGCATCCCAGCTGTTGCGGTGTGGACCTTCATGGCTCGCCTCGTTGTGTTGTTCTCCACGCGATCGCTCAAAGGGCTGCGTCCTCTGTGACTCCGACGTCTCGTTGTCGCCAGGATACCCTTTTCTTCAGCAGAAATCACTCCGCATTTCAGGGGATGTGAGATGTTAGACGTGAAAGGCAAAATGTGAGGCGTGAGGGCGCAGACGGTCTGTCAGGTCTGTGGGGCAAAGGGCGAGAAGAGCGGGACGGGCGCGAGGGGCTAAGTTTATCTGGTTTATCGCACAAGGGAACCAGATAGACCACAGAAACCGAATGAACCAGCGCGACATGCACAGGCTCGTCCGGAGTAGAATCGTGGCTCGGCAGCACTTTCACACTGGAGGCCACGGGGATGATCGTGACGACGGAGGCCAATCGTAGAAACCAGCGGCAGGCCCTTGTTGCCACTGCCTTGGTGGCCTGGGCGGCGGGATTGTTGGCCTGGCTCTCCCCTGCTCTGTGGCTCCTGCTGGGACTGATTCCCTTCACGTACTGGTGGGTGCGGCGACGGTGTCTCCGGCGGGTGGCGGTGATGCAGCAGTCGTTTCCTGACCACTGGGAACAGATTCTTCGCGCACACGTCGCGTATTTCGAGGCGCTTGACGAGGTGGGGAAGGTGCAGTTCCGGCAGTTGGTGCAGATCTTTCTCGACGAGGTCCGGATCACGGGCATTCGCACGGAGGTGGACGACACGATTCGGGTGCTGGTGGCAGCGAGTGCGGCGATCCCGATCTTCGGATTCCACGACTGGGAATACCATCGGCTGCGCGAGGTGCTGATCTATCCGGATGCGTTCGACGACGCCTATCAGAGCCATGGAGGGTCCGACGAAACTATTCTTGGGATGGTCGGGCTGCATCATCTGAGCGGGGTGATGATTCTCTCCAAGCCAGCTCTTTTGGCTGGATTCGACCATCAATCAGGCAACCATAATGTGGGGGTGCATGAGTTTGCGCACCTGGTCGAGAAGGAAGCAAGTGAGTATGGGCTCCCGCCCGAGGTGCCCTGGATGGTGGTCCGGCAGTGGGTGCGGTACGTGGCCCGGGAACTGGCTCGGCCGTCGAAACATGGCGCTCACTTCAGCGCCTATGCCNNGGACGCTCACTTCAGCGCCTATGCCTATACGAACGAACACGAATTCTTCGCGGTGTTGGCCGAGTATTTCTTCACGTCGCCCGAGGTTTTGAAACGTCGCGATCCCACCTTGTACGCCATGCTGCGGGACATGTTTCACCAAGACACGGGGTCGCTGCTCACGTTGGTGCCCCGGCGTCGTCAGGGTGTCGGTCGCAACGCGCACTGTCCCTGCGGCAGCGGCAAAAAATACAAGCACTGTTGCCTCATAAAGGCCGAAACCACGGAGCCCAGGCCCGCGTCGTAGGGCGAGGGAGGGCCGAGCGGCGGAGCCTGTTTGTTTGGTTTATCTGGTTGGTCTGGTCAATCTGGTTTGTTTCGTTCAGCGAACCAAATGAGCCAAATAAACCAAACGTCGCGGGGTGAGGATCTGAGTGACCGGCGTATTCGCCGCGTTGTTCGCTATGGCAGATGTGTCTGTGTTACAATGCGAGGTCAATCCTTGGACCATGGGTGCTATCCTATCCTTCGCGTCTCCTTCCGTACTGATGACGCCCCCACGGGATCGTTCCTGTAGTCTCCGCTGTTCCTCCGTCAACGACGTGCTGATTCGTTTCGTTCTTGATTTGAGGCCACTCGCAAGGGAAAGGCGCTTCGACATCTCCGCAACGGGGTGGTGGGCGATGGAAAACTGGCAGTTATTCTTCACTCCATAACGGATTACAGGGAGAGACCATAACCATGAATACCGCGAAACCCGTGAAGCCCGTGCAGCCCGTGCAGCCACGAACAGCCAAGGCCTGGGTCCGCATTCCTGATGGCACGAAGGTTAAGCACCGGCATGAAGGACATGTCGGATTCATCGATGGGCTCACCGAGATTGTCAGCGGACCCAACCGGAATCCGGACGGGAAGACGCAATATCGCATGAATATCGGGGCGCCGGATCGGCAGCTCGTGACCGAGAGCGACTTGTCCATTCTGATCGACGATGAAGAGCTCGTCATCATGCTGCGACAGAAGGCACCCTATCGCCGCGCGGTGACACAATCGCTGCACAGCGTGCTGGCACCGGATCGCTTCGTCAAGCCGGCCTAGCATCAGAATGCGAAACAGGCGGCAGCCCGCGAAACGCGAGGCTGGCGGGACGGGCAAAGGTTTGAGGTCAGAAGTTCACAGTTTTCTGAACTTCGAACCAAGAATTTCGAACTTCGGATTGCGCCTGTCTCACTTGGCGTACTTGCCACGCACATGAGAAGCTGGCGGATTTTTTCAGCATCCTGCTCGAGTCGGAAGCAACCATGACAGAAACCTGCTACGCCAAAGGCCAGAAAGTTATCTTGGTCACTAGCCAGATCAAGAATGGCAAATGGTTGTGCAAGTTTTCGATTCCGGGGTTCAGCCATCTTGACGGCGGCCTACGCGGCCAGGATTTGTCGAAAGGCTACGACACGGAATGGGAAGCGAGAACCAACGCGTTTCAGCGTGCCAAGTCGCTGCTGGAGGGGCCGTAGGACGTAACACAGGGACGCCTTCCTGCGAGGGCCTGAGAAACGGTTCTTGGGGCGGTAGTGCTGGCCAGCGATGGTGACGCAGGCTTGATTCAGTTGCGGGAACTCGCTTGGGGTTACTCGTCTTGGAACTACCAGGTCTTCAGGTGCACCCTCCAACGGCTAGCAAGCTGCGGAAAAACCATTTCGACAGAGCAGAACTTCGATGGCCTGCACGTCTTGGACTAGTCACATCCATCTGGTTATCTGGTCCATCTAGTTATTCTACTTCAACCAGACAAACCGAACAGATCACATGAACAAAATAGGCTGGCGGACTTTTTCAGGATCCTACCTGCACTGATCGTCACAATCCTGCAGACAAGCGCTCGATCTCAGGCTGTTACGCCCAGGTCCGGTGCGCTTCGCTGACGTGCTCTCTCCCGCCCACGGCGCTAATTTCCCACCGGACGTCGTCCGGAATCGTCACCACCCGCAACTCTGCGCCATGACCATTGGCAGCCCCACCGAGTTCCTCCACGACTTGAGCCAACTTCAGGTCATCACGCGGGATCAGTTTTCCACACTGATTGAGACTCGGCTCTCTCGGCGTCGCCGCCTCGGGCCAGTAGGCTCCGAGATCCATTTCCTTGAGCACGTCCTGCTGGCCCAGCTCACGCAATCGTAGAAACGCCTCGTGACTCACCGAAAACTTGCCGTAGCTCTTATTGATCACAATCTTTTTCATGGATCGATCCTTTCCTCTCTGCTGACAGAGTTCTTGCTGTCGCGCGCTTCACAAATGGGCCTGCATATCAGGCACCGTATCCCTGTGGAATCAGCCCGCGCGGTTCGTTAGACTGCCTTCTTTACCGGGTCTGCGTACGCACTAGTATAGTTTCCGGACCAATGGGAATAGCGCCGGTTGGCCCAGGTGTTGACCTCGCCATTCTGGGTTGCGCCATACCGCTTCTCCAGCACAGCGGTGAACGTGCCCAGGTTGCCCTCGATCTCCAGAAGATCCGCATCCGTAAACTTCTCCCACTTCGCTTTGAGTGGCGCCTTAAGTTGGCCCCAAAACGCGTTGAATTGTGTTTGATTCATCTGCTCTCCTTTCTCGCATGGCTGATTACAGACGTAGACACAGAATGACCGATGCATCCCATTGGTTGGACAGAACGCACCCACACCGACTGCGCTCGTCAGAGACAGTTGAGTGGGCCACAGAATGTGCGGCAACCAATGCGCACTCTGGCGTAAAAGCGGCGGAGACCGGAGAATCAGACGCACGGGAACGTAGGAGGGAGTGCTGTGCGAGAGATGGGACAGTCGGCGTGGCTCAATACGTCGTACTTCACTTTACAGGGCGCAGAGGGAAGAGTCAATACGAGAGAGACAGGAGCTGGCTCTAACGACTAGCAGGCTGCGGAAAAACTCTGTGCTCATGCAGGAATTTCATTGGTCTCTACATCCTGAACAACAGAAACACACCGAGCAGGATGCTCAAAATGGCCATCCAGCAAGGCCGCAGCGAGCGAAGAGGCGAGGCGTACGCTTCGGTACGTTGAGCCTCTGAGCGATGCGAGAACGCCGCTGGCTGGCGTTTTCAGCATCCTGCTGGATGATGACTCAAAGAAGGTCCGCAAAGACGAATCCGTCTCGTGTCACGATCTCACCGGTTTGAATTGGCACAGAATGGCGGAACATGGGACCGGCATAGGCGAAGGTGTGAAACTCGCCACGTTCTCCGCAAGGGTCGGCGCTCGCGGGAAGATCCGCCAGCAACGCGTCATCGAACTCGCGCCACACGAAGGACGCGGGAATCTGTTTCGGATCCACGCAGGTGGGACGTGCCCGGAGGCCCGCCGAGATCATCTCGCGCGCAAGGAGCGTGGTGGACAGGCCCCAGATCGGAAAGAGCGGCGTCAGACCGGTTCCCGCGAGTTGCGTTTCCCGGTACCGGCGCACTTCCTCTAGAAAGATATCGCCGAACGCCATCACGGTCACGCTATCGACAAGCGCTCTTTCTATCGCCGTTCCCATAGCCATTTCATATTGCTGATTGCTGCAAGGACTTGGGATCGGCACGGTCCACAGGGGTAATCCCACCGCCTCTGCCTGTGCCTGAAGCAGTGCCACACGCACCGCGTGCATGGCGACACGGTTGTGCACCTCATTGATTGTCGTCAGGAGTCCGACGACTTCTACCTCCTGCCGCTGACGCAGCACATGGAGTGTCCAGGCGCTATCCTTCCCACTACTCCAACAGAGAATCGCTTTCGAAATGCGGCTCATCTCCCCTCTCTCATCGTTTCCTCGATCACGAAAGCACCACCTGTGCTGAGCGGTGTGCCTTAACTAGCAGGCAGCAGAACAAACATTTCGGCACGCGAGAACTTCGAGGGTCCCAGACCTGGTCCAATGGAAGAACACTCTTGCGGGATGCTCAAAAAGGCCGTCCAGCAAGGCCGCAGGCGAATCGAAACCGGAGGCGTACCCTCAGGGGTACGTTGAGGATTTCGATGAACCGAGAACGCCGCTGGCGGACTTTTTCAGCATCCTGTTCAGACATCTGGAATCTGCCAGTCAATCGGAGGTAACCCGGCATCGGCAAGGTCTCGGTTGATGTGCGAGAAGCACCGGCACCCGTAAAACTTTCTGACTGACAAGGGCGAGGGATGTGCGCAGGTCACTATGGTATGGTGCGATTCCGTGATCAACGCCCGCTTCTTCTGGGCTTCCCGTCCCCACAGGAGAAAAACCACCCGCGTCTGCTTCGCCGCAACCAGCTCGATCACGCGATCAGTGAATCGCTCCCAGCCGCGTCCCTGATGCGAATTGGCCTTGTACGCTCGGACCGTAAGGACCGTGTTGAGCAGAAGGACGCCCTGTCTGGCCCAAGGTTCCAGATACCCGTTATTGGGAACCTGGCATCCAACATCATCATGGAGCTCCCGATAGACGTTCCGCAAGGAAAAGGGCAGCGGCCGAACGGTCGGTTGTACGGAGAAACAGAGGCCATGGGCATGACCAGGAGTTGGATATGGATCCTGACCGACGAGCAGCACGCGGACTTGGTCATACGATGTTGATGCTAATGCGTTGAAGATGTCCTTGCGGGCTGGCAGGATCGTCTGCCCACCGGCGAGTTCTTTTTCAAGAAACGCATCAAGCGCCCGATAATAGGGCTTGCGCGTTTCATCTTTGAGTAAGGATCGCCAACCTGGAGGAATGGGATGGAACATGGGAGAAACTGATATCACAGAGCACATGCCCTGGTCACTATTCGTCAGGCGATTGTCGTCAGCCTCGTGCTCGAAAACATGGCAACTGACGCGTAAACATGAATCAGACAATAAAAAGCCCGCTGACCTTTCGATCAGCGGGCCTTTTTGTAACCCGGCAGCGTCCTACTTTCCCACTGCCTCACAGCAGCAGTATCATCGGCCTTGGAGGGCTTAACTTCCGTGTTCGGGATGGGAACGGGTGTGGCCCCTCCGGTAATGCCACCGGGAACTTCCTTCGAGTCCTGAGTTCGCAGTTCTTGGTTTTGAGTTACTCTGAAATAAATCAGTACTCATAACTCTCAACTCAGCACTCGCGCGTTATTGCGCGCGTAAGACCATGTCTATCAGGAGCAAAGATGATGATGTTAAACCGCACGACCGATTAGTACTGGTCAGCTACAGCCCTCACGGGCCTTCCACACCCAGCCTATCAAACTCGTAGTCTACAAGTGGTCTTTAGGGGGCTTACGCCCCGGGAGAGCTTATCTTGAGGCACGCTTCTCGCTTAGATGCTTTCAGCGATTATCTCTTCCGGACTTCGCTACCGAGCGATGCCACTGGCGTGACAACTCGATCACAAGAGGTCCGTCCATCCCGGTCCTCTCGTACTAGGGACAGCTCCTCTCAAGTCTCCTGCGCCCACACCAGATAG
>PLBR01000026.1 GCA_003135435.1 Nitrospira sp. | reverse complement strand
CATCGAATAGTCGTCAGGTTGTCTTCCGGCCTGACGCCGACCCTCATGACGACGATCGTCATGAGGGCGCTGACTGACAAGAGCACATCTATGCACGCATCTGGATGCCAACCGTATCCAGCGGAGCACTGGAGCCCGTCCTCAGAACGGGCTCCATCGTGAAGTCAAGACGGCATTCACTGTATCGACCAGCACGTTATCTTCTCGGATGGCAATGGCGTCTGGACATTGCCCACGAACGACTCACTCTTTCCGACGGTCGTATGTGGATCCACTCGTCCCCAATGGAAGTCACTTGCGTTTGCCAAGCGGAACCGTGAGATCGGTGACTTTGTTTTCGCCATCGAGAAGCAGAATCACGTCTCCATTTTGTGGCACCTTGGCCAGTCGCTCCTCGACGAATGGTCTCACCTCGTACTGCTGCTCTTTGCCGTCTTTCCCACGGATGGTGACCACGATGGTCGGAGGTTTCACCAACGTGCCTTCAAGCTGACGGTCTGGCGCTGTAGGAACGGCCCGCTTCCACTTCTGCGCATGATGTTGGAGATCCTGCTCGTTGCCAAACGTGGCATCAAGAATCTGATTGGTTTCCCCGATCAGAAACAGAGCCGGCACGTCGATCGGCATGGCCGCTACTTTTAGTCGGGCCAAGGACTGTACGGCGAAGGCTTCTTCTTTTCCCCCTTCCGTACGAATCACCGCCCAGCCATAGCCCACGATAAGCGGCTGCGCGAGACGTCCTTTGATCAGACGATGCCACCCAGGGGCATTGATGGGGTGATAGTCCACCACGAAATTTTCGGCACTGACCGCGATCTCGACCCGATCACCTTTCTTGATCGGCCACTCTCCCTGTTCGATCGCGCGCTTGAGTGAGAGAAACCGCGGCTCGAGTTCACCGATGTTGACCCTGAGCATCCCTTCGGCGATTTCTTCTACGGTACCCAGCACAATGCGTTCCCCGGGTAGGAGAACCAAATGTCCCGGATAGTCATCAGGAGTCGTCTCTTCAGCGGCCTCACTCGGGATCACCATGATCAATCCGGCCGCGAGGACGGACCCCATGGCGATCATGGCCAAGGTGGAAAAGACGAGTCGCGAGAGTGTTGAGAACCACATAGCCCAACCTCCTTCTAGGGATCCAGGAACCGTACGAGTATCGCCCTGTCTGCAGAACGGCTCTGCGCACTCAAGACCACCGATGTAATTTGTTTCGTCGGGTTAGCGTTCATCATCATTCGTTCCTCCTGAGGACTCAGCGTTCCTTCTCATGGAGGGTCGCACCTCATGTACTGCCCCATTACTGCAAGGTGCGGTCTGCTCAGTAGCCAGCAAACTCTTCCGCCCGAATGTCGGCATCATCAACGCCGATCTCAGTGAGCATCGTATGGAGACCCTTCACCATCCCCGGCGGCCCAGCAATGTGGTAGCTGGGTGACAGTGCGTCCTTCAAATACCTTGAAAGTATTTCTTTGCTGATCTGGCCCATTTCGCCGTGCCAGGGCCGATGTGATTTCTCCATTTCGGTCATGGTGGCGATGAGCGTGTAGTGCTGATGCTTGCCTTCCAACGCCTGAAGTTCGTCGAGGAACGGAGCGTCCTCCGGTCGCCGGTTCGAATAGAACAGGAACATGCGGTGCGAGAGCGTGGCATTAGCTGCATGGACAAGCATGCTTCGAAACGGTGTGATGCCAATCCCACCGGCTAATAACACAGCCGCGCGCGCGGCATTGTTCTGGAGAATGAGGGTGCCAAACGGACCTTCGATCTTCACCGTGGTTGCCAGGGGCATGGCCCGTAACACGCGCTTGAAGGCGGTATCACGCATGCGGGTTGCCACCATGAGGGTCTCCTCATGAGGAGCACTCGCGATCGAAAACGTTCGCGTATTACCTTCTGAGTCCGTCTCCAGAGGATCCAGCAACGTCATGTCGACAAACTGACCGGGCTTGAATGCCCAGCCGGCTGGCTTCTCGAATCGGAAGACCATCGTGCCCTCGGCAACTTCTTGCCGACTGTTCAGTTTGGACAGAAACGTCGGCAACGTAACCGTAGTACTCATCGATTATCCCCTCTTCTAGAGAGTCCTCCTGGACGTCCTGTTACGTTGCCGGCTTAGGCGGCACTCACTTCTTTCCCCTCGCGTCATAACTCCGCGCTCGACAGCCGCCGGGTATGCCGCCGACGCGAGGCCGGTGGCGGCCATGCTGACAGGCCAATCCATTGCCAGCTTGTCGATCACCAGCCCGTTGGCTGAATTTGTCTCATGCAGAACGTAGCTGACGGCTCCGTGCTGAAGCAGCTCCAGTTCGACATCGGCAGATAGTTTCCTGCTGCTCATAGGTCTACCTGGTCTGCCGGATCCGGGACACACTCACTTGTTACAGCGGTGATGGGGTACGGCGGCAGCACGACATGCCACGCGATTATTCGGATCGATCATATTGACCCACGTTTACTTTTGCTTTGCTGATCTTTTTAAGAGCCGAACCTTTATGCATGGCCATGTGGTCGGTCTTGTCGCTCTTGATCAAATACTGCGGCTCCTCCTTCGAGGCGCGGACGGTATACCCCTTGAACGTAATTGCAGCGGCGATACGTTTCTTGATTGTGCCACGGACACGGCCTGCTTCCGAATTCCACTCAACATGATCTCCTGCCTTGAACTCCTGAGTCATCGGTATCATCTCCCGTTAAGACTTCGTTTAGTATCGCTTCGGCTGGCGGTCGACGAGGCGGTCACGTCGTAGCCTGCCCCCTGCAATGTCCTGACTAGGTGGTGCTTCAACTCGAACCCGCCATGATCGGCGGCGACCCCAATGGGTTCGGGCGTCCGTGGCAACTCTGACAATGGATCAGGCATGGGTCCGTTCCAGCAAGGCCCGCGCTCGTGTGCAGACGTGGTCCACCGTGAATCCGTACTCGTGCATGACTACCGGCCCTGGCGCTGACGCGCCAAAACGGTCCACCCC
>PLBR01000037.1 GCA_003135435.1 Nitrospira sp. | reverse complement strand
CCGTTATTTCCGGGTCACCTCAGTACAGGCGGAAGGATTGGAGTTGGCATCTTCTAGTAGGGGACACCTGGCTGCATTAGGCGCAGCCTCAAAGGCATGCAATACTCCAGGAACGATATTTCTTAGCGCGTCTTTGTCATGGTTTGGGAGCGATGCCCAGATGATTCCTGTTCCCGCCACACTCTCGTTTGCGGAGATAGAAAGCGACGCGCCTGGCATGCCTTTTTTAGTAGATTGTTCGTTCCGATAGGTCGCACGCGGAAGGTCTCCCGCGGGCGCGGTCCCCGGGAACGTTTTGGTCAACGGGTCAAGTCGGAATACCCGCAAATAATCGCGTTCTGCCCATACATAAATCAGGTTACCGAGAGGACTGTTCCAGAAAACGGGTGAGCCATGGATGTGATGATAACCGAAGGAATTAACGTCTGGATAGAGGAGGGCTAAGAAAGTATAAAAAAGAGACAATTTTTCCCAAGGCGGCCCAGCCTGGAAACTATCCAGGGGCGGCTGGCTGCTCCCCTTGTACTCATCCGTGCATGGCTTAGCGGCTGCAATGGCGGTGGGGAGTTGGCGTCCGCCTAGATCATTTCGGTCTAGAAGGAATAGGACTCCTTCCTTGCCCCCACCGACTAAGAGATTTGTGTCTGGAATGAGCAGGGGACCAGCGGACCCCAGGTCCGCGTCGACAATGTTGAGGCATTTATAGTTCGAAGGAGTAAACCAGCTACTTACGGAAAGAATAGGATCGAGCTTCACGAAACTTGAACCGAACTCATTGGTCTCGTAATTAAACGTGCCGTTGCCTGTCATGACATACACGTTCCCTTGCTCGTCGGCAGCAGGTCCGTTTCCGGATTGCCAGATACCTCCTTCGCTTGCTTTTTTAGTGGTACACGTCGAACAATAAACAGCAGTTTGTTTTAAAGTCGACGCATCATACGCAAGAACCCAACCGTGATAAGGCTCCGTGTCTTGATGAGAGGCAAACGCGAGATACACCGAACTGTTCACGAGTAATAGGCCGGGTCTCTGCAACTGGTAGACGGGATCGAACCGTACAATCCCGTTCTTACTTCCTTCTCCGTCTCCGAAGGCGTAGGCCTCGATAACAACATACCCGTCGGGAGAAAGCTCTGAGCGTAAGTGCATAAAATCCGGTTTCTTGCCAGTTCTTATGTCGAGAGCATATAAGCGATACTCAACCTCCTCTCCCCAGTTAAGAACCAACCCCCACAAAGGACCACTACCCGTTTTTATCTTCGCGGTTAAATAAATCGTGTTTGTCCTAAGGTCGATGACCGGAGTGCTCGTAATGCCAATCTCTGGCCTGATGTTGTATGCCCCCATCCACCACATTTTCATTGGCATAAAATCGAAGTCTACGGGGTCGCCGAGATGCGTATCCCAGAGCGGTTTATCAGCATGTGAATCGTCAGCATCGAACGCATAAACGGTATTGTGCATAGTCGCTACATAGACGACGTTGTGGACGCCTTTGTCAGGGATCACGACTCCCGGAACATAAAGCGGCTGGGCGTAGATTTGGCCGTCGACTGTTCGCGAAAACAGGAAACCGAATTTTTCTTGGTTTACATTGTCGGTGGTCAAGCAGCCCTCTTCAAGGTTCGCGCCAGTCCGCATATTGTCGTTGTGTTGTGTCAAGACGGCGATGCCTGTCGCAACCGCTGGGCATGGGACGGGAAGACGCGGAGCCGAAACAGTAGGAGGCATGGGCGCGGTGCCTGTCATGCATCCGCCCAATGCGATGCAGAAGATCGACAGAGTGGCAATATGTCGTATCAATGCATGACACGAAATGCTTTCGTACTGTTCAGGTTTGGCATACTGGGCCGCAGGAGCAATAGGGGTTTCACTTTTTAGGCGGGACAATGTACTTCGATCTACTCCCCCCATCCAAAGCGTTGAAAGCATGAACTGGTTACCATACAAGCTCATTGTCTCCTCCCTCCGTTGCCGCTAGATCTAGCCAACTGCCTTTCCATCTGAGTGGACAGGATGAAAGAGGCTACGCGCGTGAAACTCTTTTGCTACTGTTCTCTATAGCTGATTCGATAAATCGCTCCCGCCGCATCGTCTGAAACCAACAGAGCGCCATCGGGCATGACGAGGACATCAGCGGGGCGTCCCCATGCCTCTTGGCCCTGAAGCCACCCTTCTGCAAATACCGAATAGCGGAGACGTCCTTGCTCATCTCGTGACACCAACGTGATCCGATAGCCGATTTTTGCGCTGCGATTCCAGGAGCCATGTTCCGCAATGAAGATTTGGTTCCGGTATTCTGAAGGGAACATCGTGCCAGTATAGAAGCGCATGCCCAGTGAGGCGACATGGGGGCTGAGTGTGACGGCCGGCGCCGTGAATTCTCGGCAGGCGTGTTTGCTGCCGTACTCAGGATCTGGGATCGTTCCCCCATGGCAATAGGGATAGCCAAAGTGCAGCCCCGGCTTGGTTGCATGATTGAGTTCATCCGGTGGTTGATCATCCCCGAGCCAATCCCGACCATTGTCTGTAAACCACACGTCATGGTTCCTCGGATCCCAATCGAATCCGACTGAGTTCCGGACACCCCGAGCGACAATCTCATACCCACTCCCATCTGGATTGAGCCGCGCGATTAACGCATAGCGGTCGGGATCAGGTTCGCAGATGTTGCACGGGGCACCGACGGGCACATAGAGCTTCCCGTCGGGACCGAAGGCGATGAACTTCCATCCATGATGTGCCTCCTTCGGAAAGCCCTCCGTAATCGTCACCGGCGTGGGCGGGTTCGTCAGCCGTTGTTCGACCTTGTCGAATCGTAGGATACGATCCACAGCGGAGACAAATAACGAGCCATTTCGGTAGGCGACGCCCACCGGCATGTTCAAGCCGCGGGCGATAGTCACGACCGCATCAGCGCGCTGATCACCGTCTTTGTCGATGACTGCATAGACGTCGCCTTTCTCCTTGCTGCCGACGAACAGGGTGCCGCTCTGCCCAAGGGTCATACCGCGTGCATTCGGAACATTGTCCGCATAGACCGTGATGGCAAAACCGGGGGGCAGTTTGATCGTATCGAGAGGGAGGGAGCCGGCATCGATCCGGTTCTCGACGAAGAAGAGGATTAGCGAGGAGAATACCAGCGCAACAACACGACTCATTGTATTGCCTTTGTTCCGGTGTTGCGTGTTCATAATTACTTCCTCATGAATAGATTGAAGACCCACTGCCCCAGTATTCCCATAATCGGAGGAACGAAGAGAGCTGGCACACAACGGGCAAGGGTCAAGGGCCAACCCAGCAGCGGAGCTTCATAGGTCAGCATTCGGATCGGGCTGACGAGGGACTTTGCGGTAATCAGCGCGATCAAGACGCCGGGAGCGGCTCCGGTATTCCAGATCTTCGCCTCAATGGGAAACAATAGATACGGTCCTCCTGGAATCACCAGGCCGGCTAGCCACCCTACAAGAATTCCTCGCGTGGAGGACTCAGTTCCCAGCCACGCGGTGATCTCAGCGGGAGAAATAAGCACGTCAAGAAGCCCCGCAATCATGAAGCCCAACAGCAATTCAATCCAGACGCTCCCAAACAGCCGGCCACTTGCATACAACCCCTCCAACGGCAGAGCGCGGTCCTTTACAACAGCAAACACACCGAGGCAAACGACCAGGACGAGCAATATCACCAGACTGATATCCATACGCCGGCTCATGCTTGGGAGAACCCTCGACCTGTCCGATATTCGAACATTACCGGCACACCGGACAGATGACTTGCCTGGCTTCTGGCGGATTCGATTCGGCCATGATCAGGGGAGAGAAAACAAGCGGGATCGGTAGCGCCGGCGTTCCCCGTCACATGAAAGGCCTGACAGCGACATCCTCCGAAGTCTTTGGTGCGGCGATCACAGGTTCGGCAGGGGTCGGGCAGCCATCCGTCTCCACGGAACTGATTAAAGCTGGATGAATGATGCCAAATCTCTTCGAGATGGCATTGTCTGACATTTTCAAAGTGCAGCCCCGGTATCGTGTGTGCTAGATGACAGGGGAGTGCAAACCCCTCTGGATTCACCACGATGAACCGGCGTCCCCACCCATCCATACAGGACTTGGGATAAACCGAATAATAGTCAGGAGTGACGAACACCACTTCCATTTTCCCCTGAAGCCGCCCTCGTGCATGTTCCGCAATGGTCCGCGCGCGCTCGAGTTGTTCCCGAGTGGGCAGAAGCGCTGAGCGGTTCTGCAGGGCCCATCCAAGATACTGCACGTTCGCCAGCTCGAGTCGGTCGGCGGAAACTCGCTCGGCCAGAGCGATAAGTTCCGGGATCTCACCGATGTTGTCGCGATGGAGCACGACGTTCATAGTCAGCGGGAGTTCGAGCGATTTGACCCACTGCATGGCCTCGAGCTTCCGGTGGAAGGAGGGTGCTCCGGCGATGCGGTCTGATTCTGACGGCCGTGTACTTTGGATAGACAGTTGCACGCTATTGAGTCCAAGTGCCTGCAACCGAGAGAGACGCTCGAAGGTCAGCGGGATGCCGCTCGTGATCAGGTTTGTATACAGCTCGACCTTGCTCGCCTTCTCGATGAACTGTTCGAGGTCATTCCTCAGCAACGGCTCGCCCCCTGTCAAGCTGAGCTGGACGACACCAAGTGCCTCCGCTTCGTGAAAGACGCGAAGCCATGTGTCCGTGTCGATCTCGGCCCCATGGCGTGCATAATCGATAGGATTCGAACAATACGGGCATCGCAGGGGACACCGGTAGGTGAGCTCGGCGATTAACGTGTAAGGACGATACTCGTTATTCATTGCAGACCTTGAAGCAGACCGCGGCCAGCAAGGGTCTTGAGAAAGTCGAGCACATCCCGCGAGATTTCGACAGGAGAGATCTCGGTATGAAATTGAGCCAGATGCTGCGCAATCTCGTCGACCGTCCATTCTCCCGTGCAAAGACGCGCAATCTCCGTCGCGGTCCTGCTCAGCTCAAGACCCGTTTCAGGGTACAAGAGCAGGTAGCGACCGGTTCGCCGATCGAAACGAAGGCGAACTTTGAGACTAAGCTGAGGTCTGGCTATGTCGCCGGTCATGCGGTTGGTCCTATTCAGTTTTCTTTCCTCCTGATCCTGGTTCGACATAGGCCATATACAGGCAATCGAGCAGGTGCCACAGTATCTCCGTCTTCCTGATCAAGGCCTGCACACATCGTTCCTGCAGCTGATACGTGAGGGCGTGCTGAACGACGAATTCAACGGCCTGCTTCGAATCAAGGCTGGCGCGGGCAATACGCATCTGAAAATACTCCAAGGCGTCTGAGCTCACCCAGGGATAATGATGCGTCCACGCCTCGAGGCGCTGGGCCATGAGCGTCGGAGCAAACAACTCAGTGAGTGATGACGCCACCGCTTCGAGAAGCGATGAATCACGGACGAACTGCACGTACCCGTCGCAGGCGAGTCTGACGCCCGGAAGCACCGACCGGAAGCTCCTGACCTCCTCGACGTCCAGACCCAGGCCTCGGGCCAGCTCGAGCCAGGAAGCGAGTCCTCCATGCCCTTCGTGTTGGCCGTCCTGGTCCTGAATACGACGGAGCCAGGTCCGCCGAAAGTTCGGGTCTTCGGACTTCGACACGATCAAGGCATCCTTGATCGGGATCCGCGTTTGGTAGTAGTACCGGTTCAGCACCCATTGTTGCAGCTGGATCTTCGTCAGATTCCCGCTGTGCATGAGCTTGTGGAAGGGATGATGGTCATGGTAGCGGGTGGAACCTTCACGCGTGAGCCGTTCCACGAAGGCGTCTTTTGAAAGTAGACCTCGCTGTTGATCGTCCTTCATAGCCTGACCTCCATCCCGTCCCGGGCTACCTCCCATCCCACTGCCTCAATGATCTTTCGCTCGGCGGAATCCTCCCTCAACATGGGATTGGTATTGTTGATGTGGATGAATACTCGCCGAGGAGCCGTGAGCTTCGAGAGCATCGAAAGACTCCCCCCCTGTCCCCCGACAGGCCAATGCGCCAGGTCTTCGGCTGACTTCTCCAGGAAGCCCGGAGCGGACAGCTCATCGCTCGACCAAAAAGTGCCATCAAACATGACGCAATCTGCGCCTTCCAGCCCTTCGTAGACGGAGGGCGTGATCCTGCCGACAGCAGAAAGATAGGCCAGCACTCGTCCGGTGGTGGCCTGGCGAAATCTGAGTCCCACATTCAGTTCCGGATCACTGGGCGAGATGAGTCCTTCCAAATGAATGGGAGGCTTTCCCGGGACGGCCCAGGCTTTCACCGTCAATCCTGACGGTCGTCCGTCTGCGCACAACATGGTCTCTTCAACACCCAGTTTTAGCGTTCGCCAGGTCACCTGACCGGCAAAGCGTTGCAAAGTTCGATATAAGACATTGCTGTCGGTGAATCCGCGACGCACAGACTCAGTCGCGTAGATCACAAGTCGATGATTCTCTCGGAGCGAGAGGAGCCCCAGGCAGTGGTCCAGGTCCCCATTGGTCAGAACAATCGCCTGGATGGGTGTGGTGCGTGATTTCCCAGGATGGAGTGGGCCGAAGCTCTCAATCTGTGAACGAATGTCCGGGGACGCGTTGAGGAGAAACCAGTCTCCATCGTCAGCGCTCAGGCAGACTGATTCTTGCGTGCGAGGGATCGCGTTGATCAGCCCCTCCCGCACGCCCCGGCAATTAAAACAGGCGCAATTCCATTGCGGGAACCCTCCTCCGGCTGCTGACCCTAGGATACGAACGATCATTACATCCACCCTCGATCTTATCGAGGGGTGGTCATGGCCGGCCCTTCTGTAGATGGCTCTTTGATATCGGGGATGTCCGCAAAGTCATTTTGATACGAGTTGATCTCGGCATCCATTTTCACTTCCACAAATGAAGGTGCTTCCCAGTTCATGATGGCTCCTCCTTTTTTATCAGTTGACTGCCTCCTAATTCCCAATGGACCTGCCCCCTTAAACCGATTCAGGTCGGATGTAAGTTCTAGGCCGGCAAGGGAGCAGCAGCAACTCCCCTTGACCAGCCTGGAATTTTTGTAACACCTACCATCTAAGCCCCTCAGTTCGCAAGCTGGATGACTTCGGTGCAAGACACCATCAAAGTCGTCTACGGGGATTAGCAGGCTGCGGAAAAACATTTTTTAGCCATTTGCGAAGCGTGGATTTCCGGTGTCTTGCTTGAATGACCTCCAACTTGCCAGAAAGCCGCATTTGCTTCGACCAGGACAGGCAAAAAGCCCATGCTGGGTATTTCACTTACTCTGACGAAAATCGTGTTATCTGCGGGTTTCGCCCAATGAACGAGCGAGTTCTTCAAAACCTTTTAGAGCACGGGCGCGTGACCGTCTGCAATAGATACACGCGAGGCGGCATCGGTGCTGGATGAGCCTGAGGGGGAGTGTGCCGTGGGACCGAGGACGCGAACGGCTTGGGGCAGGCGAAGACATTCAGCGCCGCGGTGTCACGAGGCAGTCGGCGTGGTGGTGCCGGCGACCGGGGATGGAGAACTACCTGCGGAGCATTTCGAGGACCTTGTTCGCATGCGCTGCCAAGTCCCGCAACGCGGCCTTGATGTTGGAAACATGGAACATGCGCAACAGCCTGCACTATGGCAGAAAGCTGAACCAAATGGTCAAAGCGTCGCAAGGCCGCTCTAGGAACGGTGTTCAGCTCTACTGACAAGGGTTTGTATGGAAGTATTGGAAAGGCTTAGAAGGCGGAGCGCCATGCGGGAGGTAGAGGCTCATCAGGGGGGAACCACATCGTACCGTCCGATCAACTCAGAGGAGCAGTCAGATCCTTTCAGGCGAAGAAAAACCTCAGCAGGTTTGCGTCGTCATGGACGCTGATGCAGAGTGAACTCTGGTCGGCGATCCTGACCTTCTACGTGACGTGATTGCGCCGGTGGGGGAGGGTAAGGCGGGTGCTCATCAAGCTCCCTCCTTGTCTGATTCCTGGTTGCGTCTGGTTGCAGATTTGCGTCTATTTTGCTCGATTTTGCCGCGATCTGCACTCGTAAGTGCTTGATCTTCTTGAGTGACCTGAGGGTCAGATGAAATTCGAAACCCGTCACTCACCCCATGTTTCTTTCACTGCAGAATCAGCGTTGTTTGAGGCAACCCTTTTCTACTTTCGAACGTCTTTCCAAGGGCAGGCCAAATTGCTGCCTCCTAAAGCGAAAAAGCGGGTTCCCCGAATTGAACAAATCCGGGCGCTGGACGTATATGGTTCAGATAGCGCGCAAAAGAGACACCTGCTAATCAATGCTAGAAACTCTGACGGCGATATCGCTAGGGTCGGCGTGTGCCATTACGACCATGACATAAAACGCCAATAGCACGACGAGCCCGAAGACGGCGGCTAACACGACCCACTTGAACGATGCCTTGACTTCGGCCTCCATGTCCTTTCTAGCCTTATCAAATAGATCCATAAGGCGCCTCCTAGTCTATGCTGCGGGAGCGGGCTCCCTGCAGTTCAGTAAACCACCAGTTCCGTTCTCGATGTAGTACGCCGGCAAAACCCTTGAAGTTAAAATGTCAGTTCTTCGTTATATGTACCTCGGCCGGACTTTCGTTTTCATCCATCACTGCCATATGGTCTAGAGCGGTATCGGTGGCATATTCCATTTCGCCTGTCTCTAATCACTCGCTCGGGCACAAAGAGAGCAGATGCATGATAGCGGAGAGTTCGAAGGCTATGAGACCTTCCTTAGTTGAGATCCTAAAGGCCATATTTCAACCTGAGCCCGCAACTTAAGAAATTGTGATGGAAGTTAATCGCCTGCACTGATACATGCTGTCAAGACTGATAAGTTCATGGCAAAACGAAGGTAGTGGTGTCCATGGCTAATGTCATTCATGTCATCATGCCGTACCGGCACGCTTCAACCTGGGTCTTTGACGACCTACGAGTGGGACTGTCTCAAGAGCCGTTCGTGTCCGGCATTCCCGAAATGATTGACACAATGTTCGAAAGTATACCCAATGCAGAAAAGGGGTTTCGGCTTTTGTTTGCCTCACAGCCGTTCCCTGGCTATCAAGTCAAGCTGGAGAAGGTCCGGGAAGAATACGAGGGCGTGTGGTATCGGTGGGCCGACAATGCGGAGGGCTGGCTCTGTCCGGCACTCTTTTTGTATTTTCCACAAGCCTCCAGTCATCTCTACGTCAAGGCAGAGGCCCTCTAAATACTTTCATAGGATCCAGAGGACTTGGAGGAAGGAGGAGGAGCGTTTCCACGTCAACAGTGATATAAGTGGACTCTCTTCGATTAACTTTTTGGCTAGACTTGGTCTGGGGGTGGGTGGAGTAGGATGGTGAAAACGACAGATTCAACCCGAAACCAATTCAAGGCAGGGCAGCTCTGGCTGACTCAGCAGAAAAGTTCTGAAATCGTTCGCGCACTCACCCCCTGTGTTGCTCAGCACGGTGTGCGTTTGAGACGCTCGACCTCCCGCCCGAGCTCATGGAGCTGCCGTTCATGCACTGCCTCCTGTTGGAGCTGCTGTTGATACTCCCGGAGAGCCGCGCCACGGTCTTGCTCCCATAGCCGATCCGGCCGAGAGCCTGGAGCCGCTGGACCAAACAGTTGGCCGCCCCCCGCCCACACACTGCCGCCCACCAAGAGCCCGAGCACGAATCCAAAAAGGATGTTCCGCATCGTAGGCCTCCCTTCCTCTGAACCTCCACACTGGCTCTTTTATTCTACGACAGATCAGGCGAGAAGAGCGGACGTGACCGCCGCGTGTTCGATGATACGAGAGGGATCACATCACATCTCACAGGAGCCCGCCATCATACATATTCCGCGTCGCGGTTCATGACCTGCACCGCCACCGTGGCCAGGCGACACACAGACACTCCCTTTGACTGCGGGACAGGGCGGTCCATTTCCCATTTTCCCACCATCCGTCCCAGCACAGTCCCATTAGATTGTCTGACGTGGGATCAGTCAGGGGGCCGCGTCTCTGGCGTCATCGGGAGGAGAAGATCTCTGGCAAGCCACGATGCCTGATTATTTAAGACACGTGGAAGGAAGGACCGATCCGAGCCGCTACCTCTTCCATCGATGACGCAGAAGACGCGGGCGAGTAGAGCGTCCCCATCAGTTTGCTAAACTGCTGTTTCCGCTCCAGCAGGTCCTGCATCTCCTCGGTGATCACAATGGCGCTCAACGCGTCCAGATACTCGACCTTCCAGATTTGGAGCGCTTCGTGCTTCTTCGCGTGTCGTAGGCGATCTCGTACGCGTGCCGCCACGAAGATGATCTCCTCACGGAGGTCTTGGATGGCGATCACGATGTCCGTCAGGCACGACATCCGTTGCGCGTGTGGCCAGCGCTTCCCATGCTCTAAGCGGTACTCGATCAGCAACAGCGCATGGGTTAGTTCGACCTCAGGCCGACGATTGGCAGATGCCCTGACCGGCACCATCCGTCCCCCGCGCATCGTCTGATACGTGGCACACCGGATTTTCTCTTCCTCCATCGTGAGCGCCGCCGGGCCTAGTCGAGGCCATTTCTCGGCGAGCCTCTGTTCTCGTTTGTCAGCAACCGAAATCTTTCCCGCCCGGATCCGCATCATGCGTCGTCGGAGCCGATTGGCCGCTGCCGTTGCCGCACGCCTGATGTCTTTGCTGCGCTGCTTCGGCGCCGGAATCGGCTGATGGAAGAGTCCATGGCCATCAATCACCGACAGGATGAACAGCACGTCCACAACGTCCGTGAGGCCGCGGGCTGCGATCGCCTGCTTTACCCGCTCAGCATGCCGCAATTCCGTCTGTGCATACAGCCATTTCTCCTCCGAGAGGAGCGGCTCTGTGATGTCCTGCGATTCCTGCCCACTAATCTGCATGGCGGGCCTCCCAAAATTGCTGTAAGTCAATAGGCACGCGGTTTCACGGACATCGGATCGGGCTGTGTGAACATTGCACCAGGGAGAATTATCATGACGCCAGAGGGAAAACAAAGTCAAGGATTTCAGATTGACACCGGACAGGACACGTCTGACGAGGTTCCATCCCCGGCTTCGAACACGATCCCGCAGACTTCCTCGTCAGAGCACCTTCCACTCGCGTGCCCAGATCCCCTCCGCGCCCCCTCCGTCCCGGTGCCTTCCCAGAATCCTCCTATGAAGCAGGCCAAGCCGCGGCGCAAGGGAGGGCCAGGCCCCTTTCGACGACGGCGCATCGATCGTCTGATCCTCTGCTTTTGCGCACAAGGCCCGACCGAAGTGTCCGGACTCACGGGCGAGGTCGCCAAGGGCACACTCTACAGGCATATCGGGAAGTTAGTCGATTCCGGTGCACTCAAGCGAGTGGGGTGCCGCTACTCCACCACTGCGGTCGGAGAGCGATGGTTGGCGGAAGGACTCGCCAACATCGACTGGAATGTCTTTGACTTTCATTACCCCCCGATCTCTCTCGTTCCCACCGCCTATCATCGGGCCCTGCTAGAGCTGCTCCTCGCGGCGGTAGTGGTCCGGCAAGCCGGCATCCATGCGGACCATCTCTGTGCGTTTGTCGCCATGGGCGGCACGTTACGTTGGAAGACGTCTTTGGGTCGCATGGCCTGCGCGACGCTCGGCGTCGATCCAACCGTGAACCTGCTCGATCTGGCATCGGAATCCGGCCGATCGGTCTTTGTCCGACGCACCAGCGGTGGGCACCTCCTCTCGGAACGCACTGTGCTGTCGAGCCGTCTCGTCGTGTTTGACGATTACTTGCAAGCCAGCGAGACGGTCCGGGCTGCGGTTCACCCATTTCTCACCGGTCTCCGCACGGTGCCCTATGAAAACGGCCTGATCGCAATCGACTGCGTCACGCTTCTTACGATGAATCCGCGAGCGAAGCCGACGCTCGAGCAACAAACGACCTTGGATCCCGCGCAACTGCGGCGCACGATCCTCTGTAATTTCGACGCGGTCCCCATGCCGGATCTGTCACTGACCGGCCATCGTGCGGTGGAGGCCGCCATCCAGCATGGCCCGCTGACATTGCCCGTGATGCGTACCGACCTGCAGGCACATCGTGAGGCCGTGGTGCGGCTAATGCGTGAGGTGGTCCGCCCGGACATGCACGATCGGATCAATAGCGAAATGCTGCGGATCCTCGCCGCAGGCATGAGCGGGTTCCTTGATGATGACACGCGCGCGATTCAGCAGGTGTTCCACAATTTCGGCTTGCTGGCCGAGACCGTCGGCTGGGTTCGGCACGACTGGCTCACGGCCGTGCAACAGTTTTCGCTCCTCCGTCCTCGGCCTGACCCTATCAGGCCCCCACCCAGTCCGCACCCCTTCACTCCCGACACGGAAGAGCACGATCACATTCTTTTGAGGAGGCGCATCATGAATAATCAGAAATCGGACAGTGCCCCGTACATCCTTTCCGAGGAATCGCGCGCACGGCTCATCTTGATGGCCGCCGAAGAACGCATTTCCTTCACACAGGCGGCCGATGTGATCATCGACTCCTTTACCACCTCCACGACATCGGTGGGGCGTGATCTACATGATCTGCACTCGATCTTGGAACTCAGTAAAGATCTCAAGGTTCGGGAGCTCCCCGTGAAGTCTGTCAAACTGACGCTGCAGCTCCTCGCCTATTTGAAGGAGTACCAGCTCAATTTCGACGATTTCGAACCAGCCATCAGCCTGCTCGCACGCCTGCACCAGGTCGGGCTC
>PLBR01000028.1:440-2734 GCA_003135435.1 Nitrospira sp. | reverse complement strand
CGCGAACCTTTTCCAGTTGTCGATCGAAAAGATCATCGTCGCCCTCGTCATGACGCTCATCATAATCAATGGAGAAATCGATCTTTCCGTGGCCTCCATCATGGGCCTTGCCGCCTGCGTACTCGCCTGGCTCTTCCACATGGGCGCACCCCTACCGCTGGCGATCGCTGCCAGCCTTTTCTCCGGGCTTGCCGCAGGCCTCTTCAACGGTTTCTGGGTGGCTTATGTCGGCCTGCCGTCGCTGGCCGTTACTCTTGCTGGGCTGATCGGTTATCGCGGCATCGCGAGGATTTTGGTCGAGGATCGCGCGATCGGCGGGNNTTGGTTTAATACCCTCGGCCAGCAGCCAGTGCTCGGCCCGGTCACCACATCGATTGCCATCTTCGCAGTTCTATTCGTGATTATCGTCATCGTCCTGCACGGATCGGCCCTGGGGCGCCTCGTCTATGTCATCGGGAACAACCTGCAGGCCGCCCGCTACTCCGGCGTGAGAGTCAGGCGAGTAAAGATGGTCCTCTTTTCCGCATCGGGCGCGATCGCCGCGCTGGCTGGTCTTCTTTATGCTGCCCGGCTAGGTTCTGTGCGGGGAGACATGGCAACGGGCTTTGAACTCGATATCATTACTATTGTCCTTCTGGGAGGTGTAAGTATTTTCGGAGGTTCGGGAAATCTCGCAGGAGTCGGACTGTCGATCCTCGTCATCCTGAACCTCCGCAACGGTATGGGTCTCGCCAATATCACAGGCAATACCCAAACAAGCGTAATCGGAGCTCTTCTCATTTTTTCGGTTTTGGCTCCGAACATCGCGCAAAATATACAAGACAAATGGAAAGGGAGAACGACATGAGAAGGTATCTTTTGGCCGCTGCCAGTTTAGCGGTGGCCGTAACGATGAATCAGGCCTCAATGGCTGATGGTGCAATCACACCCGGCAAAGCGCTGGATATGGTCCTCCTGCCGAAATTCCTCGGCATCCTGCCTTTCGATCAGGCTCATCAGGGCGCCCTTGAAGCGGAGAAGGAGTTGAAGAACACCAAGCCGCTTCAATTCCTGGGACCCACCCCTGACAACAGCGTCGCCGGTCAGATCGAGATCGTCACAAACGCCACCACACAGGGCGTTGCGGCGATAATGATGTCGAACAATTCCGGTGACCAGATCGTGCCGGCAGCCAAGGCAGCCCAGGCCAAGGGCATCAAGGTCGTAACATGGGACTCGCCGATCCCCTCGGCGGACGGCGAGGACGTCTTCGTTGCCCAGGTCGATTTCACCGACATCGGGAAAGTGATGGCTGACATGGCCCTGTCGATTCTGGGCGCCAATGGCGGAAAGTTCGCGATCCTCTCGGCTTCTCCTGACGCGGCCAACCAAAATGCCTGGATTGCCGCCATGAAGGAGGCGCTAAAGGACCCGAAGTACGCCAAGCTTCAGCTGATTGACACTGTCTATGGCAACGACCAGTCGGAACAAAGCTACAACCAGGCCAACGCTCTGGTCGACAAGTATCCTGACATGAAGCTGATCATGTCGCCGACCTCCGTCGGCATCGTCGCGGCAGCCAAGGCCCTCCAGGATGGAAAGCTATGCGATAAGATCAAAGTGAGCGGTCTTGGGGTTCCGAAAGAAATGCTGGCTTACACGCAGAACGGTTGCGCTCCGCAGTTCGCTCTCTGGAGCTTCGTCGATCTCGGATACCTCACATACTACACCGCCTACGGCCTTGCTTCCGGCGCCATCAAGGCGGAGGAAGGAGCCACCTTCAAGGCTGGGCGCTTGGGCGACTACAAGATCACGAAGGACNNGACCGGCGCGGCATCGCGCGCCGGTCGAGACGAGGGCCCCCGGTTCCCATGAGACTCTTTCCGCTCAGGTCGAATCGGGCCTCGCTCGCGGTCACCGAAACGGGTGGCCATCTCTCGGATGTCACCTTCACGCTCGCTGGCGAGCGCCGGGTCCGTCCGATGCACGCCGCGCCTTGGGCGAGCGAAGTTCTTCCTGACGATACCCCGCCGATTCTCCGCGTTCTCCGCGGTGATTTCTTTTGCGCGCCTTTCGGATCGAGCGATATCATTCCCGGTGAAACGCGGGTCCACGGCCTAGCCGCCAACGGGACCTGGCGCCTCGCGCGCGGCAGCGCGACNNGATGGGTGGCACCATCACCAAACACGTCGAGTTGCGGCCAGGAGAGGCCGTCGTCTATCAGCGTCACACCCTCGCCGGCGGAACCGGAAGGCTGCCTATCGGCCATCACGCAATGCTGCACGCGGATAGCCCGTTGCAACTCGCATTCTCGC
>PLBR01000028.1:0-393 GCA_003135435.1 Nitrospira sp. | reverse complement strand
CCCTGACACCGCCGGAACCCGTCGAACTACCTCCCGACGGCCACCCGCTTCTCGCCAACAATCAGATCATCGGCGACCTCGAAAAGGCGCAGAGAGCCGATGGAGGGACCGCCGACATCACTTTGTTCCCGACGGCGGACGGCTTCGAAGCCATCTGGATGCTCGTCTCCGATCAGACGCAGTCCTTCGCATGGACCGCGGCGACGGCGACAGACGAAGGCTGGGTCTGGTTTTCGCTCAAGAACCCGCGCGTGCTGCGGGAAACAGTCCTGTGGTTCTCGAATGGCGGACGGCACTATCCACCGTGGAATGGCCGCCACATCAACGTCGTGGGCGTCGAAGAGGTCACGTCGTATTTCCATCTCGGACTCGCGGAGTCGGCCAAGCCCAACC
>PLBR01000109.1 GCA_003135435.1 Nitrospira sp. | reverse complement strand
TATGGCTGACTCAAAAGCAACTGTTTCTGGTAAGCACTTCTCGGGAACCGTCATCCCTGGTAAGGCTTGATCCTCTAATAGGCCCAAAATGGCCCAGTGCCGAGCACGGACGTTTTCCCACTGAGGCCGACATAGACCGTCCTGCCAAAAAAGAATGGCAGTCCCCAGTCAAACACCCCCGTAGAAAATGCTGGTCCGCCTATATTGCTAATGACGGCATTCCCTGAAGACAGCAGGGCCATGGGATTGGCGATCTGAAAACTGACCAGGCTTGACGGAGACCCTGACAACTCCGTGTTGACTGCCGAGAAGTTTAAGGGAGAAGAAGGGCAGTACAGAAAAGATAAACTTCCTGGACACAGCGGAATCGACAATGACGAGTCACTGAAATAAATAACACTGGAGCCAGAATCGATTATCCCCACATTCTGCGTGCTGACGCCTGGGCTGGGGTTAAAGTGTGTCACGATTTCGCCCGATGAGTCGGTCGGTAACACCGTGACCCCGGAGGGTTGGTTATTCGATGCTGTTCCGATGCCTAGTATGAGGGAGCCGGTAAGGGAGGGGGATCCACTGGCGGGCACAGACGGCAGCGCGACTATGACCCCGTTGTTATCAACTGGCAGCAGTCCTACCGGATTCTGGACCTGTTGGGAAGGCGAGACTGCGACAGCGGCACAAGGGAGAGGCGCACAGTTGTAGTACGTCCCGCTGTCGAAAGGAAATAACCCAACGCCCAAGATGCCATTGAATCCGGCTTGTAAAGGACTAGAATCGACTAAGGCCACACCGCAGATGTTCGAAGCGGGTTGCCCAGCGGAGTTGTATTGTCCCGCGAAGGTTGGATCGATCACGTGGATCGGAACTAATACAGCCGGTTCCCCACCCAAAACGATGTCCACGGTGTGAACGCGCCCCCATTCAGTGCCGCTTCCAAAATACATGCATTCACCAAGGTTGCTCAATGGGAGTGTGACCGTCACCGCAGAGGAAAAAATCCGGAGCCCGGACGATCCGGTATCCACCAGAACATCCGTGATGGTTTGACAGGTTGAGGTACCGGGCTGGCAAATGGTGACTTGAGTGCAAAGCGCATTGGCAAATGTGCAGACGGCGGCAGACGTGGGATCTATGGTGATCGCAAGGACATTGGGACCCGAGGGACCGGAAGGGCCAGAGCTTCCCGAATTTCCGCAACCCAGAAGCACCGTTAAGGCAACCCCGAAAAGAACCGATCTGCACCCTCTCAGAATCATTGGAGCATCTCTTTTGTCACTCCCGAAGGGAGGAGTGAGGGAATATAGGCTCTTCCTCGTATATCTCCCGGATGACCTCCCGCTTCTACCACAACACGGGACCCCTGGATGCGGGTCATCCCGCGCATCCTAGGTCCGTTTGATGCGGCGGCAGCTGCCTCCTGGTACTCTTGAAAATAGGCACCCAAGAGCGAGACCAAGTTTGGAGGTCTTCTTCCTTTCCAGGCCACAGCAAAGACCGTATCTCTCGACACATATTCCCTCACCACGAGTTCCGATGTGGTGATCTCCTGGATGGCATATAGCTGTGCCGGGATCAGGCTCAATTGCCCGGCAAGGGCCACGCGATCCGTTTCCACAGAACTCACTGGGTCCCCCAAGACGGCCCAGGCTCTTGGGAGATCGATGAGCATGATCAAACTGATTGCTACTGCCAGCTCAAGAGCAAGCCGATGTTTCATCACCTACCTCTGGCAGCAAAGACCCGGCACTTTAGACCTGGATCAATTACATTTGTTTTTGGAACACATGGAAGGATACGTCAAAGACCTAGAAAAATCGACTTCTCCGCTCTCGACCTTAAGAGAGGTTTTTGAACACGGTCCCCAGAACGACTAGGCTGGCAGAAAGAGGGTGAAGGTCGTTTTGAAGGTTCTGTCTATCGTACGAAGTGGTGACCCGATCAGGACTCGATGCATGAGGCAGAACCTGTGCTAAATTTATGCTAAAATTTTCCCTAACAGCCAAGACTCATCAGCATCAGTGGAGACAGTGAAAACCTCGTTTTCTGGTCGCAATCTTGTTCGCCATCTTCGCACTTCAAAACGCCGTGATGGTGAACGTGCGTTTGTTCCTCTGGGAAGACGGTATGTCGCTTGTGCTGATAATTCTCGCTCCGTCCATGCGGGCAAACTGCTGACGTTCCTGGCTGCGCTTGGACCGAGGATAAGACGCGCGCGAAACATGCGGCTTCTTGAGGAGACCGTGTGCCCCAAAGGCGAGCGAATTCGCGAGTCGAACGGGGGTCATTCGAGTATCATCTGAGACTTACACCTTGCGCCGCATCATAGGCATAATATCGGTTATGTCCAGCGAGAACGTTATTGAATACCTCCACGTTGGTCGTTCCCATCCGTCGAAAGACAGGAAGGCCCTCGTCCGGATACGGGCTGGTATCCTGGTTGCCGTTGTGGCTCTGCTGAGTGTCGGGTGCGCATTGACGCAGGAAGTCACGAAGACCCCCCGCAACGCCATTGAGCAACTCTTGTTGAGTCAGGCCGTGGAGGGAGCGTTGGAGGGTGTCACTGTGCCGATTCCTGAAGGAGAAGCGATACGGGTGGAGGTGACCGGATTACAGACGGATCGCGCGCATCTCCACATGGACGAACAGGACCAACGGTTCGGGGTGATCGATAGTCCGTCATGGGATCTCGCGTTCGTTCGGGATCTGGTGGCCGGGCGGCTTGGGGCGTTGGGGTATCGGGTCCGGCAGTCAGAGGAAGAGGCCACCTATCTGGTCCGTATCCTGGTTCATGCCATGGGCACCAACCAAGGCAAGACCTTTTTCGGTATCCCGCAGATTCAGAGCCTCATCATCCCCTTTGCCTTGCCCCAGATCACGCTCTATCAAAAACTGAATCAACTGGCCCATGTGCGGTTGCATCTGGATATTTTCGAAACCGGCACAGGTCGGTTCGTGCAATCCACGCATTGGACGACAGGGAGCACCTACTATAACCAGTACACGGTCCTGTTCTTCTTCTCCTTTAGGACGACGGATTTGGTCGCCCCTCCATAGACACCATAGGCTCGCACCGAAGTGTTCGCCTCCTCGGCCATGCGATTGCTCGGTGCTCTTCCTTGGTTTCTCCTGTCGCATGTTTGTGCTTCATGGAGGGGGGATTCCTCCTCGGTGGTCGTGCCCTTGCAGCGCAGCCTAACGGATCTCCGCGTGTCCGTCGACAGCGTGGGCCAGCAGCCAACAACTTCAGTCAAGCGGATCACCGAAGCGGTGCCGGACGCAACGTCGTCTCCGAATCGTTGGCCTCGAATCTGGTATCGGGACACACCAATGGGGTGATCGACTGTTCGTGCATGACCGGCGGCGTGTCCTGCACCAAATCACAACCAAAGCCGGGAATAACACGTGGGCTCATTCCACACTGTCTCAGCGGAGGGGTTCACCCCAAAAGCGTGTACTAAATTTGTGCTAAAAGTGGTACGAATCCATGAGAACCACTGCAATCAGTAGAACTAGTGGAATGTTCCTAAGTCTCGGTATTCAAATACAAAATGGGGAAACCATTTGAAACACCGAGCCTTTTTAAAAATGTCTTGTTTCCATTCCTAAACCGCTGGTCTGACATCTAGGCCGCCAGAGCAACCCCTTGAATTTCAAAGCGGAGGAGCGTGCCCAACGACGGTTGGATCGCTTGCCCTCCACTAAAATTGTAATACCTAGGTATGTTATGACCCGTCCGCCATTACTAAGCCAGGCTTGGCAAACCACTTCCACTCCAGTTGGAGTGTGCTAGCGATTCGCGCCTCGCATGACTCCATCTCGATTACCTCGGTAGCAAGACCAGCTAACTGCTGACCCTCTCAAGAGATTTAGAGCCGCAGCGAACTAACAAACCGCAGGTCAGAGGTTCAATTCCTCTCGCCAGCTCCACATCAAGTGCTTGATTCGATAGACTTCTCGCTGACGTGGCCCCCACTGGTCTCCCCGCAAAAGCCGCTGCTGCTACCGTTTTGCTACCGCTTGGCGTCACCGTCACCGAATCCAGTCGGTCGAGTGCTCCCGGCGCTTTCTTTTTCAGCCAGCGCCCATAGGTCGAGACGGTCAGCTCAATCGTGGCATGGCCGAGCTGTTCCTGCACATAGACTGGACTGACCCCATCGGCGAGTAAAATGCTTGCATAGCTGTGCCTGAGACCGTGTGGCGTGAAGTGCAGGGGCAGTGCGGCGGCTTTCAACACGCGCTGCATCGCCCGGCGCACGTTGGCTGGGTCCATCGGCGTGCCCTCCTTCGTGACGAAGCACCACGGCGGGAGTCCCGTCCATCCATATTGCAGCGTCTCGCGTGCGTGGGTCGTCTCATGCGCGCCGAGCGCGTCCGTCAGGGATTGCGACAGATCGACCGTGCGCCCGTGGCCTGATTTCGGCGTCCCAAGACTGCCATCTTCCGAGAAGGCACGGGCAATGCGAATCGTCTTGGTCGAGAGATCCACGTCTCCTGGTTGCAGGGCCAACCCTTCGCCCAACCTCATTCCTGTGCCAGCGAGCACAAAGAACAGGGGAGCATAACGCGGCGCGTCACGGCGGGCGGTCGCAAGGAAGAGCTGCCGTTGTTCCGGCGTCATCGCTTTGATAGATTCTTGTTTCGTGGCTTTGGAGACGGTCAGCTTCAGCGCCTTCCCCAGCTTCGCGGCGGGATTGGCGACGATCAGTTGATCCTCAATCGCGTGATTCAGGATGGTGCGCAGCACAGACTGAAGATTTTGGACCGTGCGCTTTTCCAATCCGGCATTCCGTTTTTCGGCCAGAAACAATTTGATCCGTCCTCGGTCGAGTTCGCGCACACGGGCCGCGCCGAAGTGAGGGAGCAGGTGGAGCGTCAGGATTTCCGTATACCGGGCGAGGGTGCGCGGCTTGACGGCTGAGGCAATCAGAATCTTCCAGTGGTCCACGTAGTCCCTCAACGTGATCGTCGCCGACACCACCGGCCTCAGACGTTGCCGGGCTTCCGGTCTGACTTTATCCTGCCACGCCTCCGCCTCGCCCTTCCGGTCAAAGCTCTTCCAATGCCGGACTCCGGCACCGTCTCGCCAGTCCACGACATACTTGCCGCGCCGTTTGCGTACACAGGCCATGACTAGCGCCTCCCTTTCCGCGTGGGCGGTAAAGCCGACTTGCTCAAGAGTGTGACCAGCCGCACCGCCGATTCGCGCATCCGCATTTCGTCGCGCTCCCATCGGGCGACCGAGTTGCCCGTCACGCCGATGTGTTCGGCAAATGCCTGCTGTGTGAGTCCGAGCTGCTTTCGTATCCGTCTCAAGGTTTTTCCCGTCATGCCTGAACTATACGTTACGCCTAAGTCCACTGTCAAGCCCCCTGCTTGGCGAGATACTCAGCCACGGCGGACGGCCTCACCCGTACCGATTTCCCGAAGTGTTCCGCCTTCAACTTCCCTTGCCGACAGAGTTCATACACCCGATAGGCACTCATGTTGAGCCGCTTGGCCACATCCGCCACCGTCAAGAGATCTTCGGCTTCGCGTCTCACGGGCTCCCGCTGCATCATGCGCAGTTGTGCCCGTGCTTGAATCGTGGCGATCATCCCCAGGAAGGCGGGAAGGTCCGCTATTGGCATGTCCGCCAAGGATTGTTCAAGCAAGGTGGAGATCGGCGTCATCTGCTCGTTCGCTCCCGTCGCTTGCGGCGTGTCACGATTAAGTAATAGGCGGCCTGATATTTCCGAATGCGGGCCTTCGCCGTAGGGCGCTGCTCGCACCGGGCTTTCGTCGTCTTGCCTTTCACGCTGGACTGATACCGGGCGTGCGTCGCCTTCCCGGCTGGCGTCGCATTGTAGGCCCGCTGTCGTGTCGCGTGTTCTTGAGGTGTCATGGTTCGAATTCCTTGGTTAGGCGTATCCTGGTTGTGTGACGGGACCCAGTTCGCGCCATCCATAGGAGGACGTTGGTGACGGCGGGAGGAGCGGGCGTGTCGTGGCACGTCGTGTCCTCGATCTTCACGCGCAAAATCTGGTAGGCGTCCACCATGTGCTGCAACACGACGGCGGCCCGTAGAGGAATGTCCGTGTCGGGGTGTGCGGCCTTCCATCGTTCACAGTGCGAGAGCGCATCGAGCCATTCCTGAAGGTCGTCCCGCCAGGTGCAGGATTTAATAAATTCGTCCATGCGGATTTTATCGTGAAACTCCATGTGGTCCCTTCGGAGCGGGCCAGAATTGCTTCCAGCCCGCTCCTCATAGTATACGTACGTAGTATGCCGTACTGGCATCTGCGCAGTATACGAAACTGGCCGAATGTCTAACGGCCACGTCACAGTTTTGGATGAGACGGACTTCGATGGCGTTTTGCGCCCACGCATTCCCACCGATGTTCGTCGCCAGCAATTCGACAGACCCGAACAAGCCGATCAGCAACTCACTCCAGTTACCCACGTACACCTCTGTGCAATCCGTGCTGGAACCCTTCGTGAGGTTAAATGGAATTTGAGTGCTTGTCAGGCATGTCAAGCCAATCGCCTTTGACAGGCTCTCATCGGTCAACAACGGCGCGACGATGTAGATACCGCCCGTGTCGCCGCTATACTGCGCGATCCGTTGCTTTTTGAGTTTCCGCACGCCCTTGGGATTGGTGATGAGCGCCAACTTATCTCCCAGAGCATTCGCGTCTTCGATGGTGCCCATGAGGGCGTACAGGGTGTCCACATCGAGATTGCCCCCATTGGTGCCAATCGCCACCGTGTTGATCCCCGCCACGCCGTTGAGTCCGAGTGGTTGGTTAGCGGCTCCACTGCCACGAAGGGCCACACGATCCAACTCCAGCCCGGCGATGGCCGCGAAATCGTCGCGTACCATTTTCTCCATGCTTGGCGAAGCCAGCATCCCTAGCAAGTTTGAGTATTGGGCTCTCACACCGAGGGTCTTGGGGGTCATCTGCACTTGCCCAAAACTGGGGTCCGTCGCCGTCAACGTCTGATTTTGCCCGTACCACGCGGCGCTCGCTGACGTGAGTTGCTTGGGAATCATCACGGGACTTCCCGTAAGTCCTTCCATGAGCGTTGCTCCGGCTTTCAAGACGACGGACTTAGCGCGAAGCACCTGTATGTAGGCATTTACATAGTCAGGTGGAACCGTGAATCCACCTCCTGCACCACTGGCTCCAGTATCCATAGCCTTTTGCGTGCAGGTTTGAATCAGCTTCTTCTCAGCCGCCGAGAGTCCCGCCAGTTCAAACGCCTCACTGCCTCGGCCTTCCCGCATGTGGATCTGCGCCGCCGCCATTTTCAGGATAAAGCTCACAGGGTCTGCCGAGCCTCCGTTCGCTAAGATCCGCTTCCTCGCATCGCTGGCCGATTTGCCCTGAAGATTCTCGAATTCGTCCAGTCGCGTCTTGAGCATGTCCTGTTCGGCCATGATCGAGGTGACGCCTGATTTGATCTCATTCAAAATTTGAGCACTCATGTTCTCGTTCTCACTTCTTGGTTCCGTACACTTCGCCAGATCCCGTTGGCGTCGGTTGAAGGCTTCGGTGTTGGCTTTGCCGTGCGTTGAGACATTGGAAATGAATCCTGTCTCCGTCCGTCGCCGTTCGCCAGACTTCACTTAGTATTATAAACTAAGGTGACATTTCGACAAGACCACTTGTTGACACTTCAGAACACAAAAACCGGGTTCGTCCACTGGGGAACCCTCGCCAGCACGAGGCATCCGGCTGCACTGTTGCTCCAGTCGTCATGGTCCGCACTGTTGCTGCCGTGGTCAATTTTCACGCCTTTTCTCACCAAGCCGACGAGTTGCTGCGTCAGCTTGGGAATGTCCAACAGATCCACAAGGCCCCCGTTCAGCATCGGCTCAAAGGCCGCGTAGATATCTGAACGGTTCTTGTCTGAAACGAGATAGGTAATTCCGAATTTCGTGAAGGCGTCTTGCGGCCACTTTTTCGCAAAGCNNACTGAGAGGCAACGATACTGTTTCAAAATTTCAGCAAACTTCACCACCGCGATCTCCGGCGAATAGGTTTTTTTGTCGCGTGGGCCTTGGTCAACGAGGCAATCGAGAATCACGCGGCCCTGTGCATCGGCATGGGCAATGCCGAGCGTCGAATCGTCCGAGCCACCCGCGCCGAAATCTGTAAAGGCTGTGTACGCAATCCCGTCTTGAGGCGGAAGTACCTTCCGATCTTTCACAATGGCCGCTTCGATATTTTCATAATCGAAGGCCGCGCCGTCTGGTTGGCCTCCGAGATTTTCGTAGAGTCGGCGAAAAATCCATGAGGGCAGCGAGCGCCGGGCGTCTTCAATGTCTTCCATCGTCGGACCCAGCGGACCATTCAACGAGGGACAGGCTTCTTCGCAAGTTCCCGCGTACCAGCTCACGAAGAGGCGAGGATCTGATTGTGCTTCGTGTTGTTTTTGGAGATCGACCAGTGGCACTCCGGCATGGCGGTACAGACTCGCGTAGCTGGCAAACCATTGCTGCGCGTCCGGTCTCGTCCGGTCGATTTCCAAGGCTTGCAGCACGTCATAATTTTTCTGCGTGTGTAATTCGTCGATCACCAGAAACAGGTATGTTTTGCCGTGCAACCCTGGCGCGTTCTGCGCCGGTAAAATGGTGAGGAACCCTCGCCCATCACGCCGCTCAATCGTATCGGCTTTGATCACCAGCTCGCCATCGAGCACCGGATTACAGCGAATGAGTTTTTTGGTGAGGTCCAGGTTATCGTTCGCCTGCCCGATATCACTCGCGACGAAAAAGCATTCGTTGCCTTTATTCCCTTCCGGCCTCCACACGATCAGCTTGTAGAGACTGGCGAGCACGGCGTCGGAGGACTTGGAATTCTTTTTCGCTCGGCCCGTGAGAATCCGCCGATAGAGCGGACTCCCATCAGGCCGGAATGAATACACACCCCGCCTGAGAATGTCGCGCCGATAGTCTTCCATGACGACGGGCAAGGGTCGGCCATCAATCCACTGGAGCCGTTCCCAGAATCGGTTCGGGTCTACTTGTTCGTTCATACCGCTTGTCCCTGCGTCGCCTGTCGTTTCGCCCGTCGCACCTGAAGCTGTCTGAAAATGTGCAGCAGCAGATTGCCCTCACTTTTTCGCTCAGGGGGCCGACCTACCGTTCGCCGGGGTCGGCGGAATCCGCTATGTTTTGTGTTCGAGTGTGCCAGCGAAAAACGCCCTAAGTAAAAAGTAAATGTGGGCCGGGGGCCAACGGAAGATTACGCCAGCGCCCTCACGGGCCGAATCGGTCGAGTGTAGGATCCGTTCAAGCGCATCCAGGCACGCGACGCTCGATAAGCCCCGGCCTGTCCTGTTGTTCAACATTTATTTCTGCCATTGCTCCCGCGCCAAGAATGTGCCGAGGGAGCTAACGCTGCATCCGTCTTCCTGCTCCAGCTTCACAACGCGCAGCATGTCCTGAAGGGTCGAGCCGTTTACCTTCATGCTGTAGAACAAATCTTTCGCTGAAAAAATATCCGTCTTATTTGTATAATCCAGCCGCATGATGTTCCACAGGTCCGCTGTGCTGCGACCCCCAAACGGGCCGGGCGGGCCGGGCGAAAAACGGGAAGGGGTAGGGGATGGGTCTTTCTGCTCCGAATCGGCTTCCGTCTTTTGTACAAGGGAGCTCTGGCTGACCGGCTCCGACTCTGTCCTGTCCGATTCTTGCGGGTGACGTGCCAGAGGCAACGGCACCACGCTCGCAATCCTAAATCCTGTCTTCTCCGAGACAGGCTTTAGGCTTTGTCTATCGTTTGATGGATCTTTTGATGTATCAATTGATGGATCAATTGATGGTGCTTTTGATCGCCGATCTTTCCGATTTCTCGTGGCCTGACTTCTTTTTTCTGAGGTTTGTTGCGCCTTTAGACAATGCTTGTAGAGCCAGCCACAAATAAGTCTGCCGTCCTTGGTGGTCCATCCTGAGAGCACAATTTCACGGGCATAACGCCACTGTTGGGGGGTGGCTTGTGCCGCCATTTTGAGACGCGCATTATCATCGGGCAACGTCCCTGGCGGGTCTTCCTGGCAGGCCGCGCAGTAGAGGTTCACGAGCATACCCTTGTGTTCGGGCGTCCAGGATTGCGTCAAGGTGAGGTAGTCGCCGATGTGTTGGGGAAACCAGAAAAGTTTCATGGTCAGCGCGTCGGCCTTTCCATCGTGGCGCTCGTAATCCCCAACGCCGTCATGATCCGAGGCCATCCAACTTTGTCAGCGACGGCAAACAGCTTTTTCAACGCCGATGCCCGAAGGGCAATTGCGGCGTGCGTACAGCTCACTCCTATGCGAGGGACCCGCGTGAGACTCGCGAGGGCCAGCGCCACGATAAACGCATCGCCCTGTATGTCTTTACTCTGCTTCTCTTTGGCGGTCTGCCACATATATGGGAAATTGCAGACCTGGCCATCCCGCATCTCCGTATCGAAGACGGCGAGGTGTGCGTGCAATTCAGCGTCGGTCATGCTGTCGGCGCTCGTCGGTTGTGGGAGGGTCGAAGTGGTGAGCATGGGTTGTTCCTTTCAATGCTTGAGGGCTTGCGCGGCAAAGTGGTCTCGCAAGGCTTGTTCGTTGTACCGGATCTTGTAGCCCACATTGACCCTAGGTACTTCCTTATGCCGATACCACCAGCGTTGTGAGTTGCCATAGATGGCCGCCGCCTCCGTGACGGAGAGGAAGCGTTCGGATGGTGGGGGTTGCTGGGCCTGTCGTGCTACTCGTGGCATATGGTCCTCCGTGGGTGATGGAAACGGCACAAAAAAAGAGGCTGAGGACAATCGGCATTGCTGCCAATCATCCCCAGCCTCTTGCATTCTACGTCGGCTGAGCTATTTTTCGGTCCGTTGGATCGTTACGTGAGGCTAACCTTTGCCAGACTACATGGCGGATGTCGCCCTGACTCGCATCAGGTCTGGCCAGTTCCTACGGTCGCCTTTGCGATCCCGGTAACGCATCCTGCATTCTCACTATGCGCCTTGTGTACTTTGTTGTCAATGCGGGTCGTGAGGGGTCGGTATAACGCCAGGCATTCCCTACGCCACTTGCGTACGTCGCACGCACTAGGGAATGGTTGAAGACTCCATACAGAATGGCTGGCGGGTCACGTAACTAACTGGTTTCACTCAACACAGGCCGCTGAAGTTGGGGCGTCTCGTCTCGTCTGGTATAATAGGCCAGGACGGGAGGACGGCGACGATGGCGAACCTAATCCTGACGCTTGAATACTGGAAGGACGGAGGCTGGTATGTCGGCCAGTTGGTCGAAATCCCAGGGATTATGAGCCAAGGTCACACGCTCGATGCCCTGCAATCGAACATCGCGGACGCCTATCACCAAGCCCTCGCTGATGAACGCACACAGGCCGACGCTCATCCTCGCTCGAAGTCCATCCCCATCCTTGTCCAGCGTGAAGTGACGCGCATTCATCCGCACCCTTGAATCAGGAACCCGTGAGGACTTCCACGGTCGCGCCGATCAGTCGGCCAAACATCGCTGTCTTCTGCGCTCAAGACCCCGCTACGGTCGATTCTGTGCGGTCTGGGAGGGGTTTGGAGGGCATAGCCAGGAGTTCCTGCAAGGTCGGCATCTTCTTGGCTTTGCGTTCGAGGCCAAGAGCCAAGAGACTGCGCTTGAGACCGTCAGCCACTTGCATTCTAGACGCCAGTAACGGATAGGCGGTCTTCTTGCGTTTCTGAAAGAATCCCGCCTGCGAGAAAAAGCCGTCGATGGTTTGGAGGATCAACCATTCCTTCACAGCGAGATCCACAAAGCACAGGCGTTGCGCTGACAGGTTCTCGCTGCCTCCCAATGAGCTCAAGAGATCGGCTTTGAACGCCGACATGGCTTGACCCAGCTCTGACCGACCGTCGAGCTTGTGCAATCGGCCCTTGAGTACGCCGGAAAGCCCGTGTTTTTGACGTGTGGTGCGTGCTCTGGACGCCTTGGGAGCCGGTAGCATCGTGGTAGCAGGGCTTATAACATTTTGATTATTCATCTGATTTTCCTTGTGTGCGAGTAAGTAAACCGCAGGTCAACCGTTATTTTCAGTAGCACGAATCAGGTAAATAGGCGAACGCACAGGATGGGAGCGCGTCGAGATCCTAATCTGAAGGGGTGCGTTTGGGGAGATAGGGCACGGGGGCCTTTCCGCGCAAAGACGATAGCTCAAAGCGGATTTGCTTAGAAACATCCCAACCCGACTGCTTGGCGCATTTCACAATATCCTCATACAACCATCGCGGCAGACGTAGGGCGACTTGATGATCTCCTGATGTGAGGCGTGCCATCTGTTGTCACCTTCTTTCAACGGAATTTTTACATATAACCTTTTCAAAACTTTCTGTCCATCGTCCTTCATCTCCATCTGCTACCACGCTGCTACCAGGACAGGACAACTCAGCCCCCTCTTCCCCCACCTGCACGAGGGCTTGGTTGCTGGTTTCTTGTGGGGTTCGGTGGCTGGTGGGAGGTCGTACGGGAACTAACAAACCGCAGGTCACTTCTCGTCTATAATACCTTCCTAACGCTCATCCTAGATAGTCACGCTATGCCAAAAAGTGTTGTCCTCAAGAAGGTAGCTGATCTGCCCGGGCAGGTCAGTGGCGGCCTTCCAGGACGCGAGTGTTTCGGTCACCAGTTTTTACGATAGACCGCAACACCTCTGTGATTTCTGTCTGCCTTTTTAGGAAAAACCTCGCGGCCGAGATCTTATTCTTGCCAATCCTCACTGTCAGGATGCGCGTGTCCGGCAGAGAAAAGACATCTTCATCGGTATCATCGTCGCCTATGTAGAGGGCCGCGGTGCAGTTGAGTTGGTACATCAACTCCAACAACGCCGCGCCCTTATGCGGCGCTGCGGCCGGCACCACATTGACAACAGCTTTCCCGAGGACTATGCGAGGGAGCGGAGACAATTCGGCTAAGACGTGGAAGACGAGCGCCCGGGCGGCGTCCTTCCGACCCGCGTTCCGGTAATGGAACGAGAGCGAATAGGATTTGTCCTCCACGAACACACCACACCGAGTTAGTTCGGTACCGAATCGCTCTTCGATGAGCTGCTTCCATCCTCTGCAGGTGTCTCGGGCTTGCTGCACGACCTGCTGTGTCACATGAAGACCTTCCAACCCATGGTTCCCGATCAGGTAGGGCACTGTGTTGCCGACACGCGCCCGCAGATCCTCCACGGAACGCCCGGAAATGATGGCCGTCGGGGCGCGCTTGGCCAGTTCTCCGAGCCAGAGGCGGATCGGCCGTCCCAACTGCGCGGTGTGGCAATCGCGAACGATCTTCGCCAACGTTCCATCAAAATCGAAGGCAAACAAAGAAGGAACCGTCAGGAGTGCCTCTAGCTCACTTCTACCCCTGTCCGTCAGAAGATATTCCATGGTCAGTCGATCAATTCACTCAGCAAGCTCGTGCGCCCGACCTGCTTCATCACCCGCTCCCGCTGTCGCATACGGGCTGCATCCATGAGCATGCGTCCTGCCCAGCGGTAGACGTTGAATTCCTGGATAAGCCCACGCATGCTCCCCATCCGAGCACGTTGCTCTACCTTGGGCATGGTCAGGGCCACGTGGAGCGCGGCGGCAAACTGATCGATGTCGTACGGGTTGATCACGAGCGCCTCCGTCAGCTCGCGGGCGGCTCCCGTGAACTGACTGAGGATCAGGACGCCCTGCTCGTCGTCGCGAGCGCCGACGAACTCTTTGGCGACCAGATTCATCCCGTCGTGGAGACTGCTGACCACGCAGACATCCGCGGCGCGATAACACTCGCAGACTTGGGGCGGCTCGTGGTGTTGAACTTTCAGACAGATCGGCTCGTAGCCGTCCCGCCCGAATCGCTTGTTGATCTGCTCGGCCAATGCAAACACCTGGCTCGTGAGATGCTGGTACTGTTCGATGATCGAGCGGCTGGGAGCGGCAATCTGGATGAATGTGAACTTGCCGATCCATTCGGGCTTGAGTTCCAGCAGCCGTTCAACAGCCATGAACCGTTCCAGAATGCCTTTCGTGTAATCCATCCGCTCGACCCCGATACCCACGAGGCGGTCAGGCGGCAGCCCATAGAGCTCCCGCACCAGCGTTCGACACTCCGGCACCGGCCGCTGGCCTTGGATCCATCGCAAGGGCCACTCAATGGAGATCGGATAGGGGTTGACCGCCGTCAGCTTGCCTCCATACGACACCGTCGAGCTGTTCCGATCGATGCGCGCCTCAAGGACCCGATCGATACTTTCGATGAAATTGTTGCAGTGGTCCCGGGTATGGAATCCCAGAATACTGCTCCCGAGAAGCCCCTCCAGAATTTCCTGGCGCCAGGGGCAGATCCCGAAACTTTCCGCGTTCGGCCAGGGAATGTGCCAGAAAGTGATGATCGTCGCGTTCGGCAATTTGTCCCGGATCAGTTTCGGGAGCAGGGCGAAATGGTAATCCTGTACCAGGACGACCGGATTGTCGGTGGTGGCTTCCTCAGCGACGGCCTGAGCGAATCGTTCGTTAATCGCCACATAGTAGTTCCAATCCGACGAGCGGAACGTGGGCCGTACATGGGCGATGTGACACAAGGGCCAGAGACCTTCGTTCGCAAACCCGTAGTAGTATCCAGCCTCCTCTTCCGTGGTTATCCAGACGCGGCGAATTTCATACGCGGGATTCTCAGGCGGCACACCCACATGGCTGCGCGCGTCCACGACATCCCGATCGGCCGATCCGTTGCCATGTGCGATCCACACCCCGGAACAGGCACGCATGACCGGCTCCAGCGCCGAGACCAATCCGCTTGCCGGTACCTGCACTTCGATCTTCTGGTCTCGCCGGTTGTGGACATACGGTTGGCGGTTGGACACAATGAGCACCTGGTCACCGGCGAGCTGTTCGTGAAGTATGGTCTTGAGGCTGGTCGGGGTCCATGAAATCTGACTCTCATCGCGCATCCGACGGTCGGCTTCGAGCGCCTGCACTAACGATCGCAAATCCTTCGCCAGAGGCCGCAGTTCAGGCGCCTGCTGTTCCTGCGTCAGGGGAGTCAGAAGTCCTTCCCCCTTCAGCATGGCTCGCACCCCCGCCACCCACCCTTTCCAACTGAGGTGTGCGACCAACACGGTTACCAGCGAGATGACCGCGCCGAGACCCGCAAACAAATAAAAGACATACCACTTCGTATCACTGCTGCGTTGTTGGATGAAACTCATGTCGTGGAGGAGCAGAAGACGTCCGACCGAGTGTCCCTTCGATTCAATGGAGGCCGAAACCATGTGCAGCGGCCCCCGGCTCAACTTCAGCACGGTAAACGAATCGGGCATTAGGCTGGCTGTGCTCTCGCAGGTCGCTTCGTCGGGGTAGGTTTGGGTCTTATACAGAAGGCGGTTGTTCAGATCACAGAAGCCCAGAGCGTACAGCCGCTCATCCTGCATAATACGAGTGAAGTACGCATGAATCTTGTCCTTCGAGTTGGATGCCAAAAGTTCCGAGAGCGGTCCCTCCATCGTACTGACCATCAGATTGGCCCGAATCTCGAGATCCCGGACGAACCATTTCAACGTCAACGAATCGACGAGCGGGATCACTCCGTACGCGATCAACGCCAACACGAACGCTAACGGGAGGACGAATCGCAGAGAGAGATTCATGGGAGCAAGATAGTTTACTTTGGCCGCATAATCAAATACTGTTGTCACATGTATCCGTACGGACTCATCGGCAACTGCCAGATTTCCGCGTTGGTCAGCGACCAAGGTTCCATCGACTGGTTGTGTCTGCCGAGGCCGGATAGTCCCCCGGTCTTCGGCAGAATCCTGGACCCGGAAGGGGGACACTTTTCAATTTCCTCACCCGCTCCTCCTGAAAAAGTCGCCACGACCCAGCGCTATCTGCCGAATACGAACATCCTGGTGACTACGGTCTCGCTTCCAAACGGCGACTCGTTCCAGATCACCGACTTTTGCCCCCGCTTTGAGCAATATGGGCGCATCTACCGACCGGCCGCGCTGTTTCGCATGGTGGAACCACTGAGTGGAACACCTTCTATCCGCGTCTGCTGTCGGCCCGTCTCCGGCTGGGACAAAGAGCCGGTCCGCTTGATTCGCGGTAGCAGCCACGTGCGATACGACATTCGTGGGGAGCTCCTACGCCTGCTCACCAACATGTCTCTCACGTATCTCTGCGAGGAATCTCCTGTCGCGCTCACCTCAAAGATGTACTTCGCATTGACTTGGGGTCTTGGGATTGAAGATGACATCGTCAAGGCCAGCCACGATTTCCTGGAGCAAACGACCAAACACTGGCGGACCTGGGTGAAGCATTGCTCCATCCCCGTGCTCTACCAGAAAGAGGTGATTCGCTCAGCCCTCACCCTCAAACTCCACTGCTACGAAGACACGGGTGCGATCCTCGCCGCGCTGACGAGCAGTTTGCCCGAGCAACCCGGAGGAGGACGAAACTGGGACTACCGCTACTGTTGGCTACGTGACGCCTACTTTTCGCTGTCCGCCTTTCATAACCTCGGCCACTTCGAAGAAATGGAAGGCTTTCTCAAGTTCCTTCTCAACATCGCCTACACTCTGGATCAATCCCATGACCGTCTCTCGCCCGTGTATTCGCTGAGCCAAGACTTGCCAATCCCCGAAACAGAACACCAGAACTGGGAGGGATTCGCACACAGCCGACCGGTGAGGAGTTGCAATCAGGCGGCCGAGCACGTCCAGAGTGACGTCTATGGAGAGATGATCCTGACCTTGGCGCCGATCTTTTTCGACAATCGATTCTACGATCTACGAACGAAAGAACACGAAGAATTGGTAGCGAAGCTGGTCCACCTCTGCATGCGGAGTATTTCCCAGCCTGATGCCGGCCTGTGGGAGATCCGCAACGGGTGGAAGGAACATTCCTTCACCAACCTGATGTGTTGGGCCGGTCTGGATCGAGCCGAACGCATGCAGCGGGCGGGGTTTCTTCAGTCCCTCTCCGTGGATCTGGACGGCGCTCGCACTCTCGCTGTCCGGGCGTTGGAGGGTGCAACCAAGGGAGGCGCCCTGCGCAATGGGCCCGGCGATGACACGTACGATGCTGCACTTGCCCAGGCGGCGATTCTCGGCTTTCCCAACCGGAAGGTCTGTGAAGCCACAACGGAAGAAATCTTACGGGAGCTCGCAATGAGGAATGGTGGTGAGGAAATAGGGTTCTTCTATCGCTATCTTCGACAAGACGATTTCGGCGCACCGCAGGCCGGCTTCGTCATCTGCTCGTTCTGGGTCGTCCAGGCGCTGGTCAAGCTCGGCAACTTCCCCCAGGCCTACTCACACGTCGGACTGATCAATGCCGCGTTCGCCTTGAGTCCACCCTGGAGCGAGATGTTGTAATCGCACTGGTATTTCTCAGAGAAGCCGGGTTGGCAAGCGCCGGTGTGACGGAGACGAGCAGCGGCAGCAGAAGGCAACGCCGAGGTTTTTCCATCAGGTAAGCCGATCTGCCGATTCCTGACATTCAATCTGGCAGGAGCGTCATAACCCGTAGCTGATACTTCTTATCCTCTTGAAGCTAGGAGCAGTCCTGTCCTATATCAGGAAGCAGGGCGGTACCATCACACCACTAACACCTTTTTCTTGTCTCCTCTGAAGTGAAGCTGTCTTCTGCTACCACACTGCTACCAGGACAGGACAAATCACTCCCATCTAGCCCCACTTCAGGAGCATTCTGGTTTGTTGTTTCTTGTGGGGTTAGGTTGTCTGTGTGTGGATCATGTGAAATTCCTAAACCGCAGGTCGGCCGCTTTCCACTTTGACGAAAGTGTTGCCTCCAGAGGATCCAAATATCGAACCAGAAAACCTATGTCACGCCGACTTTTGATGTGGCCGCGACTCCCCGTAGGAACCGCCACACTGTTCTCGAACTCACTCCGACCCGTTTGCTGCCCCATATAGATACTGGAAAACACGATACAATTAGCACGAGGCCGAACCACGGATTCGCTCTCGTCGAGCGTTTCTCATTTCAGTTGAGTTGAGACCACATCCAGCAACTCATGCAGACTGAATGGTTTCTTGAGTATCTCGTTCGCCCCCAAACGCTTCGCCGAATCAAGATAGTCCCATTCCCATGAGCCGCCTGACATCGCAATGATTTTGCAGGCGGGTCGGGTCTTATGAAGGAATAGAATGACTTCCAAGCCATCCATGCTCGGCATGAAAATATCCACGAGGGCCAGACCCATCTCCTGTTCCTGCAAGAGACGTAGGCCGTGTGGCCCATTTTCGGCGGTCAGGACACGGTACCCCGCCGCTTCGAGCGCGGTCTGGCAGAGCATCCGCACCTGAGCATCGTCATCAATGAGCAGGATAGTGGCCATCGGTGTTGGCACCCCTTTCCCGCCCGATCACAGAGCAATACACCCACATCATGTTCTCTTGTAGAGTAACCAGGGAAATGCTGCTACTGGCGGAATGACCACTTGAAGGAGTCGATGTCCCTCACGCCTCCCACGTCTTCAGGATCCGCGCATTCCCACAGCCTGGGAAGCTGGCTGTCCTAATAACCCCACCAATCTTCCCCACCCAAACCCCAACATCCATGCGAGGTGGGGCTTAACAAAACGTATGTCTTAAATACAGTCGTAGACAGCGTCGTGGGTTCCTTGTCCTCAAGGCGGCGGCGCCAGGAAATATGGTGCTGGAAGGGTTGGAAAAGGAAACACGAAAGGGGCGGAAATGCTTGTGGACCGATCCGCAGCCGTTGCCGCCGCGGGAGTGGCGGAAGCGATAGCCAAGGGGCGGGGTCTCGACGGACGAGGAATTGTCGATCAACACAAGTCGAGGACGAAAAGTGAGAAATATATTTAGAAAGATCAAGAAAAATATTCACCAAATTCTCTCCCCAGTTTCTGGGGATAAGTCTGTTCATAAGATCGCACGGCCATAAAAAACCGCGCATTTCTCCATCTCTAAGACGTCATTGCCTAAAAATTGAGCATTGATTGAAGCGGGCCGCGTACCACAAGATATGGGGGCGCTTCCAAGAAAAATAAGTCAGAAACAACTATTCCTAGAAAATGCAGGGCCTTTCATGCATCACATTATGAATTTACTCACTGGGTGCGGGGTTCGCGCTAACGTTATGCACAGATGCCGCTCCTGGAGTGTGTTTTCTGCTTCATTATTCGGAATCAATTGGATGTTGGTTGTTCGCCAGTTTGTGGGCTGATCCGCAGCCCGTGCCGCCGTGGGAGTGGCGAAAGCGGAAATAGTATTAGTGGGCAGGCTTATTTCTTGGCGTTGCCGCGCTTTGATTCGGCCTGCGTCGCTCTCAGCGGACACGAATGGTCGGCCTAAATAAATCAGGTAGGGGTGCCCTGAACGCAGCGCAATCCTCAATGTTTTCAGGGTTAAATAATGACTAAATCGCTCCCCCACGACCATTCTAGTCAGGCCTTACTTCTGCTTCATCGTCGCTCCTAACCAACTCGCCCTGTCCAACTTTCAAGTGGCAGCCTTGCTCTTGTCTTTAGATAGACGGACGGCTATCGTGCGGGACACCGACTAGGAGGTGTCCGATGCGTCTGAGCGTGCTTATTCTGTTGGGTCTGACGTTGTGTTGGCCGACCGGAGGATTCGCCTTTACCGCTGACAAACGTGAGACGCTGCGAGGACTCGGAGCGGTTTCGGTGCTCGTTGAGTATCTCCCTGACGATGTTGAACGAGAAGGGGTGAACCGAGAGCAGCTCACTCGCGACATCGAAGGGCGACTGCGCCAGGCAGGCCTGCGCGTCCTGACCATCTCTGAGATCGCGAATTCACCCGGGGCTCCTTATCTCTACGTTGCCGTCCACCCGATTACGGGTCCCTCAGTGAATTTCACCGCGTACGCGATCGGTCTGACGTTGAAACAACTTGTTCAACTCTCACGGGACCCACCCACAGAATTCTTTGCGACTACATGGGAAGGCCCTGCACCTCCGAGTTGGCTCAGTGCCCCTCGAGTGCTCGACATTCGCACGAGAATCTCAGAGGCTGTCGGACGGTTCATCATTGACTATCAGGCGGTGAACCCGAAATAACAGGAATCGTCATGCCGAACCCGTTGAAGAATGTGGCCGCCTGCGCGTCCTTATCAATACACTCATCCCAATCGGCATAGTTACCTTGTGCAGTGGCCTTGTAACCGGAAGCGGGTCTCCCCTTTACTTTAATAGGTTGAGGATACCTGGCGGATCGCTCGTACGTCGGCCGAGCCGTGCTTGATCATGGGGTCGACAAGTGAATGGCGAGGCTTCATCGCCCGCCCAGTTTGCCCCGCATTTCCTTGATCATATCCTCGAGGTCCGCCTCGGCGCGGTTCCGTTCACTAATGAGGCGATCCAGATTGTAGGGTCGAGGCGAGGGCACGGTCTGTGCCGTGACCTCAGGGGGAGGAGAGGGAGAGGCGATCGTGGGAGCGGCCAGGGAATTCCCAGGCTGGGTCGTGTGCCCGCGAGGCAGAAGGAGAGAACGATCAGCGGATTTGTCTAGCTCCGGGGTGTTGGAGTGAGCCAGCGCCTCCCGGGCCGAAACACCCTGATCACGCAACCACTGCTTGGCCACGTTGGACTTCAAGGAGAAGCTGATACTGGTAATCGGCAGCCCATCTGGCGCGACGCGGGCGATTGCCGTATTGACCCCGATCATGCGGCCGTTGGTATCGAGCAACGGTCCCCCGGAGTTGCCGCGGTTCAGTCCCGTTTCCGTCTGAAACACAGCCTTGCCCTGCGTGGCGTTAAAGTTTTCGAATTCCGCGCTGATGGTGCCGGTGGTCAAGGTCCAGAGTCCGCCCTGTTCCGGATGCCCGATCGCCACCACGCGATCGCCGATCTCGGCCCGATCGGAGTCGTCCAGTTCGAGAACCGGAAATGGTCCAGGCAGCCCATCGAGCTTGAGCAACGCCAGATCCAACGGCTGTGAGAAGGCCACCACACGAGCCTTGCCACTCCGTGACAAATCCACCTTCCGGTCGCCGGTCACACGATCCGGCTTCAGATAGATGGTCAAGCGGGGATAGGGCTTGCCTGTGTGCTCTTCGATCACGACATGCGCGTTCGTCAAGACGAGCCCGTCCTGTTGAATGATGGAGCCGGTGCCCCCGCTGCCCTGTTGGCCGCTGTGGGAATACCCGATGATCATCACGACGGCTGGCGAGCTGCCCTCATAGATTTCGCGCGGAGTCAGATCTCCCGCCAGACCGACTCCCGGCCACAAGCCTAGGACTGTCGCTATACCGAGCAGCAGGTGTCTTGCCATGATGCGCTCCTCTCTCACTGGGCGCGGTCCGATTCAGTTGCCATCATCCTGACTGAGGACCAGATCCCTCTCTGACGCGAAGGATGTCACGCGTGATGAAACCTGAATTCCATTTAGATTTTCCTGCTGCTGAACAGCATACCCCTGGCTCCTTCGTCCTGCAAGGCGCCAGCCCAGGCTTCAGTCCGCCGGTGTCCAGCGGCCTCCTCGATGATCCAGCGCTCGCCGAGTGTAGGGGAACCAGCATGGTAGGACAAACTAAAGCAAGTTGCGGGTGCCACCCTGGACTGTTGGATCGAGAACACCTTCTCGTTTCGCACGTTGCCGCATTCAACTCTGTTCAGTCCAGCCGGCCATGCGACTGCGAAACATCAACGTCCGGCTGCTCGTCTTGATGAGAAAGGCATCGCCGGTGTGTTCGATGCCCTGCACCTGTTCGTCTCCTTGCAGCGCGATCGCATGAAACCCATTCATAAACGCCGAGTGCCCCAACAGCCGTTCCGTCGTGACCACCACCGCCAAGTGGCCCTGGGCACGCACGTCCTGAACCCGTTCAGACGCGCCGAGATCTTCGCTGGTCCAATGCGCGAGGGTTTCCTGAAAACCATACAGATGCTGATCCGTGGCCACGAGACAGAATTCTCGAAGTACCTTCGATGTGGCAACATACTCGTCTCCCGCCAACGTCTGTTCACCCCAATGTCGAAGCTGAGAAGAAAACCCCAGCAACCTCGTTGAGGTAATCGCCAGCGCGGTAAGACCCTGAGCCTTGGTACTCCTCACGGTTTCACCGACTGAGAGGTCGATCTCGGATTGCCCGACTCCCGTCACCGCGATCACTTTGTCTTTGACCACCGACACCAACACATCCGTAAAGCGGCCTTGGGCGAACGCCAGCGTGA
>PLBR01000060.1:4014-8582 GCA_003135435.1 Nitrospira sp. | reverse complement strand
ACGCGGAGCGTCATCACATGAGCGCCACGACAGTTCTCAGAGCTGTCGGTCTTATCCTGTGTCTCTCAGGTCTTGTACCGACGGCTGTGCTCAATGCCCAGCCCTCAGGTCAGGACCCCTCTCCCAGCCAAAGGTCCATGCATTTGACCCAACGCGAGGTGCTCACCCTTGCCAAGACGGCAGCCCGGAAGGTGGTCCGGCAGAAGCTCTCTGACTACGACATCACCAGCGTGATTTTCGACTCGCACGCCAGAGAATGGTCCGTCTCGTTCGCGCAGCAGCCTCCGCACACGGCGAGCCGTGGCTGCTTCTATGTGTATGTTAACGACGACACGAAGGATGCCACGGTGCAACCCTGTTGAGGCAACCTCCCTTTCTCTGTGAGGATTGGACCGAAATATCCCCGGCGTTTCCTTTCGCTCCTACCCACGTAAACTGATAGCATGACTGAGCCTAGAGTGAGCGCGCCGCTTCATGCTCAGCCTAGCTGTGCCGTCAGTTCTCTCATGCGTTCCATCTCAAGAGGCGTGTCAGGAGGAACGCTGCCAACGAAGACCACTTAATAATAAGGAGAAGACTCATGGTCAGACCACAGACAGGGGTGCTCATCACAGTCAGTGTTCTCTCTGGACTGCTTGGCGGAGTTGTCGCGGCCTGTCTTGTCGGCGACGGCCTTGTCACGGCGCAAGAACCGGCAGGGGAGGTGCCCGCCGTCGTCAGCGCCAAGGAGTTCCGCCTCATTGATCGACAAGGGCACACGCGAGCCTCGCTCTCCTTTAACGAAGAAGGGCAGCCGGTCCTCCTGATGCGCGATGAGTTTGAGACTGAGCGGGTGCGGGTCGGGATCTCCAGGGAGACCGGAGTAGACGTGCGTGATGTGGATGGCAAAACACGGCTGATCCTCTCGGTGGACGACGAGGGGCTGCCCTCGCTCGTCGTCCGCGATCGAAAACATCGGACGAAGTCGTTTCATCCCTAGGAAGTAGTCAGGGGGCTGCCATAGCTGTGGAATAGCCCAAAATGCTTCCGGCTGTCTGTCTTCTACGGACTCTGGAATGGTGAAGGTGGGGTCAAATGAAAGCATCTATAAATGTGCTGAAATGGTAGTGACCCAATCGTCATAGCGCCAGTGGCATGACGAAACTACAAGGGCAAATTATGTGAGCCATTACACGAGTCTAAAGGGTGTCATAGGTACAATATTTGTGAAGTTCTTACGGCCTTCCAATTGGTTCTTAGTCGCAACAATTCCTTGGCTCATTTACATCGTTCTGCTGTGCCCTGCTCTGGGCCTTGCCGCTGACTTCTCTGGCCTCGTTGTCTCCGTCCTCGACGGCGACACCCTCGAAATCCTGCACAACGACCGCCCCGAACGTATCCGCTTGAGCGGCATTGATTGCCCAGAGAAAGGCCAGGCTTACGGCACGCGAGCCCAGCAAGCTGCCTCAAGGTTAGTCTTAGGGGGAGAAGTCACGCTGCAGACCTACGGCCACGACAAGTACGGGCGCACCCTTGCTGATATGCTCCTACTTGATGGCACCAATGTCAACCACACACTCGTCGAAGACGGCTGGTGCTGGTGGTATCGGAAATATGCGCCGGGAGATACAGTGCTGGAAGCGTTGGAAGCGGAAGCACGAGTGGCGAAGAAAGGCTTGTGGGCCGATCCGCAGCCGGTGCCGCCGTGGGAGTGGCGACGGCGCGAAAACCAACGATAGCTCCGATCTGGTGCAGAGGAGGATACTACCGAGCTTGACGAAGAGGTTGTACACTCACAGTGTCAGAACCAGGAGAAGATCATGAAGATGCTCACCATCATCTGTCGGGAAGAGTTTAAAGACGAGGTGCTGAACGTATTTACTACCCAGGAAATCAAGGGGTACACCGTGATTTGTGAGGGCGGAGGGTAGCGGCGTCACGGGGACTGTCCCTGGGACTGGCCTCTGGACAGATAGCAACATGCTGTTTCTTGTTGCCCTCGACAATGATCGGATGGCCATACTGGTGACCGCCGTGAAGCAGTTGCGTGCTGGGCTGGTTACAGATCACAGCGGACATGAGGTCGCGCTTAAGCTATTCCTCCAGCCCTGCGAAGAGATTCTGTAACGAGCGAGTAGTCGATCCGCAGCCCGTGCCGCTGAGGGAGTGGCGGAAAAATTGAGATTCTCGAAAGCGGGGTGTTCTAGGGGAACGTCACTGTATTGAGCAGTGGTATAATGTTTTTATAGGTGACCTCGAAGAGTAAGAGGGAGAAAACTGACATCATGGAAGCGAAACCTCAAGGGACACGGATTGTTGCGATGATGCTCGTAGGGTTATTCGCGACATTCGCATTGAGCGCCTGCGAGAGCGCCCCGAAGTGGGTCAAGACCGGTAACTATAATGACCAGGACTCTAAAGCCTTTTATGGGGTCGGAGAAGTGATGGGCATCCGGAACGAACCACTCGCTTGGGATGCAGCTGAGAATCGAGCGCGTGCACAAATAGTGAAAGTGCTCTCCACATACACCGCCTATCTGATGCGAGATTATGCTGCGTCCACGACAGCAGGAGATTTCAATAAGACTGCCGAGGAGCAACATGTCGAGAAAGCGACTAAAACATTTGCTGCTACCACGCTGAACGGAGTTCGGTCCGTGGACCGATATCAGAACGAAAAGAAGGGCATTTACTATGTGGTGGTCAAGATGGATCTTGAGGATGTGAAGGATATGCTCACGCAGTCGAAAGAACTGAACAGTCAGATGCGAGACTTTGTCCGCAAGAACGCCGACCGCGCCTTTGAGCGACTTGAAAAGGAAGAGCAGAAGCGAGAAGCGCCGTAATCGAACCCGAATCAGCACGACATGCTCGAGGAAGAGTGTGCCTGCCCCCACAAACCGAGGCCCCGTTCAGCCTGAACCATCTGCGACGAAAGTTCCCTACTTTTTGACCTGCCCCTGTGGTTGTACCAGCTGCAATGTGAGTCACCCACAGCGTTGACCCGCCCAGCAAATGTAGGGCGAACGAGCTGCGTCTGACTTCGCTTTCGACAAAAACGTCACCGTCCAGACGCATGGCCACGACAAGTACCGGCATACCATGGAGACGTGATCCTGCCCGATGGGGTCAACCTGAATCAGGAACTTGTCAGGCAGGGCTGGTGCTGGTGGTATCNNGCCGGTGCCACCGTGGGAGTGGAGGAAGCGGAGAGACTAAGGAGGGGGGACAGAGTATCTCAAGGTCTCGTCGGCAAGAAAACCCCCATCCCATCTGGCACACGGGAGGCGTGAATTAGTCACGTACGCATTTTTACGAATTTGTTGCACGCTGTTGAGGTGAGCGCATAATTACGTTCAAGTACCTGCCACGCTGCTTCTCACCTTTCTGCTACGGAGGGGGATCATGAGGCCCACAATCAAACAGCCTTCCAGTTCACAATCAGTCGATCGAACAGTGCTTCTGCTGCTGAGGCGGAAAGGAGCACAAACAATAGAAGGTCTCACCATGCTGACGGGCATTGGGTGGGGGCAAGTCTACGTGTCAGTGGACCGTCTCAGCCGGACGGGAAAAGTCTCGTTGACCCCCGTTTACCCAAGTGAGTACCGCGTGTCGGTCAGTAGGGCGGTTCACTAAGGCTATCCAGCCCTCCACCCTTCCGTCCACACCACAGCGGCATAGATATGTCGGCGTACAGGTGGGGTTCCCTAAACAGGCCCCTGCCTGCCGATCAATACCCCCATTGCCCCACGCCCCGCCTTGCGATTTGATCCTTCCCCTTCTACACTGAGCCTCCCTGCGAGGCCCCCATGCCCTTCTCGATTCGCCCCTACCGTCGCTTCCCGGTGCAATGCGCTGTCACGTATAACGCCGGGCCATTCCAAGGCCAAGGCACCGTCTGGAATCTTTCCAGTGCCGGCTGGCGACTCTCCGGTGATCTGCCCATGCGTCCAGGGGAAACCCTCTCGTTGACCGTCACGCTTCCAAATGAGCAATGTATCGAAATCCCTGAAGCGGTGGTTCGATGGTCGAGAGGACAGGAGTTTGCGGTAGAGAATCTTGCAATTAAGCCGCACACTCGCACCCGGCTCCAGCATTACGTCAAACGACTAGCACAGGAATCCGTTGAGAGCATCCTATGAGCGAGCAACGCCCCAAGCGCGAATCTATGTCTATCGAGGAAGCGACCGTATCGAATATGTGGGAGATCGCCGCGATTGTGGAGCTGCTGGAACAGAAGCGCCTCTGTACCAAGCAAGACCTCCACACCATCATCGACGAGCTACGCCGGAAAAACCCTCGTGCCAGAATCCCTGAGACGGCCTTCCCTGAGCCATACCTCCTCACCGAAACCGAAAACACGATCATCGACGACATTCTCGAATTGCTGAACAAGCATGGGCTGACCTCGGAGCAGTCGCAAAACTTGCTGGAACGGTTGGGGCGGATCATTGAGATGGGACAGCGGGTGGCGAAGGGGACGACGCACTGACCATGCGAGGTGTTACGCACCATGACCATGAGAAGCTGACACTCCTAGAGCTGGTGTTGCAGTTGCACGGCGAGTTCAGAAGAAGTCTGGAGCCGAT
>PLBR01000060.1:0-3900 GCA_003135435.1 Nitrospira sp. | reverse complement strand
GACCCATCTGCGTGTGTTCGTAGGAGCCTGCGTGCTGCTTTCCGTCATGGGACTCGTTGTTTCCGTCCCGCTCGGTCCTGGCCCTGTCCTCGCCGCCGCTGAGAAAGCCGATCTCCTCGACATCAATACAGCCACTGCCGAGCAACTCAAAGCGCTCCCTGGTATTGGCGAGGCCTACACCGAGAAGATCATCAAGGGCCGACCGTACCAGCGGAAGGATGAGCTGGTCCAGAAGAAGATCATTCCACGGGCGACCTACGAGGGAATCAAATACAAGATTATGGCGAAGCAGAAGTAATTCACACCAATCCAATGGAGGGAGTCTGACATGAAGAAGATGATACTTTTTTGCAGCGTCGTAGCCCTAGGCCTCATGATGGTGTATTCCGGTCCGGTTCATGCCAAGAGTGACAAGAAGCTCTCGACTGTGAAAGACGTGAAATCCCTGTCCGAAGGCGAGCAAGTCAAGTTGGCGCTCAGTGGCGCGCCACCGCACCTCGTGAAGGAGGTGGGGGTCATGATCTACGGAACGGACGGCAAGCTCACGGAAAACAAGAAAAGCACCAATGGGTTTACGTGCATTCCTACCGTCATGAATTTACCAGACCCGGACCCCATGTGCATGGATGCCGCTGTCCAGCAATGGATGAACGATCTCATAGACGGTGCCCCCAAGCCAACCAATACGGTCCCCGGCATCGCCTACATGGCACGCGGAGGGTCACACTTCGAAAAGGAAGGGAAGGTGGTCATGGGTGGGGATGGTGCGAAAACCGTGAAGGAGCCGCCGCACTGGATGCTCATGTGGCCGTTCGACGCCGAAGCGACGAAGCTTCCCACCGCCCCGAACGTGTCAGGGGTCTACATCATGTTTGAGGGGACGCCCTATGCTCACTTGATGATTTATCAGGATCCCAAGAAAATGAAGTGACCCTGTCCGTGGACGCTGGCTGCACGTGGATACCAAGGGCGCCATAAGGAGATTCCTATGTGGCGCCCTGCTTGCCGCCTATGCCACCACTGCCGGTGCTGCGGAACTTGATGGCCCAGTGGTCCGTGTTCTTGACGGCGATACCCTCGAAGTCCTGCACAACCAACGTCCTGAACGTATCCGTCTCAGCGGCATCGACTGCCCTGAGAAGGGTCAAGCATTCGGGAAGCGAGCCAGCAAGCCGCCTCTGAACTTGCTTTCGGGAAAGTAGTCACCGTCCAGACGCATGGCAAGGACAAGTACGGGCGCACCATTGGAGACGTGATTCTGCCGGATGAGATGAACCTCAATCAGGAGCTCGTCAAGCAGGGGTGGTGGTGGTATCGGAAATATACGCCAGAATATACGGTGCTGGAAGGACTAGAGAGGGACGCCCGAGAGGCGAAGAAAGGATTGTGGGCTGATTCTCATCCCGTGCCGCCGTGGGAGTGGCGAAAGAGAAGATAGCGTCACTCGCATAGGGTCGATCTTTCTGCTTTCGCGAGAGCGATCAGCGTTCCACGAGCAGTTTCACCATCGCGATTCACTCAGGTGCCACTAGTGGCACCTGGCCCTGTAACTCATTGATTTTCCATGACATGAAATGTCACTTTTTGCATCGTATTATTATTGCAAGTTGTTGTTTATGCTTATTTTGTTGAGGCACTGAAAAGGCTGGTGTCGACAGTTCAATTCTGTCCCTCGGCACCACTTTTCCACTACTTACGCGATTCTGAATTAGTTCTACGTAGGATGGTGGCACCTCTAGTGGCACCTGGAAGGTTTTTTCATGCTTTTTGGCACTGATTTCTTCGCGTAATTTCTGCTCGGTGAAGACAGCGAGGCGGGTAACTGCATCGCGTAACCGTGAATCCCAATCATGGATATACAAGTCACCGGTTCCGGGAAGCCGATGGCCGAGAAGTTTTTCGATCACGATATAATCCACTCCAGCTTTGAGCAACCACGTGGCAAAGGTATGACGCAGATCATGGAAGTGGAGTTCATGCACCCCTGCCCGTTCAATCGTGTCGAGCCACCGATGCTTGAAGGAGTTCGCGTCCTTCCACCGCCCAAAGAACCGACCACCAATCCTTGGCAGATCACATCGCAACGCCGCACGGGCGAGGTCATTGATCGGAATGGCCTTCGCAACGCGTTTGTTGGAGCTCCGTCCGGGCGACGGGGCGAGCCACAACCCATCCCCCCGCTGCACTAACCATTCTTCATGCATGTCAATCAGCTTGCTCTCCCGCATTCCGGTCTGAAGCGCGAGAATGACCACGCGCCAGACCTCCTGTGAGGCGGCTTGCTGGATCTTCTGTAATTCCCACGATTCTGCGACTCGCTCCCGCTTCACATACTGGGGGACGGGCAACCGCCGGAGTCGGTTCTTGTCCAACGCTTCGCACTCAACGGCCAGATTGAGCACCGCACTCAGCACCGCACACTCTCGCTCGATGGTGCCTTCAGCCGCTTTCTCCGCTCGCCTTTTCTCCAGATACACTAATCCGTCTTCCATCCGCACATCGGCGAGCCGCTTTGATCCAAAGTGCGGGATGAGGTGCAGCGTTAACGCCTTCTCATTCCGCTGGTCTGAATCGCGACGCTTCGCTTTCAGGTATTGCAAATACGTGGGAACAAACGCACCGAATGTAGGGCTCTCAGGAGGGAGGGCTCGTGGAACCTGCTTTTCAGCGGTATTCTTATGAATGGCCGTGATGATCTTCAGGGCCGCGTCTCGTTCCTTATCTGCACTCAAATTGATACCAAGGAATGGACGATATCGAATCCCTTGATACCAGTACGTGAGGACGGAGCGAATGCCTTTGGAAGTTGGGATACGGTGAATATTCATGAGGACCGCAAGGATCTCTCTAAAGAGAACAAAGGATTTCGATGGTAACCGTTCAGCTTATTCTCGTCAACCGCCTCAACCGGCACTTCCTGCTGTGCGCGCACCCATCGTTCTAAGTCCTCCTCAATGAACATCACCCGATGCCCATACCGCACCCGTGGAATGTCGAGACGCTGGTATAAAGTCCTCTTGGTCAGCCGCAAGAACCGTGCGGCCTCATCAATGGTCAGGATCGTCATGTCACCTCCAAACGCCTAGTACCGTCCTACTCACTTTTACTTCTGTTCTCGCAATTCGCTCTGAACCGGGGGAGTCTTACGACACCCCCATCCCCCCACGATGCGCCCGCGTAGCCGCCGGCGTCGGATTCGGACTGCACTCCCAGTGGGTGCGAGCTGGCGCTGCAGAGCAGCGGCCAGGCCTTCCGGGTACCGTCCCGTCGGGCCCCTTCCGTTCAGGCCTGCCCCCCGCGAGCGCGCCATCCCGCCTTCTTCTTCGACGCCCCACCCCCTGTGTGGTGAAGGGTGGGGCTAAACATCGTGTTGAAGAAGGAGGCGGACATGGCCATTCACGGTTCACAAGGCATGCTGAAGATGATCCGGCAGCCGAAGCCGAGGCATGAATACGCGCTGCCGCGATACCGAGTCACGCTCGTCCGCGACAACCGGGCCGTGCCGACATCGTTGCCGCTAACCACCTCAGTCGCCGCTGCGGCCACCCTCAGACCGCTCTTTGCGGGACTGGACCGCGAACATTTCCTGGTCTGCGGGCTGGATGCCAAGCATGCCATCATCGGCGTCAACGTCGTCTCAATCGGCTCCCTGACGTTGGCCATCGTGCATCCCCGCGAGGTATTCAAACCGCTGATCCTGATGAACGCCGCCGCCTGGATTTGTGCGCACAATCACCCGTCCGGCGGCGATCCCACACCCAGCCCAGAAGATCGTGTGCTCACCAGCCGACTCCGGCAGGGTGCCGATCTCCTCGGCATCAGCTTGCTGGACCATCTCGTCCTCACCGACGAGCGCTGCTACAGCTTCGCCGACCAAGGCTGGCCCGGTGCGTGAGGGCT
>PLBR01000171.1 GCA_003135435.1 Nitrospira sp. | reverse complement strand
AATCAGCAGGCCAGAATGTAGGCCCAGCGTAGGCAGGCGCGGGGCCATTCAAGCGAACGTGGGAGGACAACATGGTAGGGAAATATCCGGAACCGCCCGCCATGTCAAGAGACTGAGGACCCCAGCGGACACCATAGGAAAGCTGAGAAAAGACTCTTAATCAGCGGGCCGTAGGTTCAACCCCTACACGGCCCACCAAAAATCACCCACTTACTTGTCCACTCCCTTCCAGCCGGTTTCGGTGTAGGTAGTAGAATAAGATAAAATTTTCCTGACCGACCATCTACCATGACCGACCCCGTCTTACCGCCCGGGGGCGTTTCTTCGCTGCGCGCCGCCGGCTGGCGCCCCAGGTCGCGCCCCGCGGTGTCGAGTTACCGTTGAGACGACGCATGCGGCTTCGTCCGTTGCGTGCCATCGCCCGTCGAACTTTGGCGAGATCGAACCGCGCCATGCGGCCCAGCCACTCCACGGGGATCTCCTCTTTGCGATAGGCCCGCTGGATAGACTTCGGGCTCATGCGGAGTTCCGCCGCCGATTCCTTCACCGTGAGCAAATCCTTCTTCATGCCCAGTCCTTTCTTTCGGTGCGGCGCAGCACGGCGCCAGAATTCTCCCACGGAATGAGGCAGTCAACTGCGTTCAATAAAACCTCCCACCACGGTTTGTCGCCCAGGCGTTGTGAGTTGCCGCAGTGCTGTGCCCAAACGCCTGAGTACAGTCCAAAAGATTGCCGATTGTGCTAAATTTGTGCCACTTGTGCTAGGCAGGCTGTACCGCTCCAGAATTTCCACAACGCTTTTGAAGCATGATGGAAACAATGGTTAACAAGTCTAGATGAAAAGTTACCCGGAACCATGTCGCGTCGGGTGACGGGCACGGAGTCGGACTCAATCGGAAACCACTATGACGTATGATCACCTTGTTGACTTCGTTGAACGGCGGATGCGGATGGCCCACATCTATCAGCCGGTCATGTTGCTGACTCTGCTGCAGCACGACGGCCAATGTTCAGAGACGGACATCGCCAAGGCTATATCGGTCCATGACCCGACTCAGATCGAGTACTACGAAGCGATCACACGGAACATGGTTGGTCGCGTACTGACCAGGCATGGGGTGGTAAAGCGGGACGGCAAAAGCTTTAGTCTTCTATCTGCTGAGGCACTTACAAAGGAACAGCGTGCTAAGCTCAGGAGGCTGCTGGAGGCTAAGCTGGATCAGTACGTGGCAAAGCGAGGTGAACGGATCTGGCAGCACCGGAAGCTAGCACTCGGCGACATTTCTGGAACAATCAAATACGAGGTTCTACGACGAGCGAGCCTTTGCTGCGAACTCTGTGGCGTATCGAACAGATATCGAGCTCTCGAAGTTGACCACATCGTTCCGAGGAACCATGGGGGCAGCGACGACGAAGCCAACCTGCAGGCTCTCTGCTACAGCTGTAATGCGATGAAACGGGATCGGGATGCTACTGACTTCCGGGTGTTGCGCGAATCCTACTCCCATCGTGAGAACACCTGTCCGTTCTGCGCTCGGCAGAAAGCCGGTAACATCTCTCTCGAGAACGAGCTATGTTTCGGAATCAAGGATGGTTACCCGGTTACCGATCTCCATATGCTGGTCCTGCCCAAACGACACGTAGTGGATTTCTTTGAACTCTATGAGCCAGAGAGACACGCCTGTATGAGGCTCTTAGACAAAGCAAAGCACAGAGCGAAGGCGCAGGATCCCACCATCGCCGGGTTCAATGTTGGCATCAACGTAGGCGAAGCCGCAGGCCAAACCGTTCATCATTGCCATGTACACCTGATTCCAAGACGGATAGGCGATGTTGCGCAGCCGCGCGGAGGTGTGCGGAATGTCATCACAGGCAAGGGCACATATTAAGCAGTAGGCATCGCTTCCGTGGCGCATCCATGCCTCGCTTGCGCTGTTCCCAGGCGGGGCGTAGGCTGAGCCTACTGGTTGTTCCGCTTGTCGGAGGCTCGCCGTCTTGAAAGGTTTAGGCTCAGGTCAAGGTTGAGCTCGGAGGCTTTTCATGTGGCTCCTCCTTCTATTTCTTCTCGGTGCCGCTCCGGCTTGGGCGGAAGATTTCGGCGAGCTGAGCGCGAATCCGTTCAATCCTGATTCCACGTCCAATCCCTTCGGGGCTGGAAGTCCCTTCAAGCCGGACGGCCTGAACAATCCATTCAGTCCCTACGGCAGTCCCTTCAGCAATCAATCAACGACGAATCCATTTGCCACGGACGCACCGCGGCTCTTTGCTCGTCTGTCCGGTTTCTCTGGTCTATCTGGTTTTTCTGGTTCTTCTGATGGGGTTTCCGATCCGGCCAACAAGACAGACCAAATAGACCAGACAAACGAGATAAACCAGTTTCGGCTCTCCATTCGGCGCCGGGAATCTCTACAACCCCAGCAGTCCACGAATTCCTACGGGCGCGGCCTCCGAATTGAAGGGCGCTGATAAAGCCGCTGAACCGCTCTATGTGACCTCATGGCGGCTTGATACCTCCCCACAGACGGCCTAGCCCCACGACCCACCCACCGATCAATCCAACCATTCCCCCCCACTCAGCCCTTGCGCCTAGTTGGTGACCCTCCTAGAATGGGCCACTCTGCGAGGCCTCCATGCCCTTCATGGTTCGTCTCTACCAACGCTTCCCCGTGTACTGCTCCGTCACGTACCACGCTGGCCTGTTCCAAGGACAAGGCACGGTCTGGAACTTTTCGCTGAGCGGGTGGAAACTCTCCGGCGATGTGCCGCTGCAAGTTGGGCAGACGTGTGCCTTGACCGTCAATTTGCCGATCGATGAACGCATCGTTGTGGCTACTGCGATCGTGCGCTGGGTCCGGGGCCAGGAGTTCGGCCTGGAAACCTTGGCGATTGAGAAGCAGACGCATAGTCGGGTGGAGCACGTAATCAAACGACTCGTAGAGGAATCCGGTGAGAACATCGAATGAGCACCGACCGCCCCAAACGCGAAACCATGACTATCGAAGAAGCGACCGTCTTCAATATGTGGGAGATCGCCGCGATTGTGGAAGTGCTCGAACGGTAGGGCCTTCGGCAAGAAATCCCAAGGCGTGTTATACGGACAGAAAGCCAGAGACCCGCATGTTATACGGCCCCCGAGTCAGCGCGGCACTCAACGTCTGCTTTCGACCCAAAACGGTCATTCGCGG
>PLBR01000229.1 GCA_003135435.1 Nitrospira sp. | reverse complement strand
TTCACGCCTCACGTTTCACGGTTCCTGGGAGCGATGCGAGAACGCTGCTGGCGGACTTTTTCAGCCTCCTGCTACCGAACCATCTGTCCCATCTCAAAGATGGGCAACAGGATGGCTACCACGATAAAGAACACCAAGACACCCATGACCAAAATCATGATGGGTTCCAGCAGCGACGTGAACCGCGTAATGACCCGATCCACTTCTCCATCATAAATGTGTCCGATTCGACGCAACATCTCCTCCATTTCACCGCTTCGCTCACCGACCGCAATCATGTGGGTGACCAGCGGAGGGAATTCCCCGCTGCGCTTCAACGGTTCGGCAATCGTTTCCCCTTCGCGAATATTCTGCCTGGCCCCCTCGACTGCCTGTTCCAGCACACGATTGTTCATTACACGCTTCGCGACATCCATAGCATCCAACAACTGCACCCCGCTCGCCAACATGGTGGCTAGCGTGCTCGTGAGCCGCGAGATAGCGACCATCCGGGCAACCTGGCCGATGAGTGGAACCTTGAGCAGCCATCGGTCGGCCGTAAGCTGCCCCGCTTCCGTCTTCATGGCCCGACGCACCGCCCACACCATCAGAACCACCCCACCAAGAATCACCGCCCAATAGTCTGCAAGGAAATGGCTGATGGACATCAGTACGACTGTAGGCCAGGGCAGGGCCTGCTTCATACTCGTAAAGACGGCGGTGATTTTAGGCACGACAAAGGTCATGAGGAAAAAAAGCACCGATCCTCCGACGACCAACATCAGAGCAGGATAGAGCACGGCGTTGGTTACTTTATGTTTAAGCGCCAACTGCTTTTCTAGAAATTCTGCGAGGCGGAATAAGATCTGATCCAACGCCCCGCTGGCTTCACCGGCCCGTACCATGTGCACGTAGATCTGGGAGAACTCGCGCGGATAGCGCTCCAGGACCGCGCTACAGGACGCTCCTCCGCGGATTTCTTCACGGATATCGGCCATGAGGCTCTTCACGGATTTCTTCTCGGCTTGATCCACCATCACCCCGAGCGCCTCGACCAGGGGCAGACCAGCCACCAGCAATGTCGCCAACTGCCGGGTCATCATCGCCACATCAGTCGTGCTGAGGGCAGGGGAGCGGCCGATCCCAGTGGAGGATCTTCCGGGAGAACTCGTTGTCGAGCCGGCCGTGGCAGAGCCCTGTTCCACCATATCGGTGGGAAACACGCCAACCTTCCGCAATTTCACACGCGCAACTTTTGGGCTCTCGGCATCGATGATGCCGGTCGCGGCCCCGCCGTCGTTCCGATATCCTTTATAGTGGTAGACTGGCATCCTGCGAGCCCCGATGATACATGACGGTTTGTCGCGAAATCGCGCAGTCGGCAAGCGACACGGACGCGCGGAGCCGCGAGGCGGGGCAACATCCCGCCTGGGAGCTCCGAAGGGGGTGTGCCCCCTTCGTGGGGATTCTACAAGGGGGCTGGCCCCCTTGTAAGAGTAGGCGAGGCAGGTTCCAGAGCCAAGCCTGCGAGGAAGGGAGGCATCCTTGAACAGGATGTCGACTGACTGAGCGGCGAGCCCGCCCGCCTGCGCACTGGGAATCCGTGTGCAGGCTTGTCGCAGCGGCGAATCCGTGATTGCAGCAGAAGCGGTCATGCATCATGGGGGCTAGATCTCGACTTCCTGTTGGGTAACCCGCATTAACTCCTCGGTCGTCGTTACCCCGTGAAACACTTTCTCCGCGCCTTCATCTTTCAACGTCACCATCCCCTTCGCCATCGCCGCTTGACGAATCGACGCCGAGTCTGCCTTGTTGCCGATGAGGCGGCGGACCTCATCGTCCAGCACGAGGAGTTCAAAAATGCCTGTTCGGCCTCGATAGCCGGTTTGGGAACAGGCCGGGCATCCGACTCCCCGATAGAATGTGGGGTGTACCCTTGGCGGAACGATACCGAGCCGAATAAGCTCCTCATCGGTCGGGTGATAGGGCTGCTTGCACTCCGAACAGACTTGCCGCAGCAAACGTTGCGCTAAGACGGCCACCACCGAGGAGGCGACGAGAAACGGTTCGATGCCCATGTCGATCAATCGGGTGGCTGCGCTTGCGGCATCGTTGGTATGGAGCGTGGAGAAGACCAAATGCCCTGTGAGTGAGGCATGAATGGCGATTTCTGCGGTTTCACGATCGCGGATTTCGCCGATCATGATGACATCGGGATCTTGCCTGAGAATCGACCGCAGCCCCGCAGCAAACGTCAGGTTGATCTTGGGATTGACTTGCATCTGGCCCACGCCGAGCAGCTGATATTCCACCGGATCCTCGACGGTAATGATGTTCTTGTCCGGCGCATTTATGTGAGTCAACGCCGCATAGAGCGTCGTCGTCTTCCCGCTCCCGGTTGGCCCGGTCACGAGCATGATGCCGTGTGACAACTGGATCAATTGCTGGATGATCCCCAACCGGTCCTGCGAAAAACCCATCTCCGACAGATTCAGGAGACGGTTCTCTTTCTCCAGCAGACGCAGGACCACCCGTTCGCCATGGGAGGTCGGCAGCACCGAGACACGCAGATCGACATCCTTCCCCGCAGTCCGAATCCGAAAGCGGCCATCCTGCGGCAAGCGTTTCTCCGCGATGTTCAGCCCCGCCATGATCTTCAATCGTGCGATAATACTCGCCTGCAGATGCTTGGGGGGTGTTAAGACAGGATAGAGCACCCCGTCGATACGATACCGAACGACCAGCCCTCGTTCGAACGATTCGAAGTGAATATCGCTCGCTCGCTGCCTAACCGCTTGGAAGAGCACGGAATTGACTAACCGAATGATGGGGGCTTCGTCTGTGGCATCGAGGAGGTCTTGCGGTTCATCCAACTCGTGAGCAATTTGGTCCAGGGTTTCACTGGCCGCGATATCCTCCATCACTTGCTCTGCGCCTGCAGGACTCGCCGCGTCGTCATACACACGATTCAGACAGGCCAGGAGCGACAGGCTGCTCGTCAGAATCGGCTTGATCGGAAGCCCGAGCAACAGACGAAGGTCGTCCAAGGCCGCCGTTTCCATGGGATCGGTCGTCGCCACAAGCACCGCTCCATCCTCTGTCTTGAGAGGGAGCACGTGATAGCGGCGCGCGAAGTGGATCGGAACCTTCTTGACCCATTCATGGTCGACCTGGCTCACATCAAGATGCGGGAGCCAGGGAAGTTCAAATTGAACGGCAAGCGCCTGGAGGAGTTGATCCTCGGTAATCGCCCGGAGTCGGATCAAGATCTCTCCGAGACGCCCACCCTTGGTCCCTTGAATATTAATGGCCTCAAGCAATTTAGCTTCGGACAAGCCGAATTTATCTTCGAGTATCGCTCCTAACAGCGGCCGACCGGAATGTTCGTCGTTCATCACAGAACACCCAATAATGGATGGGTTCATCCCTGAGAGAGCCCATCAGCCTCAGGACAAGACCACATACATTGGAACTTAAAAGAATACTCGCTACCGGATCTCTCTGACAAGGTCACGAAGCCCCCTTCCAATCTAGGAGCCTGTCAATGGGAGGTGTGCTTTCTTGACCCTGCCTACATCAGAGGCTCCAGAACGACAGCTGGCTGTCGGATGTAGGAAGGGGCTGCAACAGTGGAGGATACATCGAACTCAGCGAATGTCGAACGTCATTGCGGTTCGCTGATTGTTACGCAGGACATCAAGTTTCACCGTCTTCTCGTTGCGAAGCTGCTGGAAGAGCGTGAGCATCGTACCAGGGTCACGAATGTCTACGCCATTGACCTGCTGGAGGACATCCCCATACTTCAAACCAATTTTCTCGTAAAAACTGGAGGGCGCGATAAAGTCCAGACGGAACCCATTCATCGCTCCATTCACCAGGTAGGGCACGGCTCTTGCCTGGGATAATAACTTCGGTAGATCGCCCATCGCTTGTTCAACGTCTCTCCGATCGAGCACGGTACGCACCGGACTCCCAGGCACCGGAACGACGGCTGATCCCGCTGTGACTGGGGCAGACGGGGGCTTCTCGATCTGCGAGACGGCGAGTTCAAGCAACTCCTGTTGATCGCCCTGACGAACGACCATCCCGTCCCGCCGGATTTCGCTGATGTCACCCACATCGGGGATTTGGTCGTGCAACCGAAAAAATAGTTGGCGTTTGCTGGAAAGTTCTTCAACGATGGCCGAGACCCCCGCATGATCGCCGATCACTACCCCCAGCAGCTTGAGCTTCGACGCCAGATTTAACGGAGCACGGGCAGGCGACGCGGCGGGCCCTGCAGTGCTCATACCGAGGGGATCAGGCGGCAGGGGAAAGAGTCCGCTTGTCCGTATACGTTCCACCATCGTGGGCACGGAAGCCCTCACCTCAGCCTCTCGATCGGAGGCCGATGATGGCCGCACCAACCCTGCCGGAACAGACAAGGCCTCTGCAATCACCGCGTTGATGATGTGGGCCACGAGAAAGGTGGCACACATGACAAAAGCGAATATGATGCCCCGACGCATAGTCATAGTCTTCGAGACCGACTTTGGATCACTCGTCCCATTCCCCGAGACATTCTAGAGCGGAGCGACGGTCCCGCGCAAGAACAACCCGCTTCCCCGCTGACGCGCGCCGGCTATTCCTGCAACATAATGAAGAAGGCTGAGGTCGAGGTTGAGCGAAGATAGATCTGACTTTCTCCATCTCAGCCTGAGCCTTAGCCTTAACTTTCCAACGCCGCTGGCGTGATTTTCCAGCATCCTGCTAGACAACATAACGTAATCGAGACATAATTCAGCCACTTCCTCGCAATCCAAGGAGATATTTTGTGAAGAAAGCGCTGATCAGTGGCATTACAGGGCAGGATGGATCGTATCTGGCAGAGTTTCTTCTCGGGAAGGGCTATGAGGTGTACGGCATTATTCGACGATCGAGTTCGTTCAATACGGGGCGGATCGATCCCATTTATGAAGACCCGCATGTTCCGCATCGACGGCTCCATCTGGTGTATGGCGACCTCAACGACGCGAGTTCGCTGAACCATATCATCCGAACTGTCCAACCCGATGAAATCTACAACCTGGGTGCACAAAGTCACGTGCGCGTGAGTTTCGATATTCCCGAGTATACCGGCGAGATTACCGGACTCGGAACGATCCGCCTCCTGGAAGCCATTCGGGAGTCAGGATTGAGGCCGAAGTTTTATCAAGCATCGTCGAGCGAGATGTTCGGCAAAGTGCAGGACGTACCGCAGCGCGAAACCACACCGTTCTATCCCCGCAGTCCCTATGGAGCGGCCAAGGTCTATGCCTACTGGATTACGGTCAATTATCGAGAAGCCTACGACCTCTTTGCCTGTAACGGCATTTTATTCAACCATGAATCGCCCCGGCGCGGGGAGACGTTCGTGACGCGCAAGATCACGAAAGCGGCGGCACGGATCAAGCTCGGCGTTCAGAAGGACCTATTTCTGGGCAACTTGGACGCAAAACGAGACTGGGGATTCGCCGGAGACTACATTCAGGCTATGTGGATGATGCTGCAGGCCCCCAAGCCGGAGGACTACGTCATCGCGACTGGCGAGACACACACGGTGCGTGAGTTCTTGGAGCTGGCGTTCAATCGCCTTCAACTGGATTGGCAGAAACACGTGAAGATTGACACAAAGTACTATCGTCCCACCGAGGTGGACCTCCTGATCGGCGACGCGAGCAAGGCCAAACGGGATCTGGGATGGGAGCCGAAGGTCCGATTCGAGGAACTGGCAAATATGATGGTGGATGCGGATCTTGCCGCCGAACATGAACGCCTTGAAGGAAGTCAGGCAAAGAGGTAGCGATGTCATTTTGGGCCGATAAACGAGTCGTCGTTACGGGCGGAGCGGGCTTTCTGGGATCGTTCGTCGTGGAGCAGCTGCGCACGAAAGGCTGCCGAGACATCTTCGTTCCCCGCAGCAAAGACTACGATCTCGTTCAGATGGACGCCGTGAAACAACTCTATAGCGATCGAACTCCCGATATGGTCATTCATCTGGCCGCACGGGTCGGAGGGATTGGCGCGAACCAAGCCAATCCAGGAAAGTTTTTCTATGACAACTTGATGATGGGCACCCAGCTCATAGAAGTCGGGCGCCAACGGGGACTGAAAAAATTCGTGGCGCTGGGCACCATCTGCGCCTACCCCAAGTTTGCCCCCATTCCATTTAAAGAAGACGACATCTGGAACGGATACCCCGAAGAGACCAATGCGCCCTACGGTCTCGCCAAGAAGATGATGCTGGTGCAGTCGCAGGCCTATCGTGAACAGTATGGGTTCAATTCAATCGTGTTATTCCCGGTGAACCTCTACGGCCCTCGCGATAACTTTGACTTGGAAACGTCTCACGTCATCCCAGCTTTAATACGCAAATGTGTGACCGCCAAAGAAGCAGGCCAGGCCACACTCACGTTGTGGGGAGACGGATCTCCGACTCGAGAGTTTTTGTATGTGGAGGACGCCGCGGAAGCCATCCTGCTCGCAGCTGAACACTATGAGGGAAGTTTACCCGTCAACCTGGGGACAGGGGAGGAAGTCATGATTCGCCATCTTGCCACTATGATTGCCGCAGAGGCCGGTTTTACAGGACAGATCGAGTGGGACACCACCAAGCCCAACGGGCAGCCTCGGCGGTGCCTGGATGTCAGCCGGGCCAAAGAACTCTTCGGGTTTCAAGCCCGACATAACCTGCGCGAGGGTCTCAAGAAAACCGTCCAGTGGTTCTACGCAAACCGCAATGCGCTACGAGAGGTCCACTTCTAATAGACCATCGAAAAAGTCTTCCGGCTTTGAGGAAGATTAAAGCTTAGGTTGAGGTTGAGGGAATGAATCGAGTGAGGTTGGAGGGGTGAGGGGTGAGGCAAGAGGCCTGAGGAATAAGGTGTGACCTTCCCCCGCCTACAACCTCCTGCCTCTAACCTCATATCTTCTTCCCCCTCTAACCTCTTACCTCCAACCTCTTCCCTCCAACGTACCCAACTGAACGAACCTGCCAAAGCATGCGCTGTTCTCCCTCTCTCATACCCAAGGAGATAGACGCAAAGACGTTGAAACGTAACGGGTTCGAAAACTAACCTGAATGGTCCAAGACTTGCTTCCTTAGTGCCATTTGCTTTCATATCCCTCAGGAAACAAGAACGTGAACGAAACCAGCACATTACCCCTGTCGCAAGAGAATCGTCCGGCCTCACAGCGAGCCTCGTCGGAGAATGAAGACAGTGCCTCGATACCGGGGGCATTGTTTCTGGCAATCAAAGCCCCCGCATCGACAAAGCCACCGGACGGACACGAATCATACGAACGAGCAACGGCGCTCAAGAATGTGGGCCTGTTCAGACAGGCAGCAGAACATTTTGAGAAATCCGCACAGGATCCCGCATACGCGCTGAAGGGCTCCGCCCAAATGGGTCTGTGCCTCAAGAAGAGCGGACAACAGGAAGAAGCAGTTGCGGCCTTTCGCCGAGCCCTACAAGTCCCCTCGACATCATCGAAAGAACAAGTGCAGATCCTCTACCTCTTAGGAAGAACATTAGAATCTCTCGGGCGCATTCCAGAAACGTTAGAGACCTATCGATGGCTCCGCCGTGAAGCACCACAATATCGAGATGTCGCCATGCGAATCGAGTTGTTGAGCACGCGACGGATGCACCGCGACAACCGCTAACCCACATGAGCCAAGACGGTTCAAGGCGAAATCGCAGAGTCGCCACGCGTGTCGTAGCGGCGAATACGCGATTGCAGCAGAAGCGTCATGAATCATGCGGGCCAGGAAACGGGAAGTAAGGGGCCAACGAAAACGTTTCTCAGTTGTGGAATACCAACCAATCAGTTAAGTTTTCCTCCAACAGGCCGTCCTCTTCGTGTGTCGTTCATCTGGTCTGTCTGGTTTGTTTAGTTGCTCTGGGTCAAGCAACAAAACCAACCAAATAGACCAGACCAACCAGATAGACCAGATGAACCAAACAAACCAGAGCAACCAGCCGGTTCTCGCGCGTCACGGTCCATCGTCACTGTTTCCCTTGAATAGGACCCGCGCGTCATCCAGGATAGATGCATGCTGATCGAGGCTAGACCATGAAGCGGATTGATCTGATCGCAGGGGCGCGGCCCAATTTCATGAAGATTGCGCCAATCATCGACGCGCTCAATGCGGCCGAGACGCGGGGCGGCTCGTTGAGCTTTCGTCTGATCCATACGGGCCAACATTACGACCGCGCCATGTCCGGGAGCTTCTTCGAGGAGCTCGGCATCCCGGATCCGGACATCAATCTGGAAGTAGGCTCAGGCACCCAGGCTGAACAGACCGCCGCCATCATGGTGAACTATGAAAAGGTGTTGCTGAAGCAGAAGAGCGACCTCTGCCTGGTCGTGGGGGACGTGACGTCGACCATGGCCTGTTCCATCGTCGCCCGCAAGTTGGGGGTGCCGGTGGCGCATGTGGAGGGCGGCATCCGCTCAGGCGACTGGACCATGCCGGAAGAAATCAACCGGGTCGTGACCGACTCCATCACCAACTGGTTTTTCACCACCAGCGAAACGGCCAACGACAATCTTCGCCGCTCCGGTGTCACGGACAATCGCATTTTCTTCGTCGGCAACACCATGATCGACACGCTGCTCAAACAGCTCCCGCGCCTCCGTCCACCTGCATGTTGGGAATCGCTGAAGCTGAAGCCAAACAACTACTTCGTCGTCACCCTGCATCGCCCGGCGAATGTAGATGGTGAGCATCAGTTACTACAGCTGCTGCATGCCATAGCCGAAGGCACGCGCGGTTTGCCGGTGGTGTTTCCCGTCCATCCGCGCACCGCCAAGAACCTGCGCGATCTCGATAGCAAGACACCGCATCTGAATTATGTCGATCCACTGGGCTATCTGGAATTCAACTACTTGGTGAAGCATGCCCGTGGCGTGATTACTGATTCTGGTGGCATCACCGAAGAGACCACCGTATTGGGCGTACCCTGCCTGACCCTTCGCGACAACACCGAGCGACCCGAAACCATCACGATCGGGACGAACGAACTCATTGGGACCGATCCGAGCAAGCTGCCACCGGCCCTGGCACGATTGATGGCGGGGCAGTGGAAAAAAGGCGCGATCCCTCCGAAATGGGACGGCAAGGCGGCAGAGCGGATCGTCGAGCATCTGGAGCGGTTGCTGGTGAGTAAATGAAACAGCTCCTCCAAGACCGAAGTACAAGAGCGGTCGGAGCCTACCACGCCGGCGCCGTGGCTCCCTCGACAACATGAAACCGTGAGATCTCATGCCATGGCGCATTCGCGACCAACAAACCAGCCTGGCCCCTTTCCCACACCGCGTGGCAACGGCGCCTGCCTGTGCGGACACGCAGGCAGGGGATTGCGCAATGAACCGGCATCAATAATGTGAGCGAGGCAGCGACCGGTGCAACGTCGAGCAATGCCCCCTCCTTCCGCCCCCAAGTAATGGAGACCGTCTTGACCAGACAGAGGGGGCTCGCTAAGATGCCAACCCATCCGAATCGAAGAAGGTAATGCATATGGCGAAGACAAAAGCCACGCTGAGGTCAAAAGGCAAGAATGCGGCCATTGGGATCTCTCGAGAAGTGTGGGAGTGGGCCAGGGCGAACCCGAGGTACGAAAGCCTGCTGGAAGAGTTGGAGGACCTCGAAGATCTGCGACGCGAAAATGCCAAGGCGGAAAAGGGCGTTCCCTTCACGAAAAATCGACTTTGGATGCCCCGCCCGGCAGGGCGGGGAGGAAAAAGGCCTGCTGCCAGAGGCAGCACC
>PLBR01000078.1 GCA_003135435.1 Nitrospira sp. | reverse complement strand
TCCGTTATTTCCGGGTCACCTCAACCTGACCCCGCATCTTTTCTTTCGAGACATGCGGGAAGAGCGCGAAAGGCGAGAGGGGAAGAGCATGAATTCTATCTTGTCGCGCCCATCTCGCTCGTCCCGCTAGTCTTGCGGCATCGCCCGTGATGAACCAGCTCCCCGCCACGCGCCGGGAAATGTTGGATTGCAAGACCTGACCCCGTTTCTTCTTCCCGTTCACTGATCCACAAGGCGGTCGTGTTGTAGCTGCGATTCAGGAGCGCGGACGCCATTTTGATCGTGAGCAGTTTCTGCATGGAGATGCCCTCCGGTGGATGAGGGTGTGGGCCGAACGTGATCGAGGACGGTCTAGCATTTCAGGCAGACAAAAGACAACGGCGGATGAGTGAGGCGGGCGCGGCGGAGTCCGATCGGGCGACCGGTGCGGGATCAGTCGCTTGCAAGTTCCAGTACGTGACGATCATGGCCTGCTTTAGATTCCCACAGCGCCTCACGTGGCCAATGTCTTGATACGGGAATGTCGTGAAACTTCGCACGCGCGACATTGATCTGTTCTGCCATAGCTGCATCAATGGGAGTGTGAGCATAAACCAGCCAAGCGGTACGAATGGACGTGGGCACCTTGCCGACGACGATCGTGCCAGGAGGACAACTGACCAATTGCAGCGCGGTGGCCTGCGTGGTCACGAAGATCGACGCCACGGCGAGCGATCCTTCGGGCGGAGTCGGTAACCAGGTAAGATCTTGAGGCTTGCGGTCGATGAGTGGGCGAAGGTCAGAGTGAGGCACCATAACCTGAAGAACCCGCACAACCGGATCAGCGGGCAACCGCCACGTCTGCCAATGCCTCGATGGACCTGTAAGTCCCCGAGCGGCCGCATAGTCCTGTGTAAACCCAAACTGGCATTTACCGTCGCGGTGGAAGCTGGCCTTGATTTTCGCGCCGTGGCTGCGGATCGCGACATAAATGTCGCCCTTCGGGTTTCCCCAGAGACGCCACGCGGAGCTGCGCAGCCCGTCGGACGATCCGATGGCCCAGCGGAACTCGCTTCGAGCAGGTGGGTCAGACTGCCCCATGGTGGTCAGAGACGCCCGTGATGACGAGGCAATTTCTAGCATAGCGGGGTCGGTCCGTCTACCGGCACAAGACTCGACGGGGGCGGCGGAGAGGTTAGATTTCCAGCAACGCACGCATGTCATTCACATAGTGCTCGAACGTAGGCCACGTGATGAGACCCACGATGGCGCTCGCGAAACTCTGCATTGGAATGGACAAGTCAAATGTTCGATCTGGCTGTGGCGTGAGATACCCATGAGCCGTCGAAAGGATACTGAATACTTTGGCCGTGAGCGCGCGAGGGTTCGGATCGTCGAAGTGGGCGTGTTGGTTACGTCCTGCATGGATGACGAGACCAAGTGGCACCGTGCGGATGAGCCGACCACAACAGTACTTCGCCGTCCTCTCCGTCACCACGTCACTCCATGCTGGCGGAATCGCGACCGGTTTGCCGTAGAGATCGAGCGCCTTGTTCGCAACCTGAAGTACCGCTCCCCATAGCGTGTTTATTGCGAAGAACTCAGCGTGGAACTTCTGCTCCGCTTGCTACGCGGCCGCAAAGCGTTCCGCATTCCTGATTTCCCAGGCCACTTGCTCAGCGGCCTGCGCAGCGGTACCGAACGGTTCGTCCCTCAGGAATACGGGAATGTCAGCAGATAGTAGAAGGTTGTCATAGGAAGCGATCCCGTCGAAGAGGTGACGGACGGCGCTCTCAGTCTTGGCAAGATACTCGACGGTGGTCTGCATTGGTTCCGTTTTTTAGATCGTCCCTTTCGTTCTTTCCCCCTTCCTATGTGGCTTTCCAACGAGGAAGACCGCGAACTCACGAGCACCTCTCATGCGTTGATCTCGCGCCCCCAATATCTGCTCCTGGATAAGATGCTGTTCGAAGTGTTTGAGTTGGTCGGTGATAAATTGCTCAAAGGGCTTGTTCATGGGTTAACCTCCAAAAAGGTCTGGGCGGGTGAGTGTCGCGAGTCTGTACCATAGCAGGCGGAGACGGTGCAAGACTCGACGAGGGCGGCGATATAATGAAGCACGGGCGGAGGACCGGGGAGCGTTGAGGTGCGAATAGATCGAGCGGAGGCAGGGGCGGAGGTCACAGAGTCAGTCTCGAAAGGGGCTGGCTCTTTTTTTGTGTCTGCGAGGTGGGCGGCGGCGGAGTGCTTCCGTAGGGTCCGTTGCGCTTCTGTAGGGTAGATATGCACGGACGGAGCGTGCACTAGTGGACGGAACAGACGCGGAGTAGTCCATGGAATGACCAGGCGGGCGGAATTTCCCGCCCACCTCACGGTGAAGAGGGGGGGGCGATCAATGGAGACCAAGGCGGAGGAGTTCATACCGCGCGGGTATCAAGCGGTGGAGGCGTTCACGTTTAAGCCGGTGGAGTATTGGATCGTGCGAGTGACCCGGTACGCGCACGACGGGCGCGGGGTCCGGTGGGCGGTGCAGCATAACGAGGTAATCGTCGGGGAGTTGTTCCGCACGAGGGCGGAGGCGGCGCACTGGATGCGGGAATATGCCCAACAGCCGGTGTTTCGTGTGCGGTGCCGTGAAGATTGGGGGCGGTATGTCATGACGTTTGGGCTCGAACGGGCGGGGGCGATCACGCGGAAGATCCGGGCGGCGCTCTGGGCGGGGGCGGCGTTGGTGTGGGTGCGGTAGTTCCCTAGTTAGGATATGTCGGGCTGTCAGCGGATGAGCTGGCGCAGATCAAAGGGGTTGAGGTGATGGCGGGCGGATAGGATCAGCGGGCGACGTGGCGGAATTCAAAATGGTCAGTCTCGAAAGGGGCTGACCATTTTTTTGTGTCTGCGAGGGGGCGGCGGTGTCGGTATAGTGTCGGTATTGGAGATGGATGTCGGTCGGGTGGAGGACGGAGGAAACGGCGCATCGCCTGTACTGGAGTGGTGATTGTCTGGTGCGCCCGGACGGACTTGAACCCCCAACCCCCAGATCCGTAGGCTGGTGCGCTATCCATTGAGCTACGGGTGCATAGGCAGAAGGTTGATGAACCTCGCTTTTCACGCGCCCATCCGCGGGCGCGCTAAGACGCACCTTTTCCAGGACCCGCACCGCCACTGCCTTTCTATTCCCATTCTTCTCTCTCCCTCTATATTTTTTGACGGGGGACAGACCGGCTGCTTGAGCGGGCATCAGGGCCTTGTTGAATCCGCCGTTGTCGAACCGGAGCGGCCTGTCATCGCAGATGGCGGCGCTGTTCGCAGGTCCATTCAAGCGTCGCTTGGAATGGACCAAGTTGCGCTGCCAAGCGGTGGTGAGGCTTACGGCGGCCAACAAGGCCCTGGCCTTAAGCGAAAGCAGCCGGTCTGTCCACAACCCGCCCTTGACCCCCGTTCTCCACCCCTCGTACAATACACCGTTCGCTAGTCTAACCCCTTGGCATTCTGATGGTTTCAGGGTGCCGGTGCGATAGAGGAGCCTCCTGCATGCGCGTGGAGTATTCGAAGGGCGAACGGGCCTCCAAAGAACTGATCCTGCTCCATCGCCAGACCTCCGAAGCCACCAGCGGCCGGAAGATGAGGGTGATGCTGATCTTCCCGCCTGACTGGTATCCCTCCGAACCCTATCTCAGCCTTCCCTCCCTCACCGCCGTCCTCCGTCAGGCTGGCCATACGGTCATCCAAAAAGACATCAACCTCGAAATGTACGACTGGTATTTCAGCGAGGACTTCTTGAAGAAAGTCCTACGCCGGGTGCCGCAGCAGCTCGATCGGCTCCGCAAGTTGTCGAAGAAGCGCGATCTGAATGCCGACGAGATGGACCTGCAGCTGGAGCTCTGCGATCTGACCAGGCAGCGGATCGATGAGTTGATCAAAAAGGCGGAGAAGGCCAAGGCGATCGTCAGAGGAGAAACATTCTACGATATCGACCAGTTGGAGTGGGCGATCAAAGTGTTCCGCGAGGTTACTTCCGTGATCTCGATGGTCTATGCCCCGGCCCGTGTCTGCATGCCGCCGATGGAAACGGATCTGTCGTACAAGGTTTTTTCCTCACCCGAGGTGATGGATGCCATTCACGATACGCAGGTGAACGTGTACCGCGACGTGTTCGAGCATCTAGTGAAGCCGGTGATCGAGAAAGAGCAGCCGGACGTGATCGGCATTTCGATCGTCTTGCAGCAGCAGCTGTTCTCCTCCATGACCTTCTGCGCCCTGATCAAGCAGCAGTTCCCGCACATTCACGTGACGATCGGCGGGAATACGGTCACGCGCCTGCGCGATGTGCTGCCTCAGTCGCCGCTGTTTCAATACTTCGACAGTGCCGTGGCCTATGAAGGAGAGACGGCCTTTGTGCAGCTGGTGTCGGCGGTGGGGGCGAAGCGGAGTCTGGCCGATGTGCCCAACACCATATATAAGGACGAAACCGGGGTCCATACCTCGCCAACCAGCTATTCGGAAGACATGGCCGCACTACCGCCGCCGGATTTCGATGGGCTGCCGCTGGAGAAGTATTTCGTACCGACGAAAATCCTGCCCTATCTGGCGACGAGAGGCTGTTACTGGGGCCGCTGCGAGTTCTGCGACCATGGCGAGGGCTATACGGCCGGCTACCGGACGAAGAAGATCCAGGAAATCATTGACGAGATCGGGTATTTGAAGAATAAGTACGGCGCCAAGCATTTCCACTTTACCGACGAATCCTATCCGCCGGCGCTCTTTCGAAAGCTGTCGCGCGGGCTGATCGACTCGAAGATGGACATTATCTGGACGACGCACATGCGATTTGAAAAAAGCTTGCTGGAGGAATCGGTCTGGCAGGATGCGAAGGAGTCGGGTTGCCGCTATCTACACTTCGGCTACGAGTCGGGGAACGAGCGGGTGCTGAAGCTGATGGACAAGGCGACGACGACGGAGATCATCACGCAGCATCTGCAGATGTCGGCCAACGTCGGCATCTGGAACCATTGCATGGGCTTCTTTGGCTTCCCCGGCGAAACGAAGGAAGAAGCCTGGTCCTCGGTGCAATTTCTAGAAGCGAACAAAGAACACGTCCATTCGCTCGGATTCGGCACCTTCGATCTGAGCAAGCACACGCCTGTGGCGAAGGACCCGGAGCGCTGGGGTGTGACGGTCTATAAGAATCCCGAATGGGACCTGGCCCTCGACTACTACTACACGGCGAAGAAGGGGCTGAGCATCGAAGAGGCAGAGCGGGTGTTCGAGGAGTTCGAGCGGAACCACAACCCTGGCTGGGACTTGCGCCTGTTCATTCGCGAATACATTTTCCTCTACATCGCGCGGTTCGGAATGCAGAAGCTGTCTGATTTGCAATTCAATCCAGATCGGGTGGGAGTAGGGGTAGGGGGAGTCGGGGTAAAGGGATAGCGGGGTAAGTGGGAGAGGCCAGGGGTAAAGAGGGTAGCGGGATAGTCGGATGAAGGGGATAGAAGAAGACGATGAGTGAGCTGATTCAGATCAATGCTTTGGCTCCTTTGCAGGGGGAACGGAAAACCAGCAAGGTCATGCTGCTCTTTCCGCCTGAGTGGGTGCCGACTGCTCCCTATCTGGCCTTGCCCTCTTTGACTGCCGTCCTCCGTGAAGCCGGTCATCACGTTGTGCAGCGCGACATCAACATCGAGATGTACGATCACTTCTTCACCATGGAGTTCCTGATCTGGGTGAAGGCACGCCAGACCATGCAGTTGAAGGCCTTGAAGGCGAAGGAGCTGCGAGGGGAACTGACGGACAAGGAGATGGGCCAGCAGGCGGCGCTGGATCAGGCGGCTGAAGTAGACCTGTTCGATCTGGCCGAGCGGGCGGAAGAGTCGAAGCGCGTGGTCCGTGGCCCGCAATTCTACGAGGCGGAGAAGCTCGAAACAGCCTTGAACACCTTTCGCGAGGCGATGGCCTACATTTCCACCGCCTACTATCCTGCGTCGCTCGTGTTCTATCCGATGGAAAGCAATCTGGGCTATCGCCCTGGCGTTTCCAAAGAAGTGTTCGCCTGCCTGGACGATGAACAGGTGAACGTCTATCGGGATGTCTGCAATCAGTTGGTCATGCCGGCGGTGGCGAAAGAGAAGCCGGATGTCGTCGGGCTCTCGATCGGGACGCAGATGCAGCTGCTCGCGGGACTCACGTTTTGCAAGATGATCAAGGAGACGTTCCCGCATATCCATGTGGTGGTGGGCGGCAATATCATCACGCGGTTGCAGGACGAGCTGCCGAAGCAGGAACAATTTTTCACAGAGATCTTCGACTCGGCGATCCTCTATGAAGGGGAGCATGCGCTGCTCTGGCTCATCGAGGCGTTGAACGGCGAGCGTGCCATCACCTCCGTGCCCAACTTGATGTATCGCGATGCCTCAGGCGTTCATGAGAATACTGAAGTCTATACCGAGAAGCCGACCGCGCTGCCCTTGCCGGATTTCGAGGGGCTGCCGCTGGATCGCTACTTTGTGCCGGAGCTGATCATTCCCTACCTTGCGACGCGCGGCTGCTATTGGGGACGCTGCACGTTCTGCGACCATGGCCAGGGGTACTTCGACCAGTATCGTGGTGTGCCGGCCCCGCTAGTGGTCGAACAGATCAAAGCGCTGCGGGACAAGTATCACTGCCGCCATTTTCTCTTCTCCGATGAATCCTATCCGCCGGCTTTGTTCAAGAAGGTGTCGCAGTTGCTCGTTGATCAGAACGTCGGGATCAAGTGGACGACATTGATCCGGTTTGAAGAGACCCTGCAAGACCAGGAGATCTGGGACCTGGCGGCGAAGGCCGGCTGCTGCACCCTCTATTATGGGATGGAATCGGCGAACGAGCGGGTACTGAGCCTCATGGATAAGCACGCCAAGAAGAGCGTGATCCAGAGAAACCTGAACCTGGCGGCGAAGGCGGGGATCTGGAACCACGTGATGGCGTTCTACGGGTTCCCCGGCGAGACGCGCGATGAAGCGCTGGAGACCCGCCAGTTCGTCATCGACAACCAGCCGGTGATTCACTCGGTGGAGCTGTTCTACTTTGTGGCCTATCGCCATACGCCGATGGTGCGCAATGCGGAGAAGTTCGGCATTACGATCCACCAGCAAGCGGACTACGATCTGCCCCTGGACTATTACTACACGTTGAAGGACCCGAGTACCCTCTCGTGCCTGGACGCGATGCAGCTCTGCGAAGAATTCTACAAAAACGATTTTCATCCTTGGGCCGTGCGTGTGAACGCGCGGGAACATGTCTTTCTCTATATCTCGAAGTTCGGAACGAACAAGTTGCCGCAGATCTATGCGCAGCAGACGCAGGCCGTCGGATCGCCGCAGGGTGTGTCAGGGCTGGTCACCTGGCCGGTCGCGAAGAGTGAGGGCGAAGATGGTAAGGAAGGGATGAGTCGCGTGGTCTCGCACGGGGTCGGGTGAGACGTGAAAGGTGAAACGTTAAACGTGAAATGTGGGGATGGGTGAGGCGTTAAACGTAAAACGTGAAAGGTGAAACGTAAGACGTATGGTGCGGGAATGGGGAGGCGTGAAACGAGAAACGAGAAATGTGGAACACCAAATCGCTGCGCAGACTGAACTAGGTTTGTTCTCGTATCTGCATTTTACGTTTCACGCCTTACGTATCACGTTTCACGTCCCCCTCGTCGGGAACGAGGACGGCTGAGAGCAGAGCGTGGGCCGCTTTGATGAGTTTGGTCATCTCTTCGGCCTTCTTGTAGGCCTGCATGTATTTCTTGGGGTTGTTGGTCAGATTCGAGTAGCGGGCTGGGTCCCAGGTGTACAGCAGCACTCGTCTGGTTCGAGCGAGGGTTTCGGGGGTGACGGGGAGGGTGAGTCCCAGTACCTCCAGTGCGTGGGTCACGTCTTCTTGGCTCACATCAGTCATGGGTCGAGTCTGACAAAGCCGATGTACGCCTGTCAATCAACGAACAGGATGTTGAAAAATATCGCCAGCATAAGAAGACTGTTGTTTGGTTTGTCTGGTCTGTCCCGTTTAATTGGTTTGTTTAGTTTGTCTTGTTTATTTGGTTAAACCAGACAAACCAGATAGATCAGATGAACCAGACAAGACACGCGTGAAGCGGTATTTTTGCCTGCTTCGTTGTCGCCCCGTCTCTCTGGTCTGTCTGGTGCCAGACGAGATAGACGAAACAGACCAAAGAGACCAGGCAGACGAACGGTGAGTTAGGAACGACGCTTCACGATGCTGGTCAGAGAATTTCGTGAACATTCTGGCAGGGGAAAGACATGTCTGACCAACGGTCCCTGAAGTTCTATCAAGCCGATGTATTCACCGGGCAGCCGTTCGGCGGCAACCCTGTCGCCGTGTTCCCCGAAGCGCTAGGTCTCACCGACTATCAACTGCAGCAGATTGCTCGGGAGATGAACCTCTCCGAAACTGTCTTCGTGCTGCCTCCGACGGACCCGGCGGCGGTCGTTCGCCTCAGGATTTTTACCCCGACGCAGGAGATTCCGTTTGCCGGACATCCGGTGCTGGGGACATTTTACGTGTTGGCCCAGCTCGGGTTGATTGCCGCCACCGATGGCGTCACCCGCGTGATGCAGGAATGCAACATCGGTCTCTTTCCCGTCGAAATCCATGCACGAGAGGGGCAGGTTACTCGTGTGGTGATGACACAGCCGAAACCGCTGTTTCTCGATTTGGTGGATGAGACGGAGGATCTGTTCGACATTGCGAAGGCTCTGGGGATGTCGATACACCAGATTGTCGACACCAAGAAACCGGTGATGGTGGTGTCGACCGGGTTGCCGGTAGTGATTGTGCCGGTGCGGACCCTCACGGCGGTGCGGTCGATTGTGCCGGACGCTGCCGCGATTGTCGAGGTGTGCGAGCGGCTCGGCACCAACGGCATTATGGTCTTCACGACCATGACGGTGGAGGACCATTCGACGGTGCATACGAGAATGTTTGCGCCCGCGATTGGCATCCTCGAAGATCCCGCCACGGGGAGCGCCAGCGGGGCCATGGGCGCCTATCTCGTCCACAATGGGCTGGTGGAAGTGGGCCCTATGACGGAACTCATTGTCGAGCAGGGCTATGAAATCGGGCGTCCGTCGCGCATCCTGGTCCAGGTGGAATCGGAAGACGATGCGATCCAATCGGTTAAGGTGGGAGGGCAGGTGGTGATGGTGGTCGAAGGGACGTTGACCTTTTAGCAAGATGCTGAAAAAGTCCGCCAGC
>PLBR01000159.1 GCA_003135435.1 Nitrospira sp. | reverse complement strand
ATTATATCCCGACTTGAGCGGATCCTCGCCGATGATGCCGAGGCCGAGCGCGTCCGCCTCCTTGATGACGCCCTGATCGATGATGATCATCACGACGCCGCGCGAGATTGCCTGCTTGAACGTCGGCGTCATGCCGGCGTTTTCCAGTTCGGTCACGATAATGTCGGCTTTGGCAGCAATGGCGTTGTTGACCTGCTCGGCNNGAATAGACCGGGTTCCCCAGAAATTGGTAGTCCCAGCCGACCATGGCGCAAAAGTCGCGCTGGCCGGCGCGAATCGGGATGTTCCAATCGCCGGCGGCCTGGGGCACGAAAACCAGCTTCTTCTTCGGTCCGAAATTCCCTTCGGCAAAAGCCGGGCTGGTTTGACCGCCGAGCAGACTTCCGAGAATGAGAGCGGCGGCGCTGGCGCCACCCGCCGCAAATAGATCCCTGCGTATCAATCCTGTCTTGCTCATGATGTGTATTCCTCCCTTTTGATATGGTTGCGCGTAGCTCTGCGAAGCGGCGCGGGAAGTCTTCCCTCTTCGCTTGCGCCGGTTTCGCCTGTTCCCGTCAGCCGTTTGCGGCGGACGAAGAGGTTCCGAGCGATGGACATGATGCGCACCGGGCTTTGCCGGCACCGCCTTGCGTCGTTGACGATCGCCCCTTTCATGTCGAGAGCATCCCGGGCGCGGCCGCCAGTTCGACCCAGTTGCCGCCATTGCGGTCGGATCTGACAACGGCCTCGATGAACTGCATTCCCTTCACCCCGTCTTCGACCGTCGGATAGTCGACCAGCCCTTCCGGCAGCTCGCGATTCTGCCGGCGCGCGTCGATCGCCACCGCGAATTCGGTGTAGAGATTGGCCCAGGCTTCCAGCCAGCCCTCCGGATGGCCGCGCGGCGTCCGCGTCAGCCTGATCGCGGCGAGCCCGACGCCCGCGCCGGCGCCGCGGCTGATCAGGCGGGTCGGCTCGCCGAAGATGTCGAACTTCAGAAATTCAGGCTGCTCCTCGTCCCATTCGAGTCCGGCGCGCTCGCCGTAGATGCGGAGCCGCAGCCCGCAGGGGTTTCCGGGGGCGACCTGCGTCGCCCACAAGAGGCCCGGCACGTTCCCCTGATAGCGGGCGTTGACGAAGACCGTGTCTTCGAGGGTTTTCGGGCTGCCGCAAACCAGGAGGTCGGCGCGCAACCGCTCGATCTCGAGTCCGCTGACGAAGGTCGCCAGGTGATGGGCGTGGGTGCCGATATCGCCGGTGCAGCCGACCGGTCCGGAACGCTCCGGATCGGCGCGCCAGCCCGCCTGCTTATGCTCCGGCGGCAGCGGATTGGTCAGCCAGTCCTGGACATACTCGACGTGGATCTGCCGGATGCGGCCGAGCTCGCCGGAACGGACCATCTCGCGCGCCTGACGGACCATCGGGTAGGCGGCGAAGGCGTACGTCACCCCGAAGACGAGGCCGCTCGCCTTCGTCNNATGCCGTTCGCGAGGAAAACGCAGGCGACGGCGTGGTGCAGATGATTTGGCGTCGTGATCGCGACGGCGTCGATGCCGTCCGGCCGGCTCGCCTCGCGCTCGGCCATCCCGGCATAGCTCGCATAGGCTCGATCGGCGGGAATTCGCCATTCGCTCGCGGACGCCTTCGCCCGTTCCGGATCCGAAGACAGCGCGCCGGCGACAACCTCCCAGCAATTGCTGAGGCGCGCGCCCATGGCGATCTGAGCGAGAATGCGGAGTACGATGCCGCCAAGGAGCGCCAGGGATTTATCGAATCGCGTATCATAGAGCTTGGGTCGAAGTTGGCCGACGCCCGCATCATCGAAACGGCCGGGCGAGTTTCCGACACGATCGTGTTCGGCGCCACGGTGCTCGTGATTGAACAGGAGTCGCAGTCGAAGCGGGAGTACACGCTGGTGGGGCAGGATGAAGCCGATATGAAAGTGAACCGCATCTCGATTCAGTCTCCGGTCGGCAAGGCGCTCATTGGAAAGCGAGTCGGCGATTTCGTCGAGGTCAAGACACCGGTCAAGATGGTCGAATACGAGGTGGTGGAGATTCGCTTCGAGGAATTGTAAGGTGCCGCATCCTCTGGGGCTCATCACGCTGTTGACCGATTTTGGCGATCGGGACTCTTTCGTGGCGAGTATGAAGGGTGTGATCCTTACCATCAATCCCCACGCCAGCATCGTCGATCTCTCGCATCACGTGCCTCCCCATTCGATTGAAGACGCCGCCTATCTTCTGAAATCAAGCTATCGGTACTTTCCAGAAGGTACGGTGCATGTGGCCGTCGTCGATCCTGGCGTCGGCAGCGCGCGGCGGCCCCTCATCGCAAAAAGCGAGCACTACTTCTTTCTGGCTCCAGATAATGGTCTCTTGACACCGATCCTTACCGAAGACGGCGAGATGGAAGTGCGTGAGATTGAGAATTCAGATTTTCGCCTGACATCACCAGGCCACACCTTCGACGGCCGCGATCTCTTCGCCCCGGCTGCGGCCTGGCTGACCAGGCAACAACCGTTCGCGTCCTTCGGGCGGCTCATCGACGACTGCAAGACCTTCACGGTTGCAACGCCGACGTGGGAAGGTAAGGTTTTGGTGGGAGAGATCGTTCATGTGGACCGTTTTGGAAATCTGATTTCTAACCTGACACCCCACCACGTGAAGGAAATTCGAGACGTCACGAAGCGACCCGACCCGCTGATCCGCATTGCCTGCCACACGATCGACGGACTCGTCGGGAGCTATCAGGAGGGGGATGCGCAGCTGCCCCGTGCTTTGATCAATAGTAATGGCCAGTTGGAGATCTTTCTCAAAGAGTCCAGTGCCGCATCATTGCTTCAGCTCGGCAAGAAAGAATCCGTCAGGCTGACGTGAGCTTAGCAGGCTGCGGAAAAACTATGTTGGGTTGTCTGGTTCATCTGGTCTATCTGGTTAGTTTCGTTCAACCAAAAAACCAGACAAACTAAACAAACCAAATAACAGTCTTCTTGCGCTGGCAGAATTTTTCAGCATCCTGTCAGGGTGATGCTGTGACGGTCGCAATGGCATGATGCAGAATCGCCACCATCCGCGCGAGTGTCGAGGCATCGGTGGAGAGGGGCGGCATCAGCACCATGATGTGTCCCAGTGGTCTTAACAGCAAACCGTGTCGTCTGGCCTCCTGTGTGACTCGATGGCCCATTCGAGCTTCGAGGGAGTAGGGATTGCGTGTGACGCGATTCTCCACCAGTTCGATGGCCGCCATGAATCCCCGTTGCCGAATGTCACCCACATGGGGCAGTTGCCACAGTGGCTGTAGAAGTCGCGCCATCGTCTTGATCTTGGGTTGCAGACGCGCGAGGGTCTTCTCGCGTTGAAATACGTCAAGGTTCGCTAGCGCCACGGCGCAGCCGAGTGGGTTTCCTGTATAGCTGTGGCCGTGGAAGAAGGATTTGAAGTCTGCGTATGTTCCGAGAAACCCCTTGTAGATCTCCTCGGTGGTCAACGTGGCGGCCAACGGCATGTAGCCGCCGGTCAGACCTTTGCTGATTGCCATCAAGTCCGGCGTCACCCCCTCATGCTGGCAGGCGAACATCTTGCCGGTGCGGCCGAATCCTGTGGCCACTTCATCGACGATCAAGAGCACATGATATTTCGTGCAGAGATCGCGCACTCTTTTGAGATAGCCAGGTGGGGCCGTGATCATACCGGCGGCGGCTTGTACTAGTGGCTCGATGATGAAGCCGGCCAGTTCACGGTGACGCTCTTTGAGTATCCGTTCAATCGGATCAAGGCAAGCCATCTGGCACGACGGGTAGGTCAGCCTGAGCGGGCAGCGATAGCAATAGGGCGGATCGGCTTCGACGGTGGGGAACAGCAACGATGTGAATCGCGAATGGAATAGCTTGATGTTGCCCACGCTGACGGCGCCGATGGTATCGCCGTGGTAGGCCAGCTTCAGATGCAGAAAGGTATGTTTGGGGCCGGCTTCGAGACGTCGTTGCTGCCAGTACTGGACCGCCATTTTGAGCGCTACTTCCACCGCCGTTGATCCATTGTCAGAATAAAACACGCGCGTCAGGCCTTTGGGTGCGACCCGAATCAATGCTCGCGCGAGCTGAATCGCCGGTGGATTGGAGAGGCCGAGGAAGGTGGAGTGCGCGATCTTGTCGAGCTGTTTCTTGATGGCACGGTCGAGTGCTGGATGGCGATGCCCATGCAGATTGACCCAGATGGAGGAGGTTCCGTCGAGGTACTTCTTTCCGTCCGTATCGATCAGGTAAGACCCTTTTCCTTTTTCGATAATGAGCGGCTTCTCCTGCTCCCATTCCTGCATTTGGGTGAAAGGGTGCCAGAGATACTTTCGATCCCAGTCGCTCAATTGTTTCGTGGAAGGTTGTCGAGCCATAGTGGAAGAGTTAGAGGAGAGCTAATGGCTTATGGCGTATAGCACGAAATCAAGAAGCTCGGGCTTCTGACACAAGCCTTCGGCATTCGCTCCATGCTTCTTGCCATTAGCTATGCGCTATCGGCCATACGCTCTTATCGGGTCTTGTGGCGCGGTGCGGAGCGGATTATACGAGGGGGCGATTGCTTTGACAACATCGGGGGCAGTAACTATAATGGACCGATGTTATTGGGAAAAGAGTTAGGATTTGCAAAGCCTTATACGCAATTTCTCGATTATCGCCCATATCGATCACGGCAAATCAACCCTCGCTGACCGGTTTCTGGAAGCCACGGGCGCTGTTTCGGCCCGAGAATCGAAAGAACAGATTCTCGACGCGATGGACCTGGAGCGGGAACGCGGGATCACGATCAAGGCCCACGCGGTCGCGGTCCGGTATCTGGCCAAGGACGGGAAGACGTATGCCTTGCATTTGATCGACACGCCGGGTCACGTCGACTTCACCTATGAGGTCTCCCGCAGCTTGGCGGCTTGCGAAGGCGCGCTCTTGCTCGTCGATGCCACCCAGGGGGTGCAGGCCCAGACGATTGCCAATGTGAACCTGGCAATTGCCAACAATCTCACCATTATTCCTGTTATCAACAAGATCGATTTGGCGAGTGCGGATGTCGAGGGGACGAAGCAATCTATCTCGGAAATCTTGCAGCTTGATGCCAGCGATGCGATGCCCATCAGTGCAAAAGTTGGAAAGGGCGTACCGGAGGTGTTGGAGGCGGTGATTGCGCGGATTCCTCCGCCGTCCGGCGATCCTCAGGCGCCGCTCAAGGCGCTCATTTTCGACTCCTGGTTCGATAATTATCAGGGTGTGATCGTGCTGACACGACTTGTGGATGGAGCCTTGCGGCCGGGGATGAAAATTAAAGTCATGTCGAACGACCGGACATTCGAAGTGATGGAAGTCGGCCAATTCACCCCGAAAAGGACGAAAAAGACCGAGCTGTTGACCGGCGAGGTCGGATACCTTTGTGCGAACATGAGAGAAGTCGCAGACGTCAAAATCGGCGATACGCTCACGGATGCCGTGACGCCCACGAGCGCGCCCTTCCCCGGCTATAAAGAAGTGAAGCCGCTGGTGTTCTGCGGGCTCTATCCCACCGACACGGCCCGGTACGAAGATTTGCGGGATGCGCTGGTCAAACTGCGGTTGAACGACTCTTCGTTCGTCTATGAACCGGAGACGTCGCTCGCCTTGGGGTTCGGGTTTCGATGCGGCTTCTTGGGTCTCCTGCACATGGAGATCATCCAGGAGCGGCTCGAGCGTGAATATAATCTGACGCTCCTCACCACCGCGCCGACCGTGGTCTATCGCGTGCTGACGACCAAGGGGGAGGTGCTGGAGGTGAATAATCCCTCACAGCTCCCGCCTCCCAGCAGTATCGCCTCATTTGAGGAGCCGTTTATTCTGGCATCGGTCATTACGCCCGAACGCTACATGGGGGCCATCCTCAAGCTCTGCCAGGAGCGCCGCGGTATTCAGCGAAGCATACATTTTCTCGATCCGACGCGGGCGACGATCAGTTACGAGATGCCGCTTAACGAAGTCATTCTCGATTTCTACGATAAGCTCAAGTCGCGCACGCAGGGCTATGCCTCGCTCGATTATGAGCTGCTCGGTTATCGCGAGTCCGATCTCGTGCGGCTCGATATTCTCTTGAACGGCGAAGCCGTCGATGCCTTGTCGTTCATTACCCATAAGGATCGTTCCATTCACCGGGGGCGTCAACTCGCCGAGAAAATGAAGGAACTCATTCCCCGGCAGATGTACGAGATCGCCATTCAAGCGGCGATTGGGAGCAAGGTCATCGCGCGTGAGACGATTGGGGCCATGAAGAAGAACGTCCTTGCGAAATGCTATGGCGGCGATATTACGCGGAAACGCAAGCTTCTCGAAAAACAGAAGGAAGGAAAGAAGCGCATGAAATCAGTGGGGAGCGTGGAAGTGCCGCAAGAGGCCTTCCTCGCCATCTTGAAAGTCGGTGACGAATGAGCGGGGAGACGAATCGTCCCCCATCGAAGGATCTTACGTCCACGACCCAAGAGGGGCGGAGGGATGCCGCGGGAGCGCCGGCTGTCTTCGGCGAACCGTCGGCGGTGTCACGGCCGGGCAGGAAATCGATCTTTCGCGAGTATACGGAAGCCATTGTCGTGGCGATGCTCCTGGCTTTTGCGATCCGGGTGTTTGTCGTCCAGGCCTTCAAGATTCCCTCCGGCTCGATGATTCCCACGTTGTTGATCGGGGATCATATCCTGGTCAGCAAGTTGTCGTACGGCATTCAATGGCCCAGCCAGTGCAAGTTTCAAGTGGCCTTTCCTCCTGTCAATTGCTACGCTTCGCAGGCGCTCATCGAATTCGGCAAGCCGCAGCGGGGAGACATCATCGTGTTCCGGTTCCCCGAAGACGAGGAAAAGGATTTCATCAAACGGATTGTGGGGGGGCCGGGTGATACCGTCCAACTTCGCAATAAAGCCGTGTTGGTGAATGGGGTCGTGCTCGATGATAAACCATTCACCCAACGGATCGATCCGGGGATCATTGACGGCACCATCAATCCGCGCGACAATTTTGGGCCGGTAACCGTGCCGGATGGAGCCTATTTCGTGATGGGCGACAATCGCGACCAAAGTCTGGATAGCCGGTTTTGGGGGTTTGTGCGCGAGGAAAAAATCCGCGGGAAGGCGTTCCGTATCTACTGGTCGTGGAATGGCCAAGGCCAATTGACGGAGTGGGTCAGATGGGATCGATTCGGCAAAGCCATCCAATAGGTAAAGCCACGCGGCAGGCTGCGGCGAGTTCCGGGGCTCAGGGCCTCGGAGGCCAGGCGTCCCCTAAAGTGCTGCGGCAGTACATCTCGCGGTTTCCGCAAGCCTCCGTACTCGTCATCGGCGACCTCATTCTCGATCATTATATCTGGGGCCGTGTGAGCCGCATCTCGCCGGAAGCCCCGGTCCCGGTGGTCCACGTCGATTCCGAATCCTTGAGGCTCGGCGGCGCCGCGAACGTCTTCAATAACATCCTGGCCCTGGGGGGGAAAGCGGATCTCTGTGGCGTCATCGGGTTGGACGAAAGCGGCCGGATGCTCCTCAAAGAGTTGGGATCGACCCGTTCAGGGCGTGGTGGGGTGGTGATCGACCAGGACCGCCCGACCACCAGAAAGTCCCGCGTCATCGCACACAATCAGCAGATCGTGCGGTACGACTTAGAGCGCCGCGCAGAACTCAAGCCGGCGATGCAACGGCGGATTCTCCGTTACGTCGAATCGCGGTTACGGGAGCTGTCCTGTCTCGTGGTGTCGGACTATGCTAAGGGGGTGGTGAGCGCCACGCTGATGTCTGAACTCACGCGGTTTGCCGCCCTTCGGGGGATACCCCTGATTGTCGATCCGAAAGTCGAACACTTCAGTTACTATAAGGGGGCGACGGTCATCACGCCGAACCACCTTGAAGCGACACAAGCCGCCGGCGTGCACGGCGATGACGATCAGGCCAGCAACGAGGCCGGCGCGATCATACGGCAGCGTTTGGGATGCCAAGCAGTGCTCATTACGCGTGGCGAAAAAGGGGTGAGCCTGTATGAGGGAGACGGCGTCTCCTGGCACATTCCGACACAAGCCCGCCAGGTTTACGACGTCACCGGCGCGGGCGATACAGTGATCGGGACGTTGGCCCTTGCGCTGTCGACCGGCGCCTCGATGAGAGATGCGGCGGCACTGGCCAACTATGCCGCTGGTATTGTCGTCGGCATGGTCGGCACCGCGACCCTGTCGGCACAGCAGCTCTCGGAGGCTCTCGGCAATGACTAAGACCACACCATCCGTGATGGTGGTGATTCCGGCCCGGTACGGGTCGTCGCGCTTTCCAGGGAAACCCCTCGTCATGCTCGGTCGGAAGCCCATGGTCCAGCATGTGTATGAACAAGCGGCAGCCTGCCGCGCAGTGACAGAAGTCCTGGTCGCCACCGACGATGAACGGATCAAACAGGCCGTGGAAGGATTCGGCGGGCGAGCCATGATGATAGCGGGTGACTATCGGACAGGCACCGATCGAGTTGCGGGGGTGGCGCGCCTGTTCGGCGGGGACTACTTTGTGAATCTACAAGGAGATGAGATCCCGCTGCAGCCGGACTTACTGGAGGATCTCATCGATCCGTTCATCAAGAGTGGCGTAGAAATGGGCACGCTGAAACGCACGATCGATTCGACGGAGGATGTCCACAATCCCTCGGTGGTGAAGGTGGTCACGGACCATCTCGGCAACGCTCTCTATTTCTCACGCGCACCGATTCCGTTGGTGCGGGACGACCCCAGCCGCCGGGCAGTCGGAGGGTTGCATTACATCCACCTCGGTCTGTACATGTACCGGCGCGACACCTTGCTGAAGCTGGCGTCCCTTCCCACCGGACGGTTGGAGGAGGCGGAAAAGCTCGAGCAGTTGCGCGCGTTGGAGCACGGCATTCCGATCAGAGTCTGGAAAACCACACAGGCCTCCTTGCGGGTGGATACGCCGGAAGATGTCGAGGCGGTGGCAGAGCAGCTCCAACAGTGTGACGTCATTAAGCGGGAGTTGGGTCTGCTGAAGGCAGCCCCTTCCAGGTAGGGGGGCATGCGTGTCAGAGTTATACGATCCGACAAGATGGGGGCCACGATGAGCAAGTTCATTTTTGTCACAGGTGGCGTCGTTTCCTCCCTGGGGAAGGGGCTCGCCTCGGCTTCGATCGGCAACCTGCTCGAGAGTCGAGGGTTGAAGATCACGTTCCTCAAGCTCGATCCCTACATCAACGTCGATCCCGGCACGATGAATCCCTACCAGCACGGGGAAGTCTATGTGACGGAAGACGGTGCCGAAACAGACCTGGACCTTGGCCACTATGAACGGTATACGTCTCTGACCCTCACCAAAGAAAACAACTACACGACCGGCAGGATCTACCACTCGGTCATCACGAAAGAGCGTCGCGGCGACTACCTCGGGGGAACGGTACAGGTGGTGCCCCACGTCACCGACGAGATCAAACAGTGCATCATGCGCATCTCCCAGGGGGTGGACGTGACGATCGTGGAGATCGGCGGCACGGTCGGCGACATCGAGAGCTTGCCCTTCCTCGAAGCGATTCGCCAGATGCCGTACGACGTGGGCCGCGAGAACGTGCTCTATGTCCACCTGACGCTGGTGCCTTACATCGGCACAGCCGGTGAGCTGAAGACCAAACCGACGCAGCACTCCGTCAACAAGCTCCGGGAGATCGGTATTCAGCCGCATATCCTCCTCTGCCGGACCGATCGGTATCTTCCGCCGGAACTCAAGGCCAAGATCGCGATGTTCTGTAACGTCGAGAAAGACGCGGTGATCACCGCCAAGGACGTGGATACGATTTATGAAGTGCCGATCGTGTTCCGGAAGGAAGGGCTGGACGAGCTGATCGTGCGCCTGCTCCATCTTGAGACCGGTCCGCCGAACCTGCGGGAGTGGGATGCGATGGTCCAGAAGATCAAGCATCCCAAGCATGAAGTCTCAGTCGCCCTGGTCGGCAAGTATGCGGGTTTGAAGGAATGTTACAAGAGTCTCGCGGAATCGCTCGTCCATGGGGGCATCGACCATGAAACAAAGGTGAACATCCAGTGGATCGAATCGGAAGAGATTGAACGGCAAGGAACCGAGCGGATCCTGCGCGAGGTTGATGGCGTCCTGGTACCCGGTGGGTTTGGCGCGCGCGGGATCGAAGGGAAAATCGCTGCGATTCGATACGCCAGGGAACACCAGATTCCGTTTCTCGGTTTGTGTCTGGGTATGCAGTGCGCGACAATCGAGTTTGCGCGGAACGTCGCCGGGCTAGCCGGTGCCAACAGCGCGGAATTCGACGAGGCCTCCCCCTGTCCCGTCATTCATTTGATGTCGGATCAGCAGTCCGTCAGCGACAAGGGCGGGACGATGCGGCTCGGGTCCTATGTCTGTACGCTCGGGGAGGGAACCCTGGCCCAAAAGATGTATGGGGTGAGCGATGTGCGTGAGCGCCATCGGCATCGGTACGAATTCAACAACGCCTACCGTGAGCAATTGGCGGCGGCCGGCCTGGTGTACTCGGGGCTGTCGCCGGACGGCAAGCTG
>PLBR01000132.1:32583-58011 GCA_003135435.1 Nitrospira sp. | reverse complement strand
GGTGAGCGAGGCATAGGCGCCGAGGCGCACCAGCGAGCCCTCAAGCTCGCGGATATTGCTCTTCAGCGTCGTGGCGAGAAACTGGATGACATCTTCCGGCAACGTGACGCCCTCGTCCTCGGACTTTTTCCGCAAGATGGCAATGCGTGTTTCAACGTCCGGCGGCTGGAGATCCGCGATCAATCCCCATTCAAACCGTGACCTCAACCGTTCCTCGATATCAGGCATGTCTTTGGGAAAACGATCGCTCGAGAGGACGAGCTGCTTATGCGCTTCATAGATGGCATTGAACGTATGGAAGAATTCCTCCTGCGTTCGTTCCTTGCCCGCCAAGAATTGAATGTCGTCGATCATCAACATATCGATATGACGGTACCGTTTCCGCAGATCCATCATTTTGTCGTATCGAATCGAGTTGATGACCTCGTTAGTAAATTGCTCGGTCGTCAAATAGGCAATCCGGAGGTCGGTCCGCTCCGCCACATAATTTCCAATGGCATTCAAGAGGTGCGTTTTCCCCAGCCCGGTCTCCCCATAGATAAAGAGTGGGTTATAGGCTTTCGCCGGCTGTTCGGCGACCGCCATACAAGCAGCATGGGCAAACTGGTTTCCCGCGCCTACTACGAAATTCTTGAATGTATACTTTGGGTTGAGCTGTATTCCCCGTTTCGGCCGTGTCCCTGGATTTTGGCGACTAGTCGCAGCAGTACTGCCACTATTCTCAGGCTGCTTTGTCGCCTGTTTATGAAAGATGACAAACGTGATCCCGGTCGCTTCCCCACCTCGGGCAGTAGAGACGGCTTCAGCCAGAAGCGTCCCGTAGTGTTGGCTTAACCAGTCACCAAAGAACTTATTAGGGACACCCAGTTGAGCGGTGGAATCCTCAATCCGTTCGAAGTGAATCGGCGTAAACCATGTGTCATAAACCTGTTTTGGCACTTTTCCTTGGATATAAGACAAGGCATTCTGCCATTCGCTTGCGATAGTCATAATCTCTGTATCATTCTTCATACACAGACTTATTCACACCTGTTGATAACCTGGTTCTTCTTACAGGCTTGCTTTTATAAATATGATCATTTCAGACCTTGAAATGGACCATACTAATAGCCCTCACCTTAATCTCCACAGGTTATGGACTCTGCATGCAAGGGTTACCCAGAGTCAATCCCCAACTCCCTCCACAAAGACAGCGTTCTAGAGAACCTTGAGTTTCAACTACTTTATCTCAATTCACAATATCCACTGAGACTACTCTTACTCCGACTACGACGACTATCTCTTTTTATCACACAATATTATTAGGAGAAGAGCTGGCCGTGCACCTAAATAACAATGACGTGTTCTGATGAGAATATTTTTTCAATAAGGTCATCGTATGTCATGATCGGATGTGAAAAACCAACTGCTATTCCCTCAGCACCAACCACAACTCCCTTCACAGAAGAAGGGACTATTGATGCGGCTTGCTCAACGAAGACGACATCTATATCTGCATCACTAGCTCGAAAGAGCGATGAAGAAATACAGTCAGGGTCTTGTCGAATAAGATAGAGAGTCGTACCCATGCAGCACCGATATCCCTTTAAAAACGAGACTTCTATCAACGGTTCGAACGAGCTGTCTGATTCCATCTGCTGTTAGAGTCGTCACAGAAAAATTATCAGACCAGCTGTCCATCGCCGTTCCTGGCTCGACAATAAATGGGACAGATAAGTGTTTGAAAGAAGGAAGATACTTTTCAAGAATGTCGATATCGACGATTTCTTCCGTGTCTTTCATAAGGAGAAGTGGAGCACGTCCTAAGAGGATAACGGTCGTCTCGTGGTCTCCAGCACAAAGCCCTAGGGCAATACGAAGTGCTTCAACAGGACGAGCCGTCACACAAGGATCTTCTGAAATCACCACAGCGATGCGTTTCGACATATAGAACCAACTACGGTGTCATTAACCTCTTATGTAAACGCAAGAAAGCGATCGCAACCATCGATAATTCCGGACAGCACGACCAGCCCAGACAAAGAAACTCTCGAATCGACAGTGGCCGTTAGAACACCATATTGATGACAGCCATAGGCACAGACAGACATCTTTACCCCGGCATCGATCAAGCCGAGATAACGCCGATCTGCAGCCGTCTTTACCCCTTCATCGATGAGATAGAGATAGACCTCGACTCCCCGGCGCAAGGCAGCCTGAGCCAGATGGACAACAGTCTCAACACTGGGATGAGAAGGGGGTGTGGATAACAAGAGACCCAGCTTAAGAGCCGCCATAATTAATAACAAAATATATTAATATAATCAAATACTTATGAATTATATCGTGAGCGATCCTACGAGGTTTTCAACGCAAAGTCAATATCAAATAATTTGACTTCTTATGAAGAGAATATACGAGTTTTAAGAAGGGAGGAGAGACCTATCAGAGGGAGTTCCTCCTGAGCCTTTGACTCGAGATTACGGAGAATGACGGAGCCACGACCGGCCTCATCATCGCCTAAAAGAATGGCGTAACGGCACTTCGATCGATCGGCTTGGCGAAGGTGGGCTTTGAGCGTAGTGGCACGATAGTCACATTGGGCAGACAGTCCGACTCTGCGGAGTTCGTCCAGAAGCACAAGCCCAAGCTTAGTCCCTTTTTCTCCGAAGGCTGCGACATAGTAGAGACATTCGTCTAGAGAGAACGATGATGTCTCCGGGAGCATCAACGACATACGCTCAAGCCCAACCGCAAATCCTACGGCCGGAACAGAGGGGCCGCCGAGCGTTTCTACCAAGCCGTCGTAGCGGCCACCGGCACCCACCGCATTCTGGGCTCCTAAATGAGTTGATGTAATTTCAAAACTTGTCAAACAATAGTAGTCGAGCCCCCGCACCAACCGGGGGTTGAGTCGATAGGGGACTCCAATGGCCACGAGACCTGTGAGAACCTGATCAAAATGTGTACGAGCCTCAGGCGAGAGATGGTCCGTCAGTTTGGGCGCTGACTCGGTTGCAGCTCGACAGTCCGGCACCTTGCAGTCCAGTGCCCGTAAGGGATTCGTGTCCATACGGCGCCGGCAGTTTGCACAGAGGCGGGATTCCTGCTGTGAGAGAAACGCAAGCAAGATGGGTTTGTAAGCCGCACGGTCGCCGGAGCTTCCCAGGCTATTGATCTCGAGTGTCAGGTCGGGCAGGGCCAGATCCGATAGCAGGCGCCACAGCAGCGCAATGACCTCGACATCTGCGCGAGGGTCCGAGGTGCCAAAGGATTCGACTCCGAATTGATGGAACTGCCGCAGGCGCCCCGCCTGCGGCCGCTCATGGCGGAACATCGGCCCAAGGTAGAAATACTTCTGTGGGAGCGGATCGGCCGCCCGATTGTGTTCGATGAAGGCGCGGACCGTGCCGGCCGTGCCTTCCGGGCGCAAGGTCAGCGAGGTCCCATCACGGTCGGGAAAGGTGTACATCTCCTTCTCAACGATATCCGTCGCCGCCCCGATACTCCGGGCAAAGAGCGCGGTGAGTTCGAAGATGGGGATACGGATCTCCTGATACCCGTAACAGAGGGCCCAGCGCCTCGCCGCATCCTCGATGAGACGCCACCGAGGCGTCTCTTCCGGAAGGATATCCTTGACGCCCTTGATGCCCTTGATCGTATCCATATTTAGCTACTGTCGCAAAAGATTCGGGACTATAGCGACGGGTGGCAGGCAAGTCAACGCAGGCCTAGCAGGATGCTCAAAAAGTCCTCCAGCATCGTTCTCGCATCGCTCAAAGGCTCAACGCACCGGAGCATACGCCTCGCCTCTTCGCTCGCTGCGGCCTTGCTGGACAGCCTTTTTGAGCATCCTGCACGCGGTTCTCCTGTTGTCCTCTATGTGCGGAGCATTGAATTTCTACCGTGCCACAATAGTTTTTCCGCAGACTCCTAGTGCAGTAGTTCGTCAACCGGGAAGCGTCGCTCGCAAGACCGCATGTTCGGAGATCCTGCTGTTTCACGAACGACGTACGACGAGGGACGCCGCGCCTTCTTGCGCCGACTGGCGCGCGGGCGTATAGTTCGCGGCCTATCTGCCGTTTCGGGGAGGCTTCATGAGTATAGATCAACCAACCCGCCGCGTCATCGCGCTCGCACCGATGCCGCCCGAGAAATCCGCTTACGCCCTGGCCCGCTACAGCCGCTCGCCTGATTCGATCGAGAACAGCCTCCGCTGGGTGCATGGACATTCTTCTGAAAAGTTCTGGGATCAGTTCTACTTTGACTATGGCCATGCCTCAATCGCCGATTTAGGCCATGTCATCATCTGTTTCGAGGACATCTCCGAACTCGCCGCGATTCGACTCGAAGACGAGCCCTTGTGGGATGGCCAGGCGAAATCGAGCCGGTATCAGAACTTTGCGTCCGGCGGGTGGTTCGTGCCGGATTCCATTCGAGGGTCGGAGACAGAAGGCACCTACCACGGCATTCTCCGCAGCCTCGCCGAGATCTATCGACTCTTACACCAACCCTTGACCCAATTTATTTCGGAGCGCGAGCCATGCCCCGAGTCGATGAAACCAGCCGATTACCAACGGACAATTGCCGCGCGCGCGTTCGATGTGACGCGGTATCTCCTGCCCCTCGCGGCCAGGACGAACGTCGGGCAAGTCGTCAGCATCAGGACGCTGGAGAAGCAAATCATCAGACTATTGTCGTCTCAGTTGCCGGAGCTTCGCTCAATCGGAGACGAACTCAAGGATGCCTGCAAACGGTCACCCGTGAACCTCTGGGGCGAGCTGAGCGGCCAGCCAGCCGGACCACATGAACCCCTGGCGCCGACTCTCGCGCGCCATGCCAAGGCAAACGACTATCAAGCCTCGGTCTACCAGGACCTCGCCAGATACGCGAAGGAGGCGCTTCGGGGAACCGGATTAGATCAACCGACGTCCTGGGGTGTGCCGGAGCCGGTAGACCTCCTCGACCCCCACGATCCGTTGGACGAAATCGTGACCACCTTGCTGTACCGCGTCTCGCATTCGCCCTATCGAAGCCTTCTTGCGGTCGTCCGCACCTGGACAGAGAAACAAAAGCAGGAGGCCGTCGATGTAGCGATGAGCGCACGAGGACCGTACGACGAACTCATCAAAGAATTCCGTAGCGGCTACGCCTTCACGTTCGATGTGCTGATGGACATCGGAGGCTGGCGCGATATGCATCGGCACCGGCGTTGTCAGCAGATTCAGCAAAACTTTACAACAGTGCATGGATATGAAGTCCCGCCGCCGCTCGTGCAAGCGGGATTGGACCAGGAGTATCGGCAGGCGATGGACGCGGTCCGTTCGGACATCGAACAGCTCAAGAAAACGAGCGCAGAGGGATCGCTCTACGCCACGCCGTTCGGCTTCAAGGTGCGTTGCCTGTTCAAGATGGACTATGCCGAAGCCGAGTACATCGCCAGACTCCGCTCCGGTGTGAAAGGTCACTGGTCGTATCGGACCATTGCCTGGTTGATGAAACAAAAACTTGCGGCGCGCTATCCCGCACTCGGGGACCGCATTCAGGCGACCTCGCCGGACGTGGAGGACACCCTCACCAGATAGCCCATACCATCCACCCCGATGACCGACTACCAAGCACAATGTGAAACGACGCTGTTGGACGGCCAATGGGATCAGGCGCAGCTAGCAGCGCTGGCCTGGGCCCGCCATCCCGCCACCGGCACAGACCGGGATCCTCGACCCCATTTCGCCCTGAACGTGATTCACCTGCTCCGCGGGGAGTTCGCCGAAGCCTGGAGTACTCACCCGAAGTGTTTGCAGGAACCCGAAGACATTACCCAGGTCAAAGAGTGGATCGAAGGATTCGTCGCGCGACAATCGGAGCAGGCCAACGCCCATCTCGTGATGGGATTATTCCTGGCCCAGTCAGGCCAATCTGAACAGTCGATCGCGTCCTACAAGGAATCGGCCAAACTCGCGCCACAATCCGCCTACCCCCATTATTTTCTCGCACAGATTCATGAGCGGGCCAACCACCTCGAAATGGCCATCAAGGAATACCGCGAAGCAGTGCGACTGGATTCTTCCTATGCGCCGGCGCGGACCAACTTAGGCGTGGCCTATCAAGAACAGGGCCGGTTGGAGATGGCCATCCCCCAATATCGCGAAGTGATCAAATTGCATCCCAACGACTCGGTGGCCCATGCCAACCTCGCCTGCGCGCTCGCCGAGCAGGGCAAGTTTGAGCCGGCCTTGCAGTCCTACAAAGAGGCGTTGCGCCTGAATCCCAAGGATGCAGCCGTACATTTCGCGCTGGGAAATCACTACGAAACGAGGGGCCGCCTGGATCTGGCACAGAAGGAATACGACGCGGCCCTCCTCGCCGATCCGAACTTCGGTCCGGCGCACGCGGCGATCGGCTGGTTGGAACTGGCCAAGCAACACATGCAGGCCGCCTATGAAGCCTTCAATCGAGCCCTCAAGGCCAACGACCAAGACCCTAGGGCCTACCACGGCATTGCCGAATACTATTCCCAAAAGGGGAAGCGAGAGAGTGCATTGGACAACTTCACCAAGGCGCTCAAGTACTACAAAGATCCCGAACGAAAAAATGCGATTTTGAATCAGCTGTTCCAGGAAGGCCAAATGGCGGACTAGCAGGATGCTGAAAAAGTCCGCCAGCAGGGGAGGGGTAGACTGGTTGGTCCCCCGTGCTCACGGAACCCCCACGATGAAGCAGTGGTCGTTCGACGTGCGCAGTTGGGGACCAAGCAAGGCCACCCCTTGAGGGGAGTTACAAGCGAGCTCGGAAGGATCACTTGTAGTAAGTCTCGCGCCAATTCTGTCTGGATTCACGGAGCAGGATATGCCGGTCAGGATACTCAGTAGTTGGGTGTCCTGTAACCCATGACCTGGCAACAGTTTCAAGAAGAGACCGCCGAATTCTTTCGAAGCCTGGGGTGTGACGCTCAGGTTGAGGCTAAGATCATCGGTGCACGAGCGGAACATAAAATCGACGTGTGGGTTCGCTTCACGAAGTTCGGCCTAGAAACGAAATGGGTTATCGAATGCAAAGACTGGAATTCTGCGATTCCGAAGGAAAAGGTACTAGTACTCAAATCCATCGTAGAGGACGTAGGAGCGGACCGTGGCATTTTGATTTCCGCTGCTGGTTTCCAGTCCGGGGCGGTTCGCGCCTGCGAGAATACGAACATTACTCTTACGGACCTTGATGGGATGAAGGAAACTGCCCGTGAAGATCTCATTGCCTCCATACTCCACCGTATCGAAACTCGGGCCGTTGAATTGAGGTATGACCTTCACAATCTCTACATAGCTGAAAAGACAGGTCCACATTCATGGAGTTCAAAGCCTCTCCCGGGTGTGGACGGCAACGCCGTCATGTGTGCGACCGGTGCTCTGGCCGTCCTCGAGTTCGGATTCGACCGAGTACGTCTGAAGAAGCCTCCCTATCCAGTTAAGTTCGACGATTCAGGTGAGCGACAAGTCGTTGTTGACACACTGGAGGTATTTGTTGCCGCGGCATCCGAAGTAATTGGTGAAGCCGAATCGACACTGAAGTTACAACAGAGCCGACAACGCAAGTGAGACGAGCGAGACGCCTAACAATGCCATGCAGGGGACGCGCAGAACGGCGGTGTCGTGCTTTGCGAACATGGTTTCTGCGCGCCCTTGATGGCCGGCGTTGGGGGAGCCGGGACAGAGGCATTGTCCATGAAAGAGTCGATCGAGGGCCTGCTTCATCCGCGAATATTGAAGCACTGCCTGCCGAGATACCGTGACGGTTATTACAAGGATGCGGCGGCAGAAGCGATGACCCAGGTGGAGCGGGCGATTAAGGAGAAAGCGGGAGTTACCGACAAGTTTGGCGTGAACCTCGTTACAAGCGTCTTTGGCAAGGGTGCGGGGATCAAGCTTCGGGTACCGCTTGGTGCACACATGCAGGAAGCAGCTCAGCGCTTCCTCGAAGGGGCGTTCTCGTACTACCGCAACTATGCGCATCATGAGGGAGAGCAGATTGACCACCGGCTATGCCTGAGGGTGATGATCATCGCGTCTGACATTTTTGACCTAGTCGGAGCAGCAGCTCTCAGCTTCGAGAATATCGGTGGTGTTCAAGGCCTCGTGTCCAAGGGTATCTTCCCGAGCGTAAAGAGCGTCGGGGAGCTTCTCGGTTTCCTAGATGGGAATGTATTGCCCGACGAGGTGTGCGATGGATTCCACGAAGATTTCTACGAGAAGGGGTTTAACGACAAACAACTTCAGGCTGTCGTTGATCTTGGGTTAGTCGAGTACCGCGTCGAGGAGCCCGTGTTCGACCCAAGGATGGCGGATGACACTGAGACTCTGGGTATCTTCATTCTTACCGCACTCGGCAAGTCGACGCGCGATGACTTGGCAAGCGTAGCCTAACCACGGGATGCAGCCAGCGTCGAGCGAACTACCGCTCGGAAAGATAAAGCGCTCGTGGCCGCCCACCGCGGCTGATCCTCGGCGTTAAGCGGCCTGCCACGGTGGGCATCAATTGCATGGTGCGGTTGCTCAAACAAGTGGTCAACGAGGCCGCAGGCGTACCCTCTGGGGTACGTTGAGGATTTTTTGAGCCGAGAACGAAGTTGGGCGCCTGTTTCAGCAACCGACTACAGGTCGCGGATGGCGCCTTGAAGGACCGTAATCTGCGTCACCGGATCGCCGGAGGATTTCAGTTCTGTGCGGATTTGATCTTTGAGGTAGGAGGAGTACCCGACGCGGTCGATCAAGAGTTCGAGGAACCGTTCAACCGGGAGTAGGCTCTGGGCCTTGAGTTCTTCCACGGTCTCGTCGGTGACGGGCACGTAGCTGCTCCCCATGTGGAAGACCACATTGTAGTGACGATTTTTCCCGATGCGCTCGAACCTTAGTCCCTTCACCGAATCCTCCTCTGAACCCGCGCGAATGGCCCCATTCTAGACAACCAGACCCTGGAAGACAAGGGCGACCCCTGGGTCTATTGGGCCATTGCGATTCGCCTATGCGATCAAATACCATGCGATGGTTCGGGAGATTGGAGCCAGATGGTGACGGGATGGCCAGACGACGACAACTTGAAGAGATCGTGTTCGACAACTCCTACGCCTGCCTGCCTGAGGCGTTCTACGCCAAGCTGAATCCGACGCCGTTTTCAGATCCGCCCCATCTGATCAGTTTCAATCCAGCGGCGGCCGAACTGATCGATCTTGACCCGGAGCAAGCGAAGCGCCCGGAGTTTGCCGGTGTGTTTGGCGGGAGTCTGCTCGTGCCAGGGATGGAGCCGTTGGCGATGCTCTACTCCGGCCATCAGTTCGGCGTCTATGTCCCGCAGTTGGGAGACGGGCGCGCAATCCTTCTTGGAGAAGTACGGAACGAACGAGGCGAGAAGTGGGATCTGCACCTGAAAGGGGCGGGGCTTACGCCGTTTTCGCGAGAGGGTGATGGCCGTGCGGTTCTGCGTTCGACCATTCGGGAGTATCTCTGCAGCGAAGCGATGCATGGCCTGGGGATTCCGACGACTCGGGCGCTGTGTCTCGTCGGGAGCGACCACCAGGTTTATCGCGAACAGGTCGAAACCGGCGCGATGCTTGTACGGATGGCGCCGTCCCATGTGCGCTTCGGCAGCTTTGAGATCCTCTATTACCGTAAACAGTACGAGCAGCTCACAACCCTCGCCGACTATGTCATTGCGAACCACTTTCCCCACCTGGTGGATGGCTCGGATAAGTATGCGCGATTCTTCTCCGAGGTCGTTGAGCGCACGGCAAAGTTGATTGCGCAATGGCAGGCCGTCGGCTGGGCACACGGAGTCATGAATACGGACAACATGTCCATCCTTGGAATCACCCTCGACTACGGCCCCTTCGGTTTTATCGACGACTATGATCCCGGATTTATCTGCAACCACTCGGACCACAATGGTCGCTATGCCTTTAATCAACAGCCCTATATCGGGCTCTGGAATCTCAGCTGTCTGGCGCAGGCGCTGCTCCCGTTGGCCGATAAGGAGGACCTAAAATCCGCGCTCGACCGCTACACCCCACTCTGCGAAGGACGGTACATGGAGTTGATGCGGGCCAAGTGTGGTCTCATCGAGACGAAGGAGGAGGATGCGTCGCTGATCCAAGACTTGCTGGCGCTCATGCACCTGCACCATATCGATTACACGATCTTCTTTCGTTCATTGAGCCTGTTTCGGACCGGGCCCGCCTCGCTGAATGAGCCGCTTCGCGACTTCTTTTTGGATCGTGAGGCATTCGACAAGTGGGCTCATCGTTACGAGGACCGGCTGCGCGAAGAGGGGAGTCGAGACGACGATCGCCTGGTACGCATGAACCGCATCAATCCCAAGTACGTGCTTCGCAACTATTTGGCGCAGACAGCCATCGAGAAGGCCCAGCAGAAAGACTTCTCCGAGATCGATCGGTTGCTCACCCTGCTGCAAAATCCCTACAGTGACCAGCCAGGCATGGACGCCTATGCAGCCCCGCCCCCCAACTGGGGCAAGCACTTATCGGTCAGTTGCTCGTCGTAAGCCATCCCGCTCGCCCGGCATTCTTTATGCTCCCTTGAGAAGCAGCATTCCATCTGGGGGGTCACTCGACTCACTGTCACAGTGGGTTCGTAGAGCGGCCCCCCATTTCAACGAGCAGGCCTATGACATTCGCGGTACACAGCATCGTCATCCGATCCCTCGCCCTTGCGGGGCTGGCGCTCATTCTCAGCGCCTGCATCGACAGTGGTTCAGGAGGGGGAGGGACGACTCCCACGGCCCAGACTGGCGTCTCGATCAGCGGGACCGTCTCCGGCACTCGCATCGTGGCAGTGAACACCAGCGATCAGATTGTCGCGGAAGATGACACGGCCGGACGTACGCCGAACGCGCAGGGCCAATTTTTCTGGTCGCTCGGCAATCTTCCCATCGGCTCGAACCTCCGCCTGTTCTTCATCACGGGGGGCAACGTCTACCCGATGTTTTTCGGGAATCCGAGCAGCAACGTGTTTGCCGTGAATGCTGCTGGCTCCATCAATCTCGGTCATGTGACGACGGCTGGCACCCAAGCCACTCCACAGATTCCACCGTCTGGTGTGACTCCCGGTCCGGCGAATCCGAACCTGCCGCCCAGCGTCGGGCCCGTTCTGACGATCAGCAGTCCGGCCAACAACTCCACTTTGCCCAATGGTCCCGTCTCGATCACGTTCGCGCTGCAGAACTTCACGATTGGCACAGCGAACCAACCGCATCTGCACTTTTATCTCGACAGCGATCCCGTTCCCTATCACTTCTACAACGGCGCCCCAGGGCAGATCATCTATCAGGGTGCCGCCGCTGCCAATGTTCAGTGGCAGAGCAACACCCAGATCAATTTTCCCGCCTTGGCTGCCATAACACATCAAGTGCGGTTGGTGTTGGCTAATACAGCGGATGCCGATCTGGCGAACGCCGAGGCCACAAAGACCATCGTCTTCTCGGTCGGCACTCCATCCGGCAATCCGCCGACTGTCACGATCACCGCCCCGACCCAGAATGCCACCGTGCCGGTAGGCCCTGTCACGGTTTCCTTCACCACCCAATTCTTTACCATCGGCACACCCGGGGCAGAACCACCTGCATTTCTATCTTGATGCTGACACCACCCCGTACATGTTCTACAACGGGACTGGTATCGACACAGACAACGGGGTCCTCTACAACGGCGTCCACACGCACTTCGTCCATTGGAAATCGGCGACATCGTTCGATATCTTCGGGCTTCCGTCCACCTCCCACACCGTCCGTTTGGTTCTAGCCGATCAAAACCACAATGAACTGGTAAACAGCGAGGCGACGAAGACGCTGGACTTCTCGGTCAGCCAACCGCCGACAGGAGATTTGCAGCTGCAGTCCGTCCTCCCCGGGCTGAACTTCCCCGTGGGATTGGCCTTGGCTCCGGATGGGCGGGTGTTCTTCAACGAGCGGCTCACCGGCAACATTCGGATCATCAATCAACAATGCCAGCTCGTGAACACTCCGTTCTGCCAGCTCTCTGTGGCGACGAACGGGGAGCAGGGCTTGCTTGGACTCACGCTCGATCCGAACTTTGCCCAGAACCATTTCGTCTACGTCTACTATACGGAAGCCGGCGCCGCGCGCAATCGTGTCGTGCGCTATACCGAGGTGAGCGGCTTGTGTACCGGGCAAACGACGATTCTCGACACCTTGCCGGTGAACAGTTTCCACAACGGCGGGATCATTCAGTTCGGTCCCGATGGGAAGCTGTACGTCATCATCGGCGATGCGGACAACATGGCCAATAGCCAAAACCTGACGTCGTTGGCCGGCAAGATTCTGCGCGTGAATCCAGATGGGAGCGCAGCGTCGGACAATCCGTTCTTCTCAAATACTAACGCTAACGCGAAGAAAGTCTTCAGTTTCGGCCATCGGAACAGCTACGGCTTTACATTCCATTCGCACACCAACCATCTCTGGGAGACAGAGAACGGACCCAGTGACAGTGACGAGATTAATCGCATCATCGCAGGAGGGAATTATGCCTGGGACGCCAACCAGCGGCGTGGCATTCTCGACGATCCCTGCTGTGTTGATCCAATCGCAGTCTACTTTCCTGTTCCGTGCAGCCCTTGTACGATCGCGCCGACCGGCATTATCACCATTCCGGAAGACTCTACCGTCTACCCCGTGGCCTACCGCAACAACCTGTTGTTCGTGAACTTTAACTTCGGTCAGATTCGTCGCCTGGTTCTGACGGGGGCCAATCTCACCCAACTGGGAACACAGAGCATCGCCTACAACGGCGGGAACGGCGGCTTGTTGAGCCTCCTGCTCGGCGCCGACGGATTCGTCTACGTGTCCAACGCCAGCGCCATCTTCAAAGTCGTCCCGCAGTAGTCCTCTCTCTTCATCGACCAATCCGCTCCCCCCCGTACTTATCACCTTGCAGTCCCCCTCACTGTCTGTTGTAGAGTGACGGCCTCCGCCTGAGCGCGGACGACTGAAAGACTGAGCCAGTCTATGGCAAAAGGAAGTGGAGAGTCGAAGCTTGCCCTGGTGGGGGTGGTCACCCTCGCAGTTGCGCTCGCCGGCGTGCTGTTGGTGAAAGAGCCTCTGCGCAGTTCGAGGCCGGTCGGGACCGGATTGGATGTGAAACAGACCACCGGTGAGCAATCGGTCCGTGCGCGGTTGTGGGAAGATCCGATGGCAGCGGTGCAGCGGGGGATGCGAGACGCTCGGCCACCAGCAAGCGGGTTGCCTAAGCCCGCGCCCAGCCAGTCAGCTGAGTCGTCTCTCACTCAGCGTCTGAGGCCACTGCGGCTCGCGATTGCCGACCGAGTCAAGAAGGATGAGCAGATCACAGTCCTATTGGTGACTGTGAGCGGCGATCCCTATGCGGAGAGTGCGGAGTCCCGCCTTCGAGATCGCTATGCGGTCGGCACTGCGTTGGGCGTGGCCTGCTATGTCCCGGAGGACGAGGGGCATCTCTCGTTCATCGAGGGGGACGCTCAGGGCGTCGGTCATGCGTTGCCGTACGAGTGGTATCGGCTCCGCAAGACACGAGTCTGCGGCGAAGGACAGGATCGAGCCCAGAGCACCCTCGTGGTCTGGATCCCCGACGACGCCCTCAGCCGAGGGTTCTTAGCTACCCTGACCTCGTTGTCGCAGACCCTGGTGTGCGAAGAGTCGAAACAGAAAAGCGAATGCCTTCTGACCGACGACCGGCGCAAGCTGGTCCGTCTGAATCCGACGTTGCAACAGTCCGTCACGTTCAAACTCATAGGGCCACGCAGTTCCTCCGCTCTGCGCAGTCTCCTGGATGAGGCCGGAGCCTTGTATGCCGAGCCCCATGAAGGGGTCGGGGTCTGGCCGAATACGGACGGAACCATCGAGCTCTATTCGCCATGGGCCAGCGCGATGAAAGGGCTCTTGGCCTATGGGCTAAAGAAGGAAGGGGGAAAGAGCCCCGCGTGCCAGACGTATGAAGCCTGCGAGCAGGAGTTTTTTCATCGGCTGGGGGCCGCCAATGTGCGGCTCGTTTACGAAATCGGCTCCGACGACCGGCTCTTCGACACGCTGATCGAGGAATTAGAACGTCGCCAGGTGCGGCTCGGCTGGGATGCGGTGATCCTCATCGGGGAGTGGGATTCCTTCTATGGTCGAGCGCTGCCCATCGAGTTCCGCGCGGCGGCTTGCGCGAAAGTGGCGACCTTCACGGAGGCCGAGCTGAAGCAGATTCAGGTGCCGACGACGATCAAGGCCTGGTGTCCAACGGTCCCGCGCGCGGTCGATTTACAGATTCAGCGCCCGGCGGACTATGAGTCCCTGACTTTGAACGTCTTCCGGTATAGCTACCTCAGCGGTCTCGATGGCGAAGTGGCGGGCGACGACAGTCTGAAAGCCGAGCGTGGAGAGAAACCCAAAGCCAATGTGACGGCGAAAGATGCGCTGGCCGGTGGGCTGCAGGAACGTCCCGAAGGCACCAGTCAGCTTGATTATGTGCGCGCCCTGACCGCGCGGATCCAAGATGAAGGAGAAGGCGCCAAAGCGATCGGCATCCTGGGCACAGACCCCTACGACGCGGTGCTCATTCTGAAAGCGCTCCGGCCAGCCTTCCCGTACGCTGTCTTCTTCACCGTCGATCTCGACGCACGCCATCTTTACGCAAGCGAGTACAAGTGGACCAGGAACATGGTCGTCGCCTCGCCGTTCGGCTTGCAGTTGGACGGTAGTCTCCAACGCGATGTCCCGCCGTTTCGGAGCAGCTTTCAAACGGCCACCTACTTTGCCGTGCTCCGGGCGGTGAATCACGTGGCCTGTCGCGCAGCGGGCGATCGACAGACGTCGGCGGCGCCCTGCCCGGCGGGGTATCACATGGCACTGACCTCGGAAGACCGCATCTACGACGCGGCTGAACATCCTCGGATCTTCGAAGTGGGTCGAGAGGGCGCTGTGGACTTAAGCGTCGTCGATGTCGAAGGTGTGAGAACGATCCATCCCTTGCGCGCAGACCTCGAGCATACGGACAATCAGGGCCAGTTGAAGCAGGGCATCAGTCCCAGTAGCACCACCATGACGGCGCTGGTGGCGATCGGGCTGTTCGTCGGGACGGTGCTTGCCTGGACCAATCAGCGGCTCTGGCTGCGGGTCTCGCGCTCCTGGCGTTCGCTCGCCGTGGTCGGCCTCCTCCTTCTGGCCGGGACGGCGGTCTTTTGGGCCATGGGTGGTGGGACAGTTCTTATGGCCCGCCACGATGAAGGCGAACCCTTTTCGTGGACCGCAGGCGTAAGCATTTGGCCCGGTGAGTGGCTTCGGCTTTTCGTGGTGATGTTGTGCCTCCTCTTCCTGGTCAAAGGGTCTCGCGATCTGACCAAGAACAGCGACCACCTTACCGAGGATTTCTTATTTCGCATCGATCAGGGCCCTCGCTCCCGATTCACCCTGAGGACATTTTGGACCAATGTGCAACGGGTCTATCATCCAACTGCGACCAGAGCGGCCACCACGGTCGATCAAGCCTGGTACTGGTACCTCGACGCGGCAGGCCCGCTGCAGCGGACGGCGCGCGTACTGGTCCTGTTCCTGCTGTATGGCGCGATCATGCTTTCCCTGGATCACTGGGTCGTTGACGAAGAGATGATCCAACCCTGTCGAGGATGGCTGAGCTGTCGAGTGGACGTGATCATGACGCTGGCCAGCATGAGCCTTGTGGTGCTGCTGAATCTGGCGGTGTTCGACGAGGTCATGCTGTGCCGTCGGTGGGTCGGTTGGGTAACCGCCTCGAGCGGGGGATGGTCGGAGCAGGTGCAGCAGGAGTACTTGCGCGAGTATGGATTGAGCCAGAGCCACAAGACCGAGTTTGAAAAGCTCAAGTACTTAGCCGGCATCGACCTGATCAGCCGACGGACGGAAGCGGTCAATCGCCTCATCCGGTACCCCTTCATCGCTTTGCTGATCATGATCGCCGCGCGCAACGACTATTTCGATATCTGGAACTACCCACTCCTGCTGCTGCTGGCCTGGGCGTTGAATGTCGTCCTGGCGCTGAGCGGGGCATTGTTGCTCTATCACTCTGCCGACCGGGCGAAGCAGGCGGTCTTGGCCGGGCTGAGCAAGCAAATGATCCAAGCCCTCGGGCTCGGCAAGGACCATGAAATCCGTGCGAAGCAGGTCCAGTACATCATCGGCGAAGTCGAGGCCAACCAGAAGGGCGCGTTCGTTCCCTTCTACCAACAACCAGTCGTTGAATCGTCGCTCTACGGCGTCGTCGCCTTGCTGCAATATTTGTATATGAGATAACGGGCCACTCATGCGCGAAGAACACATAGGCGGGCTGCGAACGCGGGTCACGGGCGGCACAGATGGAAAGGGTGGAGGGCGCGGTCCTCTCGTCCTGCTCCTGCACGGCTTCGGCGCGCCGGGGGATGACCTTGTGTCGCTGGCCGACGTCCTGAACGTGCCGGCCGGTATGAGGTTTGTCTTTCCTGAAGGCCCGCTCTCGTTGAGTTTTGGGCCGAGGGATGCACGCGCCTGGTGGCTGATCGACATGGCGCGCATGCAGGCTGATCGAATGGCCGGTCGGGTGCGTGATCTCTCGCAAGACATTCCCAAAGGCCTCGCTCCGGCGCGCGAGACGATGCTGGCGTTCCTCAAAGAAGTCGAACACAAATTCGGCGCGGACCCGCGCAAGACCATCCTCGGAGGATTTTCCCAGGGCGCCATGCTTTCTTGTGATGTGATGCTCGGAACGACGCAGCCCTATGCCGGGCTGATCCAACTGTCCGGAACGCTCCTCGCCGCACAGGAATGGGGTCCGTTACTTCAGAAGCGCAAAGGGTTGCCGGTGTTCCAAAGCCACGGCATGCAGGACGAGATCCTGCCCTACGTGGGGGCAGAAGCGCTGCGAGATACGCTGACTCACGCGGGACTCTCAGTTGAATGGCACAGCTTTCGTGGTGGCCATGAGATTCCAAGGCCGGTTCTGCAGCGGCTGGGGACGTTCATCACCAAGGCTCTCACTCAAACATGAGTGGCCTGCACTCATTCGAACTCGCAGCCGCCGACGACAAGCTGATTCGCGGGGATCGCTCGATCGGCAAGGATCGTCAGATCCTCTTCATCACCGGCTTCCTCTCGAAACGGTGGGGTAACAAGAGTAAAGCCCTCGCGCAGTGGTGTGAGGAGAAGGGCTGGGGGTTTTGTTGCTATGACGTGCGAGGCTTCGGGGAGTCAGAAGGGACATTTACCGACTACACGTTGTCCGATTGGATCGCCGATGCGCGAACGATCGTCACGATGCTCAAGGATGGACCACCACTGACGATTGTGGGCAATTCACTCGGAGGCTGGATCGCCTGGCTCATGGCGCAAGTGTATCCCGTTGTCGAGAAGCTCGTCCTCATCGCTCCCGCCTTCAATATGATGGGAGTGCGGGCGAGGTCCATTTCCGACGAGCGACAGCATGCCTGGCGCACCGCCGGCTGGATGCCCTGGGACGACGAGCCGGTGCATCGGGATTTTCCTCTCGCGTGGAAGTGGGTTGAAGAAAGTGAGGCCTTGTGGAGCACGAGTTTCGTCCGGCTGCGGCAGGTCAGCACGGCCATTCTCCACGGCCAGCAAGACAGCGTGATTCTGCCGCAAGGCAGCAGCCAGTTCGTCGAGCAGTTGCGAGCCCTTGTTCCCTCTTTTCCGGTCGAACTCCATCTGGTTCCGGGCGACCATCGACTGAGTAGTCCCGAGCATCTGGACACATTTCGGCGTCTTGTACTGGGTCCAACATAACGGTAAGGGGGCGACATGCTTGTCTTAATCCATAGAGAATGCGGTGGTCTGGCAATTGAAGACTCGTCCATCGGCGAAGTTTGCTCGATCCCCATCGACCGGTTTCCCTTTGCCTGCTTCAGTTGCCTTGAGGAAATTGACGACGAATCGGAAGTGCGACTGTCGGAAGAACTCGGAATCTAACCTCACCCAGTCTAGAAAGAATCCCGCCTTGCTGTCGCATGGTTGTGAAGTGTCGAAGGCTTTTGTTATCGTGAGCCCTCCCTAGCAATATGCTGAAAAATCTGGTTTCGTGCAATAAGTCATTGCGACATGACGCATAGTGCTAGAGCAGCAGCAGGATGCTCAAAAAGGCCGTCAGCAAGGCCGCAGCGAGTGAAGGCCCGAGGCATATCCTTGGGGGTACGTTGAGGGTCTGAACGATGCGAGAACGACGCTGGCAGAATTTTTCAGCATCCTGCCCGTGACCCATCCCACTAATCAGAGGACTACATGGCGACTACGAACGATAAGCAAGTCATTTTTTCACTCGTCAATGTCGGCAAGGTGTATCCGCCGAAGAGGCAGGTCCTGCGCGAGATCTATCTCGGTTTCTACTTCGGCGCGAAGATCGGCGTGTTGGGTCTCAATGGATCGGGGAAGAGTTCGCTGCTCAGGATCATTGCCGGAGTCGATCAGAACTATACGGGAGAGATCACCCGCTCGAAGGGCTACAGCGTGGGTCTCCTTGAGCAGGAACCCCAGCTCGATCCGGACAAGACGGTGAAAGAAATCGTCGAAGAGGGCAAGAAAGAACTCGTGGCCATGCTGCACGAATACGACGCGGTCAGCAACAAGATGGGCGAAGCTACTCCCGATGAATTGGAGAAGCTCCTCGAGAAGCAGGCCCAATTGCAAGAGAAGATCGAAGCAGCGAATGGGTGGGAATTGGAAAACATGCTCGAACTCGCCATGGACGCACTGCGTTGTCCACCGCCGGATGCGAAGATCGGGGTGCTCTCAGGCGGCGAGAAGCGTCGAGTGGCCCTCTGCCGCCTCATGATCCAGGAGCCGGACATCTTGTTACTCGACGAGCCGACGAACCATCTCGATGCCGAGTCCGTGCAATGGCTGGAGCAGCATCTTCAGCAATACAAAGGGACGGTCATCGCCGTCACGCACGACCGCTACTTCCTCGACAATGTCGCCNNTGGATTCTCGAACTCGATCGCGGCCATGGCATTCCCTTCCAGGGGAACTACACGTCCTGGTTGGAGCAGAAGCAGGTGCGGCTGGAAAAAGAAGAAAAAGCCGAATCGAAGCGCCGCAAAAGCTTGGAACATGAGTTGGAATGGATCCGCATGTCGCCGAAAGCCCGTCAGTCGAAAGGGAAGGCGCGGCTCAACCGCTATGAGGAGTTGGTCAATCAGAAACAGGACGAGCAGGCCGCAGATTTGGAGATCTACATCCCGCCAGGTCCACGGCTGGGCGATGTGGTCGTCGAAGCCCAAGGCCTCAGCAAAGCTTACGGGGACAAGGTCCTCTATGAGAATGTGAACTTCAGCCTCCCCAAGGGTGGTATTGTCGGCGTAATCGGTCCGAACGGAGCCGGCAAGACGACGATGTTCCGCATGATCATCGGGAAAGAGAAGCCGGATGCGGGAACAATCAAGATTGGCGAGACGGTCAAGCTGGGCTATGTGGACCAGGATCGCAGCCTGGATCCGAGCAAGTCCGTCTACGACATCATCTCCAAGGGCCAGGAGACCATCATGCTCGGCAAGGCTGAAGTCAACGCCAGGGCCTACTGTGCCCGGTTCAATTTTGCGGGCACCGATCAGCAGAAGAAGGTGAAGGACATCTCCGGAGGCGAACGCAACCGGGTGCACCTGGCTCGTATGTTGAAAGAGGGGGCGAACCTCATCATCCTCGACGAGCCGACCAACGATCTCGACATCAATACCTTGCGCGCGCTTGAAGAAGGATTAGAACGTTTCGCCGGCTGCGCCGTCATCAGCAGTCACGATCGCTGGTTTCTCGACCGGATCGCGACTCACATTATGGCGTTCGAAGGCGACAGCAAAGTGGTCTGGTTCGAAGGGAACTACAGCGAGTATGACGCGGATCGGAAGAAGCGGTTGGGCAAGGAAGCCGATCAGCCGCACCGGATTAAATACCGGAAGCTGACACGCCAGTAATCCATCCACTATGGCACCTCGCGCGATCATCACCGGAGCGGCGGGATTGATCGGGCAGTACCTCGTGAAGACCGCTCCGAGATGGGCGCCTGAATGGGATGTGCGGGGACTGACCCGTGCCGACTTTGATCTCACTGATCGTCCGAACGTCGAACGCACGTGGGAGTCCATCAAGCCCAGCGCGGTGATTCATTGCGCGGCGCTGAGTCGCACGAAAGACTGCGAGCAAGACCCTAAAAAAGCCCGTTGCATCAATGTAGAGTCCACCGCGTATCTCGCCAAGCTTTCGCAAGGTATTCCCTTCCTCTTTCTCTCCAGCGGAGAAGTCTTCGACGGGAGGACCGGCTGGTACAGCGAGTCGGATGAGCCAAACCCGATCAACGTGTACGGCCAGACCAAGCTGGAAGCCGAGCAGACCGTCTTGCAGAATCCCGGACATACCGTCGTTCGGATTGTGCTGACGGCGGGGACGTCACAGGAAGGCGATAGGAGTTTTGTTGAAGATATGTGTCGGACCGCTAAGGCCGGCAAGGACGTGACACTCTATGCCGACGAGTTTCGCTGCCCGCTTCCTGCCGGTGTCATCGCCCGAGTCATCTGGGAATTAGTCAATCGCAAGCAGCCGAGTCTCTATCACCTAGGCGGGAGCGAACGGCTCTCGCGCTGGGAAATTGGCGAAGCCTTGCTGCCCTGGTGTCCGGAGTTGAAAGGTTATCTGAAAAAAGGCTCGGCACGGAACCACGTTGGGAGCCCCCGGCCCACCGACCTCTCGCTCTGCTACGACAAGATCCAGAGCCTCCTGTCGTTTCGCATTCCGGGGTTTCGTGAATGGCTCGCCGGACGTTCACGCCGAGGTACGGACTTGTGGGATTATCTCGCGCCATGACAACCGATCCGTTCACGCTCGTCCTGACGGCTTACCTTGTAATGGCCGCGGTCATGGTGGGCCTACGTTGTCATGGGAGTGAGCACGCATGGATGGCTCTTGACCTGGATCGAACAGGTTGGGATGGGGTGGGCGCTGCTGAAAGTTACGGGCATTCCCTGGGTGGAGCGACAGGCCCTTGCAAGCCGGGGAGAGGACTATCGAGCCTACCAACGGACGACGAACGTGCTCTTCCCATGGTTTCCCAAGACGAGATGACTCAGGGGACTCGGTTGAGAACGGCGAGACGCGCCCGTGCGGTTTCGGCGACCTGGCTGGAGGGATAGAGCCGGATGATTTCGTCGTAGAATTGTTTCGCGTGGGCGACGTTGTGTTGCCGCTCTTCAAACTCGGCGGTCTCAAGCAGTTCCTTCGGCTTGTCCCCGCTGCAGGCGGCTAGGACAATACAGAACACAGTGACCCCCACGTGGATCCATTGTCTCATTGTTTCTCCGATCACTCTCACAGTTTCTGCCACCAGCGTTGCTCGCGAGGCGTGTGTCTCGTCTAATGACCCGCATTATTCATGGCGGTTCGTCGCGAAATCGCCCGAAAGCGCGTTCCTCGTGACGCATATCTCGTTCAAGCGTTTCGAGTTTCATGTTTCTGGTTTCAAGTTGTTCGTGTCGGATTACTGAAATTCGGAGGTCTAACCTGAAGCTTGGAACCTGAAACTAGAAACTCCACTCCCGAACGACGCTTCACGCGCAAGAGCAGCGGCGAATCCGCCTGTCTGCGTGCCCCGCACAGGCAGGCGATTGCAGCAGAAGCGCTCATGAATAATGCGGGTTTCGCTGCGGCGCAGATAGATCGATGCCATAGCGTGGTGCCGCGATGGCTTCACTTCGACAATGCGGGCAGCGGCTTGGGCTCGTCAGACGGCTGCGGTCACGAAAGACAAAGTCACAGTCCTGACAGCGTGCCTGGTCCAGGATGAACTGCCTTGTCTTGTTTCGCGCGATGGTCTTCACGACATGGGTCAGATGCTCCTCGACCTGTCTCTCGGGGATGCCCAGCATCTGTGCCAACTGGTAAGACGATAGCCTGGTGCTCGTGATCAAGTCGATGATCCGTTGACGCGGCGTCCGTTCGGGAGGCAACATGACACGCCATCGTAGGGAATCGCGTGAGAAAAACCAAGTTCAATGTAGGGTAAGTTGAATGGCGTCTGTGCCTCTGTCAGGATAAAAACACCATGCCCGCTCATCCCAATCCTAATCAGGACGAACTCGCCGAACTCGCGCTGAAACGCGTGGTGGCCTCCGGAGCTGAGTACGGCGATGTTCGCCTCCTCGACAGCACGACCCAGACCATTCGCGGCGAAGACCGCCGCATCGCGTCCATTCAAGACATGCAGGACAGTGGGTTTGGGATCCGCGTCCTCTATCACGGCGCCTGGGGTTTTGCGGCCAGTTCTGTGCTTTCGCTGGAAGAAGCCCCGCGTGTGGCTGAGTTGGCCATCGAGATTGCAAAAGGCTCGGCGTCTTTGGTGATTGAAAAAGTGAAGCTCGCCGATGAGCCGGTCCATCGAGACCGGATCGTCACAGCGCGACGGATCGATCCGTTTGCCGTCGCGCTCGACAACAAAACGGCGCTGCTGCTTGAGACGATGGAGTATGTCCATCGGCAGGCCGGCATCGTGCGGAGCAGCGCGAGCCTGTGGGCCCGTCGGGACTGCAAGCTCTTTGTGTCGACCGAAGGGTCGCGCCTGGAGTTCGACCTCCTGGCCGTGAACGGCGATTTCAATGCTACGGCGGTTCATGACGAGCGGTTCGCCTCGCGGAGCTTCAATATGCCGCATCTTCGGATGGGCTATGAATTGATCGAGGACGCCAATTTCCTAGCCGAGGCACCGCGTATTGCGTCTCAGGCCGTCGAGAAAGTGAAGGCGCCTACCACCGAGCCAGGTCTGTACGATCTCGTCCTCGATCCTGAACATCTGTCACTGACCATGCATGAGTCCTGCGGCCATCCGAGCGAGCTCGACCGCGCGCTTGGGTACGAGGCCAACTATGCCGGTACCAGCTTTCTCACGACCGAAAAACGGGGAACCTTTCGATATGGTTCTCCGCACGTAAGTCTCGTGGCCGACAACCGTGAACCGGAGACCCTCGCAGCGACCGGCTACGACGACGATGGCGTGGCCTGCCAGCAATGGGACATTGTGCGCGACGGTATCTTCGTCGGCTATTGCACCAACCGCGAGGTCGCGCCGAAAATCGGCGAGATGCGTTCGCGCGGGTCCAATCGGGCGGACAGCTGGGGCAGCGTTCCAATCGTCCGCATTGCCAACATCGGCCTTGAGCCGGGCACCGCCACCCTCGACGAGCTGCTCGCCGATGTGAAGCGCGGTATCTATATCGAAGGCCACGGGTCCTACAGCATCGACCAACGACGGTATAACTTCCAGTTCGGTGGCGACGCATTTTGGATGATCGAGAACGGGAAACGGACGCACATGGTTCGTGATGTCATCTACCATGGGATCACGCCAGAGTTCTGGGGCAGCTGCGACGCAGTCGCGGATCGGTTGCACCGCCGGCGGTATGGGTTCATCACGTGCGGCAAGGGCCAACCGAGCCAGTCCGGCTGGATGACCCATGCGGCGTCCCACGCGCGGTTCCGCAACGTGAACGTTATCGGAGGTCAGGCGGGACCATGAGTACGACCGGCCACAAGACCTGGCCACGGCTGACGAGCCGGGACGAGTTCCAGTTTCTCGCGGAGCTGGTCCTGAAACGTTCAACCGGCGACCACACGCTTGTTTCGTTGCACGATCAGCATAGCGGGACGACGCGGTTTGCGAACAATCAGATTGTCCAGAACGTCGATACGAGGCGCGGGTCTTTGCGTGTGACGGTGGCGTTCGGGCGGCGTCACGGCACCGCCGGCACGACGGACCTTACTGCGGGGGCGGTGCAAGAGACGGTGACCAGAGCCACGCAGATCGCGCACCTGTCGCCGGACGATCTGGAATACCTCCCGCCGGTGGAGCCACAGCCATATCTGACGCCTCCGACGACGCGAGCCGAAACTGCCGCGGCTGGGCCGGCCCGTCGACTGGAATACACGAATGAGGCGATCGGGCAATGCCGGATGGAAAATCTTGGCGCAGCCGGGATTGTGTCCTCGTCGATTGCGACGGTCGGAGTTGCCGCAAGTACGGGACTTTTCGCCCACGAAGAACGGACCGATGCACGTTTCAGCCTCACGGTTCAGGCCGGCGAGGCCACCGGCTGGGGTGCCGCCGCCCATCGGTCCATCGATCATCTGAGGGTCCAGGAGCGGACACTCACCGCGATCGATAAGGCAAAACGGGGCCTGGAGGTGCGCGAGCTGCCGCCAGGGCGCTATACCGTGATTCTTGAGCCGGCTGCCGTCGCGGGGTTGTGGTCATCACTGCTCTGGACGCTCAATGCCAAGTCCTACGAGAAAGGCACGAGTGCATTGTCAGGCAAACTGGGCCAGCCGGTCGTCGACAAGCGACTGACGTTCCGTAATCTGCCGGCGCACGAGGATCTGTTGGGCATCGGGTTCACCGCTGATGGATTGCCGACCGTGGCATCCGACTGGATTGCTGACGGGGTGCTCACACAGCTCGCATACGATCGGTTCACGGCAAAAGTGCGAGGGATCGATAAGATCCCCACGCTCGACGCCCCCTGCCTCTCAGGAATAGGACCGTCCTTGCCGACGTTACAAGAATTGATCAAGCACACGGAGCGCGCCATCCTTGTGACGAACTTCTGGTACATCCGGACGGTCAACCCGACCGATCTCACCCTGACCGGTATGACGAGAGACGGCACGTTTCTCGTCGAGAATGGAAAAGTCGTCTCGGCGGTGAAGAACTTTCGGTTTCACGAGAGCCCTCTGCGAGTCTTCAACCGAATCGCGGCATACACCAACCCGGCTGAAGCGATCACTTCCGAAACCGGCAAGCTCCTCGTGCCGGCGATGACGCTCCACGACTTCAACTTTTCCAGCGTCACCCGATTCTGAAGTTCGTCTGCCTGAGCGGACAACCGGTTGCAGGCTTCTTGACTCGGCAAGAGGGCAAGGGTAGACAAGAGTGGAGGGAAATAAAGATGCGTATGACAAGGTGGTGCCTCATAACGGTGCTGGGAGCGAGCCTGCTGGGCGCCGGCTGCCATATCGCGGGAACTTCTGAGCAAGAGGATCTTGGGAGGGATCGTGCAGGGCACGCTGGGAGCTCAACCAGGGGGCGATGTGCGGCTCGCTATGCCGACAAATATCTTTTCTCTAAAAGGACAGGTGACAGTGGTCGAGGGTGGGGCCTATGTGCTTCAGGAGGTCAGTGGCATCTAGCGTCGCGTGGGGCATGACGAAAATACTCGAATCGATCGACCGGCCCATGTCGGAGATCGGATCGAAGCCTTCGTGGATGACAGAGGCCGCGCAGTCCTTATTCAGAACATTGATCAAGACGAACGATCGCAGTAGGCCAGCCCGCATTATTTATGACGATTCGTCGCGAAATCGCTGAGCCGCGCCGCGAGACCGGCGCGCGGAGTCCTGAGGACCCGATGCGTACTCGTG
>PLBR01000132.1:0-32541 GCA_003135435.1 Nitrospira sp. | reverse complement strand
CCGGCAGAAGCCGTTCCTGCCGATCAGACCGCCGCTCCGCCGCTCTTCGACAATCTTGGTTCCCTCCACCATCCCATCACCACCACATCGGAACAGGCCCAACGCTATTTCGATCAGGGGCTCAGACTCGTCTATGCCTTCAACCACGAAGAAGCGATTCGGTCGTTTGAAGCTGCGGCCCAACAGGATCCACAAGCGGCCATGCCCTATTGGGGAATTGCACTGGCGCTCGGCCCCAACATCAATAGTGCGATGGAGAAGAAAGACGAACATCATGCCATCGAAATGGTTCAGAAGGCTCGGCGACTTGCAGACCGCGCCACTCCTGGTGAGCAAGCCTACATCGACGCGTTGGTCACGCGGTACGTGGGCCAGAAAGGGGCCAAGCGCAAGAGACTCGATGAGGTCTATGCGAAGGCCATGAGATTGGTGGCGCAGCGGTTCCCCGAGGATGCCGATGCTGCCACGCTTTTTGCGGAAGCGCTGATGGACCTGCGGCCCTGGGATTTGTGGAAGCCGGATGGAGGACCGCAGCCTGGCACCGACGAGATCGTCAGCACGCTCGAGTCCGTGCTCGCTCAGAACCCTGATCACCCGGGCGCCTGCCACTACTACCTGCACGCGGTCGAGGCGTCATCGCAACCGGAACGGGCCTTGCCCTGTGCGGAGCGCCTGCCTGGCCTGATGCCGGGAGCCGGTCATCTCGTTCATATGCCCGCCCACATTTACATACGGATTGGGAAGTACCACGAAGCGGTGGAACTGAATCAGCAGGCCGTCCACATCGATCAACAGTATTTGGCCAGCCGAAACCAGACCGGCGAGTATGCAGAGGGGTATTACACTCACAATCTCCATTTTCTCTGGGCCTCTTTGGTGATGGAGGGGCGCAACGTCGAAGCCATGAAAGCTGCTCGCGACTTGACGGCGACCATCACAGCGGAGGAAGCCCGCAAAGACCGCTGGAAGGAACGCTACCTTCCGACGCCGATCTTTTCGATGATTCGGTTCGGTCGGTGGGAGGAGTTGCTCAGGGAGCCTGCGCCGCCCAAGGGATTGCGATTGATGGATGGGATGTGGCGACTGGGACGAGGGCTCGCCCTTGTTGCGACCGGTCGGCTCCCCGGGGCTGAGGGTGAACACTTCGCCCTTGCCGGTCTGACGAAGCAGATCCGTCGGGATCGCACGACGGAAGGAAAAACTGAGTGGGCGCTTCTCAAGATTGCTGAGCGGGTTCTGGCAGGAGAACTCGTTGCGCGCCGCCAGCGCTATAATGACGCGATCCGGCTGTTCGAGGAGGCGATCAAAATGGAAGATGCGCTCCCATTCTCGGAGCCGCCGCTCTGGCCGTTGTCCGTGCGGCACCATCTTGGGGCGGTGCTCTTGCTGGCCGGTCGCCCGTCCGAAGCGGAAGCGGTCTATCACACGGACCTTCTGCGCCATCCGGACAACGGATGGGCGCTGATCGGATTGATCCAGAGCCTCCATGCCCAACAGAAGGACGACCAGGCGGCTGAGGCCGAGGATCGTTTCAAGAAGGCCTGGGCCCATGCCGACTTCATTCCGGCTGCTTCTCGAATGTGAAGGGCTCGCGACTAAGGTTTCCGGGGTCGCCTTTCATGAACCAGGAGGCGCATCCGGCGATGGGACAAGGAAGAAACACGCGAGATAACGGGCAACAATCTGCATGGAGTTTGGTCATATGGGAGCATCCGAATCGAAGCCATGCCCGTAGTGCATGTAAGGCTTCACGAAGCTATTCGACTGAGTCAGTGAGGAGGACCGTTTCATGAGAAGACAAGCCGCTCTATCAGTTCTTACTGTGGCCATTTTCCTAATCGGAGCTTGGAACGTTCAGTCGACTAGCCAGGCTGCAGCGGACGCGACTTTCGGCAAGGCCTACTTCGCGGGGGGCTGTTTCTGGTGCATGGAAGAAGTATTCGAGAAGGTTGAGGGGGTGCTGTCTACGACCTCGGGGTATATGGGGGGTACGGTCGCCAATCCGAGCTATGAAGAGGTGTCCGCTGGACGCACTGGGCATGCGGAGTCGGTCGAAGTGGTCTATGATCCAGCCAAAGTGAGCTACCAGAAGTTACTGGATGCCTTTTGGCGCAACGTCGATCCGATCACACCGAACGCACAGTTCTGCGACCACGGCAGCCAGTATCGCTCCGCTATTTTCTTTCAGACCGACGAAGAGAAACGTGCATCGGACACCTCCAAACAGGCGATCGAGCAATCGAGACGATTCAAAGAGCCGATCGTCACGCAGATTGTGATGGCCTCGCAGTTCTATCCCGCCGAGGAGTACCATCAGGACTTCTACAAGAAGAACCCCGTCCGCTACAAATTCTACAAATACAATTGCGGTCGCGCCCAGCGGTTGGAAGAGTTGTGGGGAAAACCATAACGTAAGCCGGGCCTCTTATCCTATCGTCCTGACACTTCGCAAGAGTCGCGCGACAAGCCCCCCGCCCTCAGTGTATATTTCTGACCCCAGCAACTTGTACCGATACCTTTGCCCAGTGAGGTGCGGTTCGTGAAACGTCCGATCCGACAATCGACCAGAAAACCAGTGATAGGTGTCATGGGTCCGGCCAAGGCCGATATCCGAGAATTGGCCGACGCCAAAATCTTGGGAGAACTCATCGCACGTCAAGGATGGGTGGTGTTGACAGGAGGGCGCGCGAGCGGTGTGATGGACGCAGCCAGCGAGGGGGCGAAGTCGGTGCCTGGCAGCTTGACGATTGGGATTCTGCCGGATGGCAAGGCACGGGTATCCCGGTATGTGGACGTGGCAATTGTTACGGACCTGGGCCAGGCGCGCAACAATGTGAACGTCATGTCCAGCGACGTCATCGTGGCCTGTGGGCTCGGCGGCACCGGAACGGTTTCAGAGGTTGCGCTGGCGCTGAAGGCAAAGAAGACCGTGATTCTGTTGGGGGCCGACAAGGCCGGGGTGGGCCTGTTCAAAAATCTAGCACCACATCTCGTCCATGCCGCTGCCTCGCCTGAAGAGGCGGTCAGGCTGATCGGCGATCTGCTCTAGCCCGTGGCGCGTGAAGCGCAAGACATGCGAGAAAGGCGCGACGTGGACAGATTGGATTCCCCTCTCGTCCATCCTGCCAGTCTCTCGCGGCTATTCTGCGGGAATGTTCTACAGTCCCCAAATGTCCATTCTGTGCACATCGCGCCACAGTGCGTCATGTGGCATAGCTGTCGTTTTCCTTATGCCATCCACACGTTAGTAGAGCCCCATCTAGGCACGGATCTTGAGACCTTGCAGGCTTCTATGAAGGTTGTCTTGTGCACAGGGATGTAACCGAACACCATGGCCACCAACAACACAAGGAGCGGACCGCTCTGTTCACGCCTGCTGCGCGCCTGCTGCGCGCTGGTGGTACTGTGCCTGCTGATCGCCGCCGTTCCCACGCCAACGCGGCCGGACTATGACGGCACCTACCCTCGGTATTCTAAACAGGAAATCCATCGGGCCATTGCGTGGTACGCCAAGAAATATCGTCTTGATCCTGCCCTGCTGCACGCTGTCATCAAGACCGAATCTGATTTTCTCCAGCATGCCGTGTCTCGCAAAGGCGCGGTCGGTTTGATGCAGCTGACGCCCGCTACCGCGGCTACGTTGCGTGTGAACGATGTCTACGATTCCATCCAGAATATCCGCGGAGGCGCCAAGCAGCTTCGGCATCTGCTGAACCTCTACCAGGGCGATCTTCCCTTGGCCTTGGCGGCCTATAATGCCGGGGTCCATCGGGTCAAAGACCACAAAGTTCCGCGCATTCGAGAAACCCGTGCTTACGTGAGGAAAGTGCTGCGGTACTATGAGGTGTTCCGTTCTCACCCGCAGTCTTCTCCCAAGAATGAGAAGAGGTGAAGGAGAGACTTCGATCCGCTCAATTGTCCGACCTCACACCTACAAGACAGGCTACTGGTTGCGCCAGATCTTCTCCCAACAGTTCTTCTGCGTTGCCGACGCCAGAGGATCAGGGTCATCGTGTGGCGGATGTCCTTGGCAACGAATGGGTCGTGACCTAGCCCGGACTATTCATGAATACCTGCTACGTCATCCGATTCTCTCGCCCGGCGGGCCTTTTCTCATACGATCTCCTCGACGGACTGCAAGTACGTCTGCGTTGGCCTTACGTACGAGAAGCCCAGGCGGGCTTCGGTCTCGAACGCCTCGGGACGGCATTCATGAATAGTTCTTGCTAGAGAGAGCACGAGGGGAACCATCCATTGATGCGGTGGAGAGAAGGGGCGACAGTTGGAGCGGAGCGGAAGGTCTGGGCGAGCGGTTTCTTAGAGTTTGGCTTTCATAATAATGGCTCGTATTCGTTCTCGTTGGGCCGACCTGATCCCCGTAAACTCAAGACCGAAGTTCGCGCCTTTGACCCACCGCACCAGGGCTTCGTCGATGCGCACAGGCCATTTCTGGTCATGAAGGAACAGGGACAGGCGGAGCACCATGCCGACCTGCACCTGGGTAAGGGACGTCGCCTGACACCCTCCCGTGGAGAGATCGAGGATCGTCGCCTCGCCCTCGAAGTCATCCTCTCCAAAAAAGAATAGACGGCNNGCCCCGACGTTCCGCCATTGCGGCCTCGTGGTCAGACCTTGAAGCCCTGCTGAATCTGGGATCCTGCGTGGCCACGGATCACGTCCTCTCTCTCACAATCACCCTGAGAAGAAATACATCGAACATAACAGGACTGTACCGGACGAGTTACTGATGAGACCGTCAAAGTGTGCACGTGTAACTTTCCTCGCCAGGGGCATTTCCCCAGAAAAACAGGTGATTAACGAGAGCACGCTACGCACTAGTTAATGGTCGGCTCAGTATCTTCCCACCTTCCTCAAGAGGAGTAACTCGGAAGGGGAGCCAGCAGGGTCCTGATCGCAGTATAGCCAATTGGTTTATATATGTAACAAAAACCTCGTAATCCGCTATCGTCTCCGAACCGACCTTTCCACGGTCTGCGTAGAAAATGGCTTGACCTATCTGGAACTACTCTGCGACAAGTGAGACTCTTTGATCTAGTAGGATGCTGAAAAAGTCCGCCAGCCTGTCTTGTTCATTTGGTCTATTCGGTCTGTCTGGTGTGTTTGGTTGTATGAGACTCACCAGATGGGCCAGACAGACCGGGCTTGTCCCAGACGTGCAGACCAGTGAAATTCCGGCGTGCCCACAGTGTTTTTTCGCACCTTGCTAGGAGTGGTACGACGATGAAGCGGAAAATCAACCAACGAATGGCCGCATTGGCCCATTCGGATATTCGAGCGATGACCCAAGCCTGCGTCCAGGCGAAGGGTCTCAACATGGCACAAGAGGTCTGCGACACGCCGGTTCCGCCAGTAGTGCTTCGAGGCGCGGCGGAGGCGATGGAGCGCGGGAAGAATGTCTACTCGCGATTCGACGGATTGCCCGAGCTGCGGCAGGCGATCGCCAAGAAGCTTGCGCAGTACAACGGTATCTTGGCTGATCCCGAAACGGACATTACTGTCAGCGCGGGAGCCACCGGGTCCTTTCATTGTGCCTGCCTGGCGCTGCTTAATCCCGGCGACGAGGTCATCCTCTTCGAGCCCTACTACCAGTATCACATCAGCGCGCTGCTGGCGGTGGAGGCGATTCCGGTGATGGTGAAGCTGCGGGCTCCCGATTGGACCTTTTCCGCAGCCGAGGTCGAGCGCGCGATCACGCCACGAACTAAGGCGATCATTGTGAATTCGCCGGGCAATCCATCCGGGAAAGTGTTCAGCCGGCAAGAACTGGAGAGTATTGCCGCGATCGCACAACAATACGATTTATTCGTGTTTACCGACGAAATCTACGAGTACTTTCTGTACGATGGTCGTACACATGTGAGCCTCGCAACCCTGCCGGGCATGGCCGACCGTACGATTACCATCGGCGGTTACTCCAAAACCTTTAGTATTACCGGCTGGCGCATCGGCTACAGTATCGCAGCAGCGCGGTGGGCACAGGCGATCGGCGCCATGAATGACCTGCTGTATGTCTGTGCCCCGACGCCTTTGCAGGCGGGGGTGGCGGTGGGCATCCAGGAGATTCCGGACTCGTTCTACCGAGACCTGGCGCTCGACTATCAACGGAAACGCGATCGGTTCTGCCAGGCCTTGGCGAAGGCCGGCCTGAAGCCGTCGATTCCGCAGGGCGCCTACTACGTATTGGCCGACACGTCGCGCCTGCCCGGCACAACGGGAAAAGAGCGGGCGATGTTTCTCCTCGAGACGATCGGCTTGGCCGCGGTGCCGGGTGAAGCCTTCTTTCCCGGACCTGACGGGAGGCAGTTCATTCGATTCAGCTATGCGAAAATCGATACCGATATCGACGACGCCTTCCGGCGGATTGCGAGACTTGGCTAGGAACTGGCCTCAGGCTTTTTGCCGTGCGCCCATTTCGCTCGACCGCTTGTCTGCCTGTTCACCAAATGGTAAATAGGAAGAAGCGGTACGAGTCGAAAGGCCAACATGCTCCTACGATACATCGGTGTCACTATCCTTCTCGCCTGCGCATTGCTCGCAGCAGCTTGCGCCAAGCCGACGATTCATCGGGCTGTGTCCATGGATTCCGTTTCTCCATCAATGGCGCCCTAGCCCGGTGACCGCCATGTCCTCGCTGGTGAAGGAGAATACGTAGACGGCGCCGTCGCCCGGCTGGCACTCGACGAGCACGGTAGTAGTCACTATGATTGGAAAGACGGGCGATTCGAGGCACACACGCTCATCGGTCATACTTGGCACGCCAGGTGGTTTCAGAAGGAGAATGACTGAGATGGGTGATTTAGGGTCGAGTTCACGCCAGATTTTTCAGAAGGTGAGGGACGCTGGTGGTACGGCCGCATCGAAATCGACCATGCACCCACGCAAAGCAAAAGGGCGGAACGTTTCATCTCGGCAAGAAAACCGCTCTTATGAGCCACAGCGATACTCCACCGGTACCGTGAGAAGCTTTTCACACCATAGCCGATGATCGGCAGGGAGCCTCATGGAAGGACGTAAGCATACCCGTTTCGCGGTGCAGCTTCCTGTGTCGTTCGGGGGAGACCAGCTTTCCCACGGGGGCACGATCTTAAATTTGTCTGCGGAGGGTTGCGCCATCACTTCGGAAACCGTCGCCAGCGCCGCAGTATATCTACAGCTGACGATGCAACTCCGGGAGCGAGAAGAGCCGGTCCAGGTCGACCTGGCCGCGGTCCGGTGGTCTTCCGCGATGAGGTTCGGTGTTGAGTTTATTAAGATTCGTCCTGAAGAGGGGGAGCGGCTGAAGAAGTTCGTCAAGGCGCTTGAATCAACGACCTGAGCGCAGACGACCGCAACGAGATTCGAGTAGCTATTTCATGGCGACGGCCCGGACTTGTTCATACGTGGTCAGGCCGGCGAGCACTTTCAGAATTCCGTCCTGTACGAGTGTAATCATCCCTTCCTTCACGGCCAGGCTCTGCATCTCCGTCGTTTTGGCGCGGTTCTGGATCAGGTTTCGCAGTTCATCCGAACCGCGTAGGAGTTCGTGCAAGGCGACCCGACCTTTGAGGCCTGTCTGGTTGCAGGCTTCACACCCCCGCCCTCGATAGAGCTGAACGTCCTCGCGATAGCCCACTCCGAGCGTCTCCCATGCGTGCTTACCGTACCCATGCACCAGTTTATCGTACTCTTGTGCCGTTGGATGGTACGTGTCTTTACAATCGACGCAGATCCGCTTGCAGAGGCGCTGCGCGAGCACCCCCTGCATGGCATCGGCGAAGTTGAAGGAGTCGCATCCCAGGTCGAGGAGGCGGACCACAGTCTCGACCGCCCCATTCGTGTGTAAAGTGCTCAAGACCAGGTGACCGGTCAGCGAGGCCTCAATGGCCACATCGGCAGTTTCCTTGTCCCGCATCTCACCGATCATGATGATATCCGGGTCGGCTCGTAAGAACGACCGCATGGCGGCGGCAAAGGTAAAGCCGATTTTGGGATGGATCTGCACCTGCCGGAGGCCTTCCTGGGTGATCTCAATGGGGTCTTCCGCTGTCCAGATTTTCCGTTCGTCTGTATTGAGATGGCGAAGCAGGGCGTGCAGGGTCGTCGTTTTTCCAGATCCAGTGGGGCCCACGCACAAAATGATGCCGTGTGGTTTTTCCACAATATCCAGGAGCGTCGTGAGCGTGGCTGGAGCAAACTCCATGGCATCGAGAGGGAGGGGCTCCTTCGCCGTGAGCAATCGCATGACGATGTCTTCATTGTTGCCGGCGGTCGGCAGTGTCGCCACGCGCAGCTCGATTTCCCTATCCTGGTTCAGCTTGAACCGGATCTTCCCGTCCTGCGGTTTCCGGCGTTCGGAAATATCCAAATTGGACATGATCTTGATACGGGACACCAACGCTCGGCGATAGATCGCGGGAATTCGCATATAGGTGGAACATGAACCATCCACACGAAAACGAATGGCTGTTTCCTTGCGATCCGAGTACGGTTCGATATGGATGTCGGACGCCTCGTGTCGGTATGCCTCGACAATGATCTGATTCGCGAGCCGTACGATCGCGGAATCGTTTTCATCGATGCTGTCAGAGTCGATGTCGAGAGACTGCTCCTGGTGAGCGTCGTTGACCAGCTCGCCCAGCGTGTCCGTGATGGACCCACTGTCGGTATCTCCGATCGTGGCGTTGAGGAACCGCTCGATGTCACACCGCAGGCCCAAGGCATACCGTATCGTCAGACCAGGGAAGGAACGCTGGATGTCGTGACCTCTATCGAGATCATGGGGGTTGTCGATCAGGACATCCAGGATGTCATCCTGCCGCTTCAGCGGGAGCCAGTGGTGCCTGCGAAGGTAATCGTGACTGAGATTATTGAGAAGTTGGGGATCAGCCAGGGTCCGTGCGTCGTAGGGAATATAGGGGCAGTCGAAGAACGTGCTCAGTGTCTTGCCGAGCGCCGCTTTCGGGATTCGGTACTTCTCGATCAGCAAACCTTCCAAGTCGGTCAATCCCTGCAGAGATTCCTGAACAGCCTTCACGAGATCCGCCTGACGGATGAAGCCCTCGTGGATCAAGAGATCGTAGGCACGTGGTTCGATGGTTTTTTGGGCCGACTTCTGCATTGTTCCTATTTCGTGGGTCCTGGAAGGAGCACGATGTCCGTTCCATTGCAATGTTAGCCGGTCGTCACAACGGTAAGTATAGATGTATTTTCGCCGTGCACAATGAATATCAAAAAGGAGAGCGACCCTTCGCGAGCCTATCGGACGCGGGAGCCGGCAACAAGCTTGTGGGGGGGATGGTGAGTCTATGGAATAGGGTTGACGACCTCGAAGATGGCTGAATAATCGGAGTCGCCAAGCCCCTGTACAATGGTCTGCTCCAGCACCGGCCTGATCCCTTCCAGACTACTCGCCGTCAGTGCGTAACCGGAGGCTGCCTTCAGGAAGAGCTCCACGTCCTTCAAGAGATGACGTGTGGAAAAATTCGGATACTGATAGTCCCGCGTCAGGAGTCGCGGCAGTTTTTTCTCGAACACCGGGGCGAACAAGGCGCTCTCCCGCAAGATCGCCATGAAGGTGTCCAGGGGAACACCCGCCTGCTGCACCAATCCAAGGCTCAGGGCAAATGCCGATATTTCTGCAGCAATCAATTGGTTGAGCGCAAGCTTCAGGCACGCGGCCTTCCCGACAGGACCGACCAGACGCGGCTCCCGACTCAACGAACGGAACAGCGGACCCCATTGGGCAAACTGTCCCTCAGTCCCACCGACCATCACCAAGAGTGTCCCGGCTTTTGCTTCAGTAAGGCTTCCCAGCACCGGCGCCTCGCAATACGATCTGCCGACTCGCTCGATTTCGGCCTAGCAGGGCCAGGCTCTCTTCCTGAGCGATGGTTCCCATCTGGATCACGGTTTTGCCGCGGAGGACCGCCAACGAGGCTTGTGTCAGCAGGACGGTACGGATCGCCGCCGCATCGGCCAACATGAGGACCACACAGTCGGCTTGGGCCATCGCCTGCTCCGGTCGCATGACTACGGTGATGCCGCTGGCCTGGAGGGGAAGCGCCTTTGTTGCGGTTCGGTTATAGACCGTGACGGTATGGCCGACCGACTGGAGTCGTTCGACGATGGCTCGACCCAACAGACCGGTTCCCAACAGGGCGATGGTCATGGAGTGGCTTGCTTTCTTTCGGGTTGAGAGCGGGCCTGTTCGGCGTGGGTCTGGAGGTTGGCACGCAGGTCCTTGTCAGACGTGGCGGCCACAGCGATGACGCCACGAAACCTCGGTGTCGGCTGATTGAAGACGAAGGGCTTCCCGTCCGCGTCGCTGATGGCGCCGCCACTTTCTTCAATGAGCAGGACTCCGGCAGCCACATCCCATTCGTTCTCCGGTTCAATGGTGAAGGCGGCCTGGACGCGCCCGGCGGCGACTAGGGTCAGTGCATTGGCGATGGAGTACATGGGGCGGCACGGAGTGGTCTCGGCGAACGTCGACCATCGGTCGCTCCGGAATTCCCCCGCACTGACCATGATGACGGGATCGAACTCATGAGGAAGCGAGATGGCGACGCGTGTGCCGTTCAAGAACAGTCCGCCGCCGCGCATCGCAGTGAAGAGTTCGTCGGTCGAGGGATTGAGAATCGCGGCGACGACCGGGACGCCTCGTTCGACCAACGCGACAGAAATGCAGAACTCCGGCATCCGATTCACCAAGGCCTTTGTGCCGTCGATGGGGTCCACAATCCAGACGCGCGCATGGGTGAGTCGAGTTGGATCGTCGGGGGACTCTTCCGAGAGCCATCCATCCTGTGGAAACTCCCGGCGCTGCATCTCATGCAGGATGCGGTTGACCTCGTGGTCCACGGTGGTGACCGGCGAACGGTCTGGCTTCGTCTGCACCTCGAACCCAACCCTGACCAGTTCACGCACCTTCGCGCCGGCTTTCCGGACCGCTTCGACCAACGTTGCCAATTCTCGTTCCATGTTGCATGCCTAACAGAGTGGATCAGGCAGAGTAGCAGGTCTCGCTGGATCGGCAAAGCGGAAAGACGGCAGCCGGCGACCCACGCCGACGGTCCTCTTGACCATCGCAGAGAACCTGCGTACAAGCAGGGTGTCCTGCGAGGTCTCTACCGATGAAGCTGGTCCAGAAACGATCCAGAAAGACGGGGCTCCCCCCGGGCACCCTTGTCCATATCGGCGAGGAAAAAACGGATAAGGTCACGATCACAGCCTTCAACTACGCCGGCACTCGCTGCGACGAACACCAGAACCCGTCGCCCGGTGTGCTTGCGCCACCGACCGACGAGTCTGTCACCTGGGTGGATGTCGGGGGCGTCCACAAGATGGACATTCTGGAATCGTTCGGGAAGCAGTTCCAGCTCCATCCCTTGCTCCTCGAAGATATTGCCAACACCGATCAGAGGCCGAAACTCGACGACTATGAGACCTGCTTGTTCCTGGTGATGAAGATGCTCTCAGTCACCGACCGACAGGATATCATCGTCGAACAGGTGAGTCTGGTCCTCGGACGGAACTTTGTGCTGTCCTTCCAGGAAAACGGGACTGACGTCTTCACACCGGTGCGGGGTCATCTTCGTGGGGGTAAGGGACGTCTGCGGCATTCCGGGGCCGATTACCTGCTCTATGCACTAGTCGACGCGATTGTGGATCAATACTTCGCTGCGTTGGAGGTGTTAGGCGAGAAGATCGAAGCGCTGCAAGATCTGGTGGTCAATGATCCTAAGCCGGAGACGCTGCGCCAGATTCACGCCCTCAAACGGCAGTTGCTGTTTCTGCGGCGGGCGGTGTGGCCGCTCCGTGAAGCGACGAACAATCTCTCCCGATTGGAATGCCCTTTCTTACAGGAATCGACCAAGGTATTCTTCCGCGATGTGTACGATCACGTGGTTCAGATTGTGGATACCATCGAGACGCTTCGCGAAATGGTCTCAGCCAGTCTCGAAATCTATCTGTCGAGCATCAGCTATCGGCTGAACGCGGTGATGAAGGTTCTGACGATCATTACGACGATTTTCATGCCGCTGACCTTCATTGTCGGTATCTATGGGATGAATTTCGAGCATATGCCTGAGCTTAAGTGGGGATGGGGCTACCCGCTGGTGCTCAGCGTGATGGTGGCGATCGCGATCGGCATGCTGGGATTTTTCAAACGGAAGAAATGGATCTGACAGTCTGATGAAATAGGCCGCCATGCTTTTGCTCAAGTCCCCCCCAACATCCTATCACCCAAAAACTCTGCTCAGAGGACGTCACCTTGAATTACGCGCGAGCGTGGCAGGGCCAGACTATGGGCCAGAGGCTAGAGGGGCGGGGGATTGTCAGAGGTGATCGTGTCCCTCATCTCGCGCCTGGGGGCCGGTGCAATGGGCGATGAATCAGGGAGTCGGCGCCACATCAACACACTAAGGGAGGGAGTGATGAAGACACGACGGTTTTCCACCGTCACGATGGGCGCGCTGGTGCTTGGCGGTCTGCTCGTGGCAGGCTGTGGCAATACAGACGCGGCAGCTGGCGTGCAAGGAGTACCGACCGATCTGCCGGGCGTCACCCAGAACAGGGACAAAGCCCTGCCGACGGCGCAGCGGTTCGTCATCCTGCCGGTCTTCAACAGCGAGGCGGTGTTGGATAAAGAAACCGGCTTGGTCTGGGAGAAGTCCCCGCAGACGACGACTGCCAGGTGGAGCGTGGCCCGCCGCACCTGCATCGAGAAAACTGTCGGAGGCCAGAAAGGCTGGCGGCTGCCGTCCATGCCAGAGTTGAGCAGTCTGGTGGACCCCTCCGTGGCCCCTCCGGGTCCGACCCTGCCACCGGGCCATCCGTTTCTGGCTGTCCAGTCAAACGTCTATTGGACTGCGGCGAAGGTTGCCGAGGATCCTTCAGGCGCCTGGGGCGTGCATTTCGGCCTGGGCGGCGGAACGACCTTCATCAATTGGGCCCACAGTGTCCAAGTCTGGTGTGTTCGTGATGACATACATGCGGATCAGTAATGTCGGATGCCTTAACGAGGTTGCGATGTCCAGCTGCTTTCAGCGGGGAGCCCAGCCTGGACTATTTATGAATACCTGCTACGTCGTCCGATCCTCTCGCCCGGAGGGGCTTTTCTCGTTCGGCCTCTTCGGCGGACTGCACGTACGCCTATGTCGGCCTTCGGTCTCGAACGCCTCGCGACGGCATTCATGAATAATCCTGGCTTGGGCTGGAGTCGAGAGGGGCGGGAGTTTATTCAGTGATCTCGACGCGATCAACGAAGTAGGCGGTCTCTCCGAAGCAAGTCGTGGGGAGGTGGCGATACTCTTTGTAATGCAGGACCAATCGTTTTCCCATGGCCTGCGAGAGTTGTGACGCCACTTTCTCATCCCAGACTGAAAAGTTCCACAATATCGGGGCCACGCCCGGCACCGTGGTCATTGCCAACTCCCCTTCGTGTGTCTTGCAGATCCAGCCCTTGTTGGAAAACTTCTGAGTGTAGCCGGCGCGACTGCCGTCGGAATAGCTGTAGTTGAAGACGACGAGCAGATAGGCTGCGCCGATGAAGCACAAGAACACGAGCATCAGAAAGAGCTTTTTCATCAAGCTCTTCCTAGGTTATGGCGAAGATCCGTGAATAACCAAGGAGCCTCGGCCTTCCGTCGAGTCTCGTAGGCGGCGATGGCTGCCTCGTGTTGCAACGTCAATCCGATGGCGTCGAGACCCCGATACAAGCAGTCTTTTCGGAAGGGGTCGATCTCGAAGCGAGAGCGGGTGCCGTCCGGGGTGGTCACCGTCTGGTTTCCGAGGTCCACCGTCAGTTGGTACCCGGACGTCGCGAGGACGTTTTTCATCATCGCCAGGACCTCGTCGGCCTTCAACACCACGGGCAGTATGCCGTTTTGGAAGCAGTTGTTGTAGAAGATGTCGGCGAAGCTCGACGCGATGACACAACGGAAGCCCTGGTCGAGGAGCGCCCAGGGGGCATGTTCACGCGACGATCCGCACCCAAAGTTATCGCGCGTCAGGAGAATCGTCGCGCCCTGGAAGCGCGGTTGATTCAAAAAGAACGCCGGGTCCTGTGAACCGTCCTTCTGCTTACGCCAATCGTAGAACAACCCTTCGCGGAGCCCGGTCCGCTTGATCGTCTTCAGAAACTGCTTCGGGATGATTTGATCGGTATCGACATTGACACGGTCTAGTGGCGCGACCAGACCAGATATTTGCGTGAAAGCTTGCATCTGGATTCCTCTATTGTTTCATTGAGTCATTGACGATTGTTTCATCGGCAAAATGATTCAATGAGTACATCGTCAATTTCATTAGGACCAATGGCGAATGTCGACGAAGTGGCCTTCGACCGCCGCGGCTACTGCCATCGCCGGCGACACGAGATGGGTCCGGCCGCCGGCCCCCTGGCGCCCCTCGAAATTTCGATTGCTGGTCGAGGCGCAGCGCTCTCCTGGCTGAAGCACGTCGGCATTCATCGCCAGGCACATACTGCAGCCGGCTTCCCGCCACTCGAATCCCGCCTCTTTGAACAGTCGGTCGAGCCCTTCCTGTTCGGCCTGCTGTTTCACCAGACCCGAGCCCGGCACCACCATCGCCCGCACTCCCGTGGCGACTCTCTTGCCCTTAGCCAAGTTGGCCGCAAGGCGGAGGTCTTCGATGCGTGAATTGGTGCAGGACCCGATGAACACCGTATCGATCTTGATATCTATCATGGGCATGTTCGGGATGAGGCCCATGTATTCCAGCGCCCGCTCAGTAGCCTGGCGCTGGTTCTCGTTGGTGATCGTACGCGGGTCCGGCACTCGTTGATCGACTCCGGTCACCATCCCGGGATTTGTCCCCCAGCTGACTTGCGGCGCGATGTCCTCGGCCCGCATCGTGACGGTCATATCGTATGTCGCGTTCGCATCGGTCTTCAACTGCTGCCATGCTTGCACGGCCTGCTCGAACAGCTCTCCCTTCGGAGCCAACGGACGTCCTTTGATATAGGCGATGGTGTCCTCGTCCGGTGCGACCATCCCGGCTCGCGCGCCACCCTCGATCGACATGTTGCAGAGCGTCATGCGCCCTTCCATGCTGAGGGCGCGGATCGCCGAGCCCGTGTATTCGATGACATAGCCGGTTCCACCGGCTGTTCCAATCTTTCCGATGATTGCGAGAATGACGTCCTTCGCCGAACAGAGATTCGACAGCACCCCGTCGACGCGGACCTCCATGGTCTTGGGTTGTTTTTGTACCAAGCACTGAGTGGCCAGCACATGCTCCACTTCGCTGGTGCCGATGCCGAAGGCCAAGGCCCCGAACGCTCCATGTGTCGAAGTATGAGAATCGCCGCATACGATGGTTGTCCCTGGCAGGGTAAAGCCCTGTTCGGGTCCGATCACATGCACCACCCCTTGGCGGATGTCGTTCATGCCGAAGAGTGTAATACCGAAGTCACGGCAATTCTCCTCCAGCGTCTGGATCTGTTTCGCACTGAGGGGATCGGCGATGCCCACGGTCCGGTCGGTGGTCGGGACGTTGTGGTCCGGCACCGCCAACGTGACACCAGGACGTCGAGGTCGGCGGCCCGAGAGCTTGAGTCCTTCAAACGCTTGCGGCGACGTCACTTCGTGGACCAGGTGACGATCAATATAGAGCAGGGTGGTTCCGTCCGGCTCTGCGCGGACGACATGGGACTCCCAGATTTTGTCGAAGAGGGTTTGAGCGGCCATGGTGACTCCTCAATGATCGGTCTCTCGCGAAAGAATTCATTCGAGAGGAGGCCACATTATACAGAGTCCTACTATGGTCTGTACAAGAGTGCTCACCATATTCTTGCGTTGACCCGAACGGACGTGGTACCACCGCCTGGTCGGTGAGTACGAGGCCCCTTCCCTGCACTGCACTAGAGGATTGTGCTGTGACTTCTCAGATATGGACCATTTCAGCCGTCGTGGAATGGTCGCAACTGCTCCTCAACAGTTTCCGTCACTGGATCGGGCGTGAGCTGCTCGAACGAGCGGGCGATCGGGCCTCTCAGGCCCATGCCCTCTTTCTCTCACCGTTCGTCGTCGTCTCCCACGGGATGGAAGAGGATCCTCTCCTCAATTACGGCAATCAGGTCGCGTTGGAACTATGGGGGGTGACCTGGGAGGACCTGACACGGACACCGTCGCGGCTGACGGCGGAGTCTACGAATCAGGCCGAACGCGAATGGATGTTGGAACAAGCCAAGACCCGCGGCTATCTGGACACCTATCGAGGTGTGAGAATAACTTCAACAGGGCGCCGCTTTCTCGTCGAGAACGCCCTTATCTGGAATGTTGTGGATGCAGAGGGGCAGAGGGTCGGGCAGGCAGCCAGGTTTTCACAATGGACGTGGCTCTAGGCAATGAAATCGTGGCATCGATTGTCCGTCGACGAAGACCCGTTCCAGGAACATCGCCGTTGAACTGATCCACAGCCTACGGTCGCCGTAGCGCGCGCGATAGACCACATATTCCTCTTCCGTTTCTGAGTGCCGAGCCACCCCCGGCGCCTCATATTCGCGGCCCTTATAGTGCCGATAGCGACCAGGCTGCACCATCGTGTATCCCTCCCTTCCCGACCTCATACTATAACGGGAACGAACGATGGAATCACAGAGTCGGGTTTCGATGCGCAGGACACATGATGTCATCGTCATCGTCATCGGCGGCGGGTCGGCGGGCTATGCCGCGGCACGGACCGCGCGCGATGCCGGCGCCGAGGTGGCGATTGTGGATCAGGGCCCGCTTGGGGGGCTCTGTATTTTGCATGACTGCATGCCGACAAAGGCCATCCTGGGTTCTGCCGAAGTCGCGGCCCTCCTCAAGCGGGCGAAGGAGTTCGGACTCTTCCCGGTTTCGGTCCGGGCCGATCTGTCGGCGGTCGTGGATCGAAAGGATCGGCTGGTCCGCGAGTTTGCCGAATATCGCATTCAGCAGCTTCGCGACCCGAGGCTCACGCTCTATCAATCGCGGGCGGTCTTTCGGTCGCCCCACGAGATCACCGTCGGAGACACCGTCTTGTCGTCCGGCTCGTTCATCCTGGCCACCGGGTCAAGGCCCCGTGAGATTCCGATTCCTGGCTTGGCCCAAGCCGGATATTTCACGAGCGACAAGATCCTGGATCTCCGCACCCAACCGGGTTCGTTGATCGTTTTGGGCGGTGGGGCTGTCGCGCTTGAACTCGGCCAGTTTTTCGCTCGACTTGGGACGAGAGTCACGATCCTTCAACGGGGACGCACGCTCCTTTCTGAAATGGATGAGGATGTTGGGCGCGCGCTGGAAGCCGCATTGATCGACGAGGGCATCGACGTCGTTACGGGCGCGCAATTGCTACGTGTGACTCACGACGCAATAGGGAAAACGGTGTGGGTCATGAAAGACGGACGTGAACGGTCCTACGTTGGCGAGGAAATTCTCCAGGCCTTAGGCCGACGGCCCAACATCGAAGGGCTTCACCTTGATCTGGCGGAAGTGACGCTCGACGGCGGGCGGATTATGGTCGATGGAGCCATGCGCACGTCGCAAGCGCATATCTATGCTGTGGGTGACGTGAACGATGTCACGCCCATTGTGCATCTCGCCATCCAGCAGGGGGAGATTGCGGCATACAACGCGACACATGCGGATCAACCGGGGAAGACGATCGATCATCGTCTGGATATGGAAGTGGTCTTTACGGATCCGTAGGTCGCGGTGCTGGGACTCAATGAAGCGCGCGCGAAAGCCGAAGGGATTCTCTATCTCACGGCCTCGTATCCCTTTGCCGATCATGGGAAGGCCCTCTGTCTCGGCGCCACACACGGCTTCGTGAAACTCCTCTGTGCGCCGTTGACAGGCGAACTCCTTGGTGCGCAGATCGTCGGCCCGGAGGCGGGTGAGCTGATCCACGAACTGATCGCGGTGATGTATTACCATGGGACCGCGGCCGATCTCTTGCGCATGCCGCACTACCACCCCACGTTGGCGGAAATCGTGACCTATCCAGCGGAATCGATTGTCGAACGGTTGGGCGCATGATGAAGAGGCTCTGCGTGCTCGCGCTCAGCTTCCTCCTCGTGTCATGCCTGCTTCCCAGCAACAGAAGTGGAAGTCGGCGATGGCGGCAGGACAGCTGGCCTGCAACAGGGCAATGACGCAAACGCGGAACGGATTTTTCTCATGGCGGTGCACAAAGCAGAGGAGTTCGGCCTGGAAGACCGACGCATGGCGGTCAGCCTCTCACCGCCGGCGCAGGGCCATGCTGGTCAAGGGGAGTATGTGGAGGTGGAACCGGTGTATCTGCAGACGCTGAAGATTTACCAAACCGTGCATGGCAAATTTCACGTCGATGGCGCCGCCACGCTCAACAACCTGGGGGTCCTCCATCGCATGTACGGCCGGTATGCCCAGGCAGAGGCCTTGCTGACGCGGGCTCTGACCATCAAAGAGAAACCCTTGGGCCTCGACCATCGCGACGTGGCGTTGAGTGTCATGAATCTGGCCCAGCTGCGCGTGGTCCAGGGTCAGCCGGAGAAAGCGGAACCGCTGTACCGTCGAGCCTTGGCGATTCGAGAGCGGGCGCTGGGGCCGTCCCATCCAGAAGTCGCAAAGACACTGGAGAAACCTTGCCAATGCCCTAGGAAATTAGGGCGTGCAGACGAGGCGGTCTCGCCGGAGCTGCGTGCCAAAAACTTTCGCCCGAAGCGGAGTTGAACCGGTCGCGCCATCCAGTGTAGCGTACCCCCTATGGCGATGCACAACGAGCCGGCTCTTATCAAATGGCGCACGAACGGGATGATCGCGCGATTCGTGGGGATCGTGGCGATTGCGCTCGGGTTCGTCATCGGGATCTATGGACTGGAAGACATAGAAGCGCGATGGTTGCAGACGGCGTTAGGCCTGCTGGCTACCGGCATGTTGGCCCAAGGCTATGCGCTCTATTGTTCCGTGAAACGCAGGCAAGAACTCAAGGACCAGCCCAAGTCATGAGACCAGTGCGTCAACACCTGTTCACGGTCGGGATGCTCCTCCTCGCAGGGACGATGCTCGCCTGCGGAGGGCCGTGGCGCGATGGCTATTTCAAGAAGGGCGTGGATCGACTCACGCAAGATGAGGTGATGGAGAAGTTAGGGCCACCCCATACGGCGAAGACGCCGGTTCTCGGGGGGGATTCGGTCTGGACCTATCGCGTTCCGATCAGTGACAAGGAATTGGCCTCGGTAAGCCTTTCTCATCTGACCGACACGGCGAAAGAAGCGGCCGCATTAATGGGGAAGGCCGGCGAAGAAGGTCCCAAGGCCATGTTGTACTGCTACCGCTATACCCTGAGCTTCAACGAACAGAAGATTCTGAAACAGTGGAAACGTGAAGAATGCGTGCCGGGAACCCATGATACGCTCAACGCCAATTAATGTTCTGATGCGGTGATCCATGCCTGCTTGGTTGCCGCACATCGATAGCTCAGCCGTGCTCGACGGGCTCATCTCGCTTCTGCTCCTGTTCTCCCTCCTAATCTTACGGGCGTTGATCGTCCGAGCGATCGCAAAGAATCCGACCCTCTCGATGGAAGCGAAACGTCGATGGGTTGTTTCCGTCCGCAATACCATGGTGTTCGTGTTGCTGGTGGGGTTGGTCGTCATCTGGGCGCACGAACTCCAAGCCTTTGGCCTGTCCCTCGTCGCCTTGGCGGCGGCGTTCGTCCTGGCGACCAAAGAACTCATTCTCTGCTGGAGCGGAGCCGCGCTGAGAGTCGGCGGGAAAATATACTCGGTGGGAGATCGCATCCAGATCGCGGGTCATCGAGGCGTCGTCTTGGATCATGACATTTTTGCGACCAAGCTCCTCGAGATCGGGCCGGGCCAAGCGTCGCATCTCTATACGGGCCGCGTGACAGTGTTTCCGAACAGCTTGCTGTTTACGAATGCCTTGGTCAAAGAGAATCCCGGCCAGGAATACGGACTCTATATCATCGTGATTCCGCTCAGCGACAAGGACGACTGGCGGGATGCCGAACGGCACCTGCTCGACGCAGCCAAGGCCGAATGTACTCCCTTTATGGAAGAAGCTGGTCGTCAGATGAAGTTGTTGGAGCAGACGAATCTGCTCGAAGCGCCGTCGCCGGAGCCCCGCGTCACGATCCAATTGTCCGAGCCGGGACGCATCCATTTGGTGCTGCGGTTCCCGGCACCGGACCGCGGAAGATCGAGGATCGAGCAGGCGATTCTGCGCCGATTTCTGGCCGGCTCACGTTGACCGCCTGTCGATGCGCGAACGGGTCATATGAATTAGCGCGGCGTCTTGACAGACCGTGTAAATCGTGCGACCCTCCCACTGGCCTTGCCAAGAACGCGAGGAGTGATCCTGAACTTAACGTCCATTGAGGAGGTGTCCCATGTTTAGATTGATCGTTATCGCGTTTGCGGCATTGTGCCTGATGGGAACCAGCTCGCTGGCCCTGGCTGACGATGCCATGAAGGGCGAGATGGGTAATATGAAAGACGAGACGAAGGGCAAGACGAAGGAACATAAGGGCAAGAAGAAGGAACATAAGGAGAAGAAGGCGCACAAAGACGCGACAAAAGCCGCTCCGGCAGCTCCTGCTCCGGCAGCCCCCGCTCCTCCTGCCGCGCCATAAGCTTTCGCAGTCGCGAATCGCGTCAGCAGTTTCCATGGCCCTCGGGAGGTCTTTCCTCCTGAGGGCCGTTCTATGTTGGGAACCTCTCGGATCGAGGCCGGGCGTAGAGGAAACTCTTCGGGGGTTCGACTCACTGTCATGACGTCAAGCCGAACCAGTCACGATGAGCGCTAGAATCGCCTCCTCTGCCAACCGTTTCATTGACCATATCACTCGCCTTGTTCCCCCGTGGGTCTTTTGCTAGGATGCGGCGGCCTGAATATCGATGGGTCTTTGAATGAAAATCGCCACCTTCAACGTCAATTCTCTCCGCAAGCGTTTGCCGATCGTGCTTGACTGGCTGGCCACGCAGAGGCCCGATGTGCTCTGTCTTCAAGAAACCAAAGTCCAGGACAGCGAGTTTCCGCTGCTGGCACTGGCGGAATCCGGGTATGAAATTACCTACCGTGGGATGAAGTCTTACAACGGCGTCGCGATATTGAGCCGGGAAAAACCGGAGGCGGTGGCGTATGGGTTTGATGATGGAGGCGAATCGGATGACGCGCGGCTCTTGCGCGTGGTGATCAAGGGGATTCCCATCGTCAATACCTACGTGCCGCAGGGCTTTGAGATCGACTCACCCAAGTATCAGTACAAGCTTGGCTGGTACGATCGACTCCGCAAGTATTTCGAGAAGCATGTGTCGCCGAACAAACCGGCCATCTGGTGCGGTGACATGAACGTCGCTCCGCGGCCGATGGACGTGCACAGCCCCGAGAAACATCTCAAGCATGTGTGCTATCACGAGGATGCGCGGCGGGCGTACGAGCACACGTTGGCGTGGGGATTTCAGGACGTGTTTGTGAAACTCTATCCGGACCGACAGCAGTATACCTTTTGGGATTACCGGGCGCCTGGTTCGCTGGAAGCGAATAGAGGCTGGCGCATCGACCATATTCTGGCGACGGCCTCGTTGGCAGAGCACTGTGTCAGGGTAGAGGTGGACGTCGAGCCGCGGCGAGCGAAAGACCCCTCAGATCACACATTCTTATGGGCGGAGTTTTCGGTCTAACCACGAGCGCAACGTCCACACCTGCCCAATTCGGTCGGTTCGGCACGTCGTCCACACCGACCGAACTGGCTTACGAGCTCGCACGAACCATCAAGCCGCATTCAGGACCCGCTGCTTCGTGCGCAACGGGGCCACGCGATTCTGTGCAATCAACGGATCGAGGACCAGGCCGCAATTGATACAGCGGAGCACCGCGGCTTCCTGCGAGAAATCCGGTCGCCACTCTTTCACCATCAGCCCTTTGCATTTTTGACAGGTCATCGTACCCACCTCCTGCTGTCATGTGTTCCAGCGCCGACGAGTCGGCCTTGCACAAGGGAAACTCTAGCATCGCAAGATTAACAGGGTGTTAACTGGCAGTTAAAACTCTCTAATGTCTATACATGACGACATGCATGATGTTGCGGTGATTGGTGCGGGCGCCGCTGGGCTGGCGGCCTCTATTTTCGCGGCAGAGGCGGATGCGAAGGGCGATCGTCCGCAGAGGATCGTGTTGCTTGATGGCGCCAAGACCATCGGGGCCAAGATCCTCGTCTCTGGGGGCGGCCGCTGCAATGTCACGCATGAGGTCGTGACGCCCAGCGATTTTTTTGGCAATCGCCACATCATCAAGAATGTGCTCGCCGCGTTCCCCGTCGAGCAGACCATCAAATGGTTTGCCTCGCTGGGCGTCGAACTGAAGCGAGAAGAGACCGGCAAGCTTTTTCCAGTGACCGACAAAGCGCGAACTATCCTGACGGCACTCGTCAATTGCTGTCACGAGCTGGGCGTCACCATCCGTCCGGATTATCGCGTGACGGGCATCGACCGACTTTCTGATTCAGAAGCTGGATTTGCGATCCATCATACTCACGGAGCTCTGAAGGCGAGGAAGATTATTCTTGCGACAGGAGGCCGATCAATTCCGAAATCTGGGAGTGACGGATTCAGCTACGAGCTGGCGCGCGGGTTGGGGCACCACGTGAGTGCCACTGTTCCCGCGCTTGTTCCCCTGATGCTCGATGACGCCATGTTTCACAAGGCCCTCTCCGGTCTCTCGCATGAGGTGGAACTCACCACGATTGTGAAGGGTCGTAAAGTTGACAGCCGGACTGGGAGTTTACTCTGGACCCACTTCGGGGTCAGTGGGCCGGTGGTTATGGACGCGAGCCGCTTCTGGTGCTTGGCACAGGAGCAAGAAGAAGCCGTGGCCGTCTATGGCAATTTTCTTCCAGGCAAGACGCAGGAACAGGCGAGGCAATGGCTCATGGACCAAGCAGTCGGCACTCCTCGACGCTCCCTCACGAAGACGCTCGCACAACTAGTTCCGGAACGGTTTGCCGAGGCGCTCTGCTTTCATATCGAATGCGATCCACAGAAGGCTATCGCGCAACTGTCCCGGAAAGATCGAGATCGTCTGATCGAGGCGCTCACAAAGTTCCGGTTTCCGGTGGAACAGGATCGGGGGTGGAACTATGCCGAAGTTACTGCCGGGGGCGTTCCTCTCGAAGAGATCAACTACAGGACGATGGAATCCAAGCTGGTGCCAGGCCTCTATCTGATCGGAGAGATCCTCGACTGTGATGGCCGTATCGGCGGCTTCAACTTTCAATGGGCCTGGGCGACGGGATTTCTGGCCGGCCGGGCGGTCGCGCCCTGTAGCCGATCAAATCATACGCAAGGCTGCTGAAACGCCCTCTCCGGACTAGACGACGTCCGGTGGGGTTCCTTCCTCTTAGGCTGCATTGGCTTGTGGTCTGGCGTCGTCCTTCAACGTCCCAAACGTGGACTCATATTCGGCAACCACGCGATTGAGCACGGCAGCCAACCGCTTCGCCGCATAGGGGTTCAGCACGATACGGTTCGTCAGCTGAACCTGGATATTCGCCTGCCTCCGCTCCCACACATTATTGACGCCAAAAGCCAGCACCACTTCTTCACGGGTCGAAGACACGTTGCACACGTTGGCGTAGGAACTCTGAAGGTTGGAGACATCAAACTGGACAGTCGGAGTGGCATTGGTGGGCTGACTTGGCTCTGACGGGTCTGCCGAGGACAGGCTCGTTGCATTCCCTGTTGATCCTACCGCTTTCATAAAGATCTCCTTTGTGATGGATGGAACTGTTGTCAACCGAAAGGGACACATTCCCAACACCTCATACGCAAGCTACCAAGAAATGTGACGCGCAAAAAGGAAAAATACGGTTTGTGCGACCGTTTCCGTGCCGCCGAGGATGATCATCGCGATAACGCAGCGAGGTATGCGCAGAGCTTTAGCCATGAACAAACTGATGAAGAGATGTGCCAAAAGCAGAAAAATGATGACAAACCACGGCAGTCAAGTACCCTGAGAAGAATCTACGTAAGCATTGAGCCGATCGGTGGTCTGGCAGCAAAACTCTGTTGTCTGGCGCGGTGCGAAACAGGTCGGGAGCTACGAATGTGCCTGAGCGGGGAGTGACGTAGTGAACGGTCAGAATTCTCCGTCTGAACGATCTCGCGGCATGGCCAGTCCTTTGCTGGCGGTGCTGATGACCGCTGCTGTCATTGGTCTGAGCAGTTGTGCGATCAAACCGATACCGTTGACGACGGACGAGGTGCAATCGAGAGTGAAAGAAGACCGGACCGTTCTGACAAAAGATCAAGAGCCCGTCTCGGGCCCGATCGATCTCTACGAAGCGATGGCTCGGGCGCTCAAGTATAACCTCGACGCGCGCGTCGAGCTGATGCACAAGATGCTGGCACAGACCCAACTCGACCTGTCTCACTATGCAATGTTGCCTCGTCTCGCGGCGAACGCAGGATTCGACGGCCGCGATAATTACACGGGAGGAGTTTCGAAGTCCTTAATTACGGGGCAACAGATTCTCCAACCCTATACCTCTGCCGATAAGAACATTTTCTCCGCCGATCTGTCTCTCAGTTGGAATGTGTTGGATTTCGGAATGTCGTACATCCGGGCAAAACAGGCATCCGACGACGTGTTGATCGCCGAAGAAGAGCGTCGGCGTGTGGCCAATCGTGTCATGCAAGATGTGCGAAGTGCCTATTGGCGTGCGGTCAGCGCGGAACGAATTCTCCCCTCACTCAAGATGCTGGATGAATGGGTGAAGAGCGCGCTGGAAAAAGCCCAGGCCATTCAGGACGAGAGACTCAGTTCGCCGCTGGTTCCCTTGCAGTACAGGCTGGATCTCCTCAATACGCAACGCTACATTCAACAGCTGTTCCGGGAGCTCTTGACGGCGAAGCTTCAATTGGCCGCGCTCATCAATCTTCCCCCCGGCCAAGAGCAAGAGATGATGCTCATGGTTCCGGAGCGAGAGGCCGAAACGCTGAACCTTCCACTCGATATGACGGTGCTGGAGGATCGGGCTCTGGAAGCACGCCCGGAGCTGAGGCAGATCGATTACCGTCGTCGCATCAACGCGCGCGAGACAAAAGCGGCGATCCTCGAAATGTTACCCGGCCTGAATCTCCAAGCCGGCGGGAACTACAGCAGCAACGCGTTTCTCTTCAATCAGAATTGGGCCGCCTATGCCGCACGGGCCAGTTGGAATTTGCTGAACATATTTCGGTATCCGGCCCGGGCGAAGACCATTGAGGCGCAAGATAAGGTTCTGCACACGCAGAACCTCGCGCTGACCATGGCCATCATGTCGCAAGTGCATGTCAGCGTGGCGCAGGTGGCACAAGCGAAGAAAGAAACCTCGACGGCGAAGCTCTATCACGACACGCAGTCCAAAATTTCCGAGCAGATTCGCCTGAGTTGGCGGATCGGACGGCAGAGCGAACAAGCCGTGCTGCGCGAGCGAGTCAATCAGGTGTCGGCGGAACTGCGATACGATGCCATGGAGTCCGAACTTCAAGTCTCCTGGGCCATGCTCCTGGCCGCCGTCGGAGAAGACGTGCTGCCCAACGATCTGAGGCAGGAACAGAGCGTGTCCGACCTGGCCCTCGAAATTCGTACGCGATGGGGGAAGAGCAAGGAGTTGCTCAAGTGACCCGTAACGGCTGGTCCCTGGTCGGAGGCGCTATCATGGGCGTGTGGCTCCTGATGCCGATGTTCCTCGCGACGGCCGGCACCAAGTCAGATCTTAAGCCCGCAAGCAGCGCGGCGGAACTCAGCACGATCCGCGGGCTGGTGAAGGCGACCGCACAAGCCACCTTAGCCAGCCAGGTCCAGGGCCGGATCAGCCAGCTGCCCTTCAAGGAGGGACAGCGGTTTAAAAAAGGAGCCCTCCTGGTCGCCCTCGACTGTTCGAGGTATGAGGCAGAACTGGCGAGCGTCCAGGCTGAATATCGTGGCAAGAAGAAGTCCTACGAGAACAACCTCCGGCTTTCGAAGCACCAGGCGGTCGGGCAGCTCGAGCTTGATATCTCTCAGGCCGACGCGGAAAAAGCGTTCGCCGTCGTGAAGGTCGCGCAAGTCAATGTGAACGGCTGCACCGTGCGCGCACCTTTTCCCGGACGTGTCGTCAAAATGATCGTGAACGAACACGAGAATGTATTTCCCAACGACCAGCTCATAAGTCTGTTGGATGATAGCCTGCTGGAGATCGAGCTCATTCTGCCGTCGAAGTCCCTCGCGTGGCTGAAGGTCGGCACGCCCTTCGAGTACGCCGTCGATGAAACAGGACTCCGGTATCCCGCCGCAGTCCAGGATATCGGCGCGAATGTCGATCCTGCCAGCCAGACGGTGAAGGTGAAAGGCCTGTTTCGCACCCAGCCCGACAACGTGCTGGCGGGGATGAGCGGGACCGCTTCGTTCGCTGAACTCCCACGCTGATATGATCGCAGCAGAAGTCAAACCCCACAGCCCGCCGACGAACACGGCGTTCTCCGTGCTGCTTCAGCTGGAAGGGATGGTTCGCGCCGCCCAGACCCAGCAAGAACTACAATTTTTCTTCGTCAATGAAACGCGCCGGTTGGTTCCCTATCGACAAGCAATTTTGCTTACCCCGCCGACTCCGTCTACGCAGAGTTACCAGGTACTAGCCGCATCCAGCGTCCCGGTGGTGGATCGCACCGTGCCCTTGATGCAATGGACCGAGCGATTGATTCGGGATCTGCGCAAGACCTCGATGGGTCCGGACATTTGCCACGTCACGGAAGCGGATTGTCCTGCCGGGCTCAGGCCAGACTGGAAGGAATTTACTCCAGGCTATGGATTGTGGTGTCCCCTCAAGCACCCCGGGGGACAGATCCTCGGCGGTCTGTGGCTGACGCGGGATCAGCCATGGGCGGACCACGAGGTAACGGTCCTGCAACGTCTCAGCGAAGCCTACGCCTACGCCTGGCGTGCCGTCGGTCCATCGAACAGTCGTCGGTGGCGATGGGGACTGAGCCGGACCACGACGTGGATACTCGCGGCCGCAACGTTGGCCGCACTGGCCATTCCTGTCCCCATGTCGACGCTGGCGCCGGCGAAGATTGTCGCAAAGGATCCTCTGATCGTGAGCGCGCCGATCGACGGTGTCATTGCCGAAATTCTAGTCCTCCCCAATACCGTCGTGTCCGAAGGCCAAGTGTTGTTCAAGTACGAAGACACCACGTTCAGAAGCGAGTATGAAATCTCGGAACGGAACCTCGACGTGGCCATGGCGCAGTATCGGCGCGCGGCGCAAGGCTCATTCGTGGAAGCCGCGCAAAAAGCCGAAGTTCCGCTGTTGAAAGCCGAAGTCGAGTTGCGAGAAACCGAGCGGACCTATGCCCATGAGCGACTGACGAAGGTCGAGGTGAAGGCGGAGCAAGCAGGGCTGTTGCTCTACACGGACAAGTCCGATTGGGTCGGAAAGCCGGTCGTGGTCGGGCAACGCATCATGGAACTAGCGAACCCGCAACAGCTGGAGGTGCGCATCGATCTGCCGGTGGAGGATGCCATTGTGTTGCGCGAAGGCGCATCGGTGACGCTGTTCCTGAATGCCAATCCCTTTTCCAGCGTTCCTGCCACGGTCAGTCATGCGAGCTACCATGCCGAAGTCTTGCCGAACAATACGCTGGCCTACCGCGTGACGGCACAGCTGGGGCAGGAGTCGTCGGAATTCCGCATCGGCTGGCAAGGTAGCGCCAAAATTTACGGAGAGCGGGTCACGCTGTTCACCTATCTATTCCGTCGCCCGATTTCCGCCATCCGGCCATGGATCGGCCTATGAAACTGACCACGCTTCCGAAGCAGGATGTCGTGCTGCCGCCGTTGCGCGAAGATCTCAGGCTCATCGCGGGTGCCTCGGCCGCCGACGGTTCGCCGACATGGGTCATCGTCGATCCGGTCCGCGGGAAATATTTTCAGATCGGCTGGTCCGCGTATCAAATTCTTTCGCGTTGGAGCGGCCGATCGGCGGGGGCTGTCCTGTCACAGATCCATGCCGACACGACCTGTCGCGCCACCACGCAGGATATCGACGACCTTCTGCGGTTCTTGTATAGAAACCATCTTATGCGGGAACCGCCGCAGGGGGGCTACCGAGCCTATGCGGCCCAAGCAGAAGCCGTACGGCCACAGTGGCTGATGTGGCTCGTCCNNTGTTCTTCCAGATTCCGTTGGTCCGGCCGGATCGATTTCTCCGTGCGACTCTTCCCTTCGTCGAGTGGCTCTTTTCAAAATTGGTCGCCTGGATCATCGCGCTCATCGGACTGGCGGGTGTCTATCTCGTTTCGCGCCAGTGGGATGTGTTCACGGCGACATTTTTGCATTTTTTCACCCCGCGCGGCCTCGCGCTCTACGCCCTCTCTCTGGCCATCGTCAAAGTCTTTCACGAGTTGGGGCATGCCTATACGGCGACGCGCTATGGCTGTCGGGTTCCCACCATGGGCATTGCCATGCTCGTGATGGTGCCGATGCTGTATTCAGACACCTCCGATGCGTGGAAATTGACTTCCCGTCGTCAGCGTGCCGCCATCGGCGCCGCCGGCATGATCGTCGAATGCGCGTTGGCCGCCCTGGCGATCTTCGCGTGGAACTTTCTTGACGACGGCGTGGCGCGGAGCCTGGTGTTTACTGTGGCGACCACGAGCCTGATGGTAGGCGCTGCCATTAATCTAAGCCCGTTCATGCGATTCGATGGATACTTTGTGCTCTCCGACTGGCTCGGCATTCCCAATCTACAGGAACGAGCCTTTGCCTTCGGACGCTGGAAACTACGGCGACTCCTGTTCGGTCTGGATATGCCGATGCCCGTGCCGGTCGCCGCTGTTCAACGCCGATTCTTGGTCTGTTTCGCCTGGGGGGTGTGGGCGTACCGTTTCATGCTGTTCCTCGGCATCGCGCTGATGGTGTACCACTATTTTTTCAAACTCCTGGGCCTGATCCTATTTGCCATTGAGATTGGTTGGTTCATCGTGCTCCCGATCGTGGGGGAACTGAAGACCTGGTGGACCTTGCGCGGGGAGATCGTCGAACGTCGCAGGGGGTGGCTCTCCGCCGGGGTGCTGGCCTGTGTCATCGCCTTGCTGTTCGTGCCCTGGTCCGATCGCATCAGCCTCCCTGCGGTGTTGGAATCGACGCCGCACGCCACAATCTATGCGCCAGCGCCCGGGAGGATCGTCGAACTGGCGGTGAAAGAAGGGCGGCTGGTGGGGGTGGGGGACAGGCTGGTTGTGTTGGAATCGCCGGCGCTTGAAAAGGATATGGCGTTGACGCGCAAGCGGATCGAGGTCGAGCAATTGAGAGTCCAGCGCCAGTTCGTCGATCGAGAAGAACTCGCGAAACACCAGGTGACGTTGGAAACCCTGAGGGCTCGCCTCTCGCAGCTCGAAGGCCTACAGCAGCAGCAGCAGAATCTATCACTCACGGCGCCGATTGCGGGAGTGGCGACCGACCGGGCGGAGGCTCTGCACGTGGGTCAGTGGATCAACAAGCAGCTGGCGCTCGCATACGTCATCGATCCAGCGGGTGAAGAGCTGCATGCGCTGGCTTCCGAGACGGACGTCGGCTATCTCCATGCGGGTCAATCAGCTCGATTCATTCCCCAGGGTCCGGAACGGCCGAGCTTGGAGGCGCAGGTTGTCGAGATTCGAGACAACGACGAAAGCAGCTTCACGGTGCCCTACCTCCTCTCCGTCTACGGCGGAGACGTGCCAGTTCGTCAAGATGCCAATCACAGACTGAAACCGGAAACCTCTGTCTATCGCGTTACGCTGCACCTCGTCGAGTCGCCGCCCCGATGGAACCAGGCCGTGCGAGGGACCGTGCTGGTGAAAGGCCCTCGTATCAGCTTCGCCCAACGAGTCTGGGAACAGAGCGCCCGCATATTCATTCGCGAAAGCGGTGCGTAACGCGCGTGCTTCGTGAAGCGCATCTCGTCTCTCGCAGCCGACGATATAGACACACTTTTTCCGTCCCGCGCTTCACGTTTCACGAACGATGCTTCACGCGCAAGAGCAGTTGCCCCCAAGCGTCAGACCAAAAAACGTCGTCCTGAGGCCCATTTTGCAGCCCTCAACGCCCCCCCCCACCGAGAACAGTCTAACTGCCCTGCACCAAAGAAGAATTTGCTACGCGAATTGGCACAGTCGTTGCTACATTCTTGAGAGGGGAAAAAGGACTCGTGGTCCCTTTACCATAGCCATGAGAATACTACGTAGGCATAATAAAGCGGCGGTCAAGCCAGCGCGAGGGCGCCGTCATGCCTCCTCGGACCCGCGCGTCACCCTGTCGACGTTCGGCGGCTCGCTGATTGCGCTCGAATCGCGCATCATGTTCGACGGCGCTGCCGTGGCCACGGTCAGCACTGTGACCACCGAGCAGGTCGCACAAAAGCAAACTGAGACATCCTCCTCAGCTGATCACACTGTGGCAGCTGACAGCGCGCCCGACGCACCAACCGGCGAACCGCCAGCCGCTGCCGATCAGGTGCTCTTCGATGCCCTGGCGGCGTACGATGTATCGGCCGCCCGCAAGGAGGTTGTGTTCATCTCCCCCAGCGTCCTCGGCTACCAGCAGCTCCTCGACGGCATCAGCCCCAACGTCGAAGTGCACATACTCGACCCTGCCCGCGACGGCGTGGCGCAAATGGCGGAGATTCTCGCCGGTCGTACGGGCATCGATGCGATCCACCTGATCGGCGATGGCACCGAAGCCGAGATGCATCTCGGCGCGAGCTTCCTGACGCAAGATTCGATCAGCACGACCTACGCACAACAGTTCCAGCAAATCGGCCAGAGCCTGTCGCAAAATGCCGACATCCTGATCTACGGCTGTAGCTTTGGCCGTGGCGCGGACGGGCAACTGGCCATGAACACGTTGGCCAATCTCATCGGCGCCGATGTGGCCGCAAGCACGGACCGTACAGGCAATGTCGCTGAGAATGCAAACTGGGTGCTTGAAGCCTCCACCGGATCGATTGACACCTCAGTTGTGATCAGCGCAAGCACGCAGGCGGCCTGGGACCATGCGCTGGCGACCTTCACCGTCACCAACACGAACGACACCGGTGCCGGCTCGCTGCGTACGGCGATCAACAATGCCAACGCGGCCGCAGGCACCGACACGATCAACTTCAACATCGCCGGCGCGGGTGTGCATACGATCAATCTGGCCTCCGCTCTGCCGACGATCACGGGCGCGGTCACGATCGACGGCACCACGGAGTCGGGCTATAGTGGCTCGCCGTTGATCCGCTTGGACGGCAATAACGGAGCGTCGAGCGGCAGTGGCCTAGTACTTGGTACGGGGTCCAGCGGTAGCACGATTAGCGGCTTGATGATTACGCGCTTCATAAATGATGGCATCCTGATCAATGGCAGCAGCAACAATGTGATCACTAGGAATTACATCGGCACAGACGGCGTGGCCAATTTAGGCGACGCGAAAGCTGGTATCGATCTCACGAACGCGGCGGCTAACAACCTGATCGGCGGCACGGTGGCAGGGAACGGCAACGTCATCGCCTTCAACGGCTGGGACGGAGTCACATTAGAGGCAACCGCTGCGACGGGAAACCAAATTGCCGGCAACTCCATCTACAGTAACACTGGTTTGGGGATCGATCTGAACAACGACGGTGTCACCCCCAACGACGTGGGTGATCCAGACTCAGGACCGAACGACCTGAAGAATTTCCCGGTGCTGACGTCGGCTCAAGTGGTCTCGCCAACTCAGACCGCGATCAGCGGCACCTACAACAGCATCGCGAATAATAACTACCGGATCGAATTCTTCAGCAACGCCACAGGCGACCCCACCGGCTTCGGCGAAGGCCAGACCTATCTGGGCTTCGTCAACGTCACCACCGACGGGAGCGGCAACGCGACATTCAGCACTGTCTTGAACGCAGCCGCAGCCGTCGGGCAGGTGATCTCCGCCACGAGCACTGATCTCTCGAGCCTCGCCACATCTGAGTTCGCCCAAAACGTAGTTGTACCGGCGAATACCGCACCGACTCTTGATGCCAGCAAGAGTCCGGTGCTCACGGCCGAGAACGAAGACCCGGGGGCGCCGTCGGGGGCGGTGGGTACGCTTGTGTCGAGTCTCGTGGACTTTGCGGTGCCGGCGGGCCAAGTGGACAACGTCACCGACCCGAACCTGGGCGCGCTCTTAGGCATCGCGGTCACGGCGACGAATGTGGCCAACGGCACCTGGTTCTACTCGACCAATAATGGAACCACTTGGAACGCACTGGGTGCGGTGGCTAACAACAATGCTCTGCTACTGGCCGGCGATGCCAGCACGCGGCTCTACTTCCAGCCCAACGCCAACTATAACGGCACGCAGGCGAACGCGATTACGTTCCGGGCCTGGGACCAGACCAGCGGCAGCAATGGAACGATGGTCAGCACAACGATCAACGGTGGTACGACGGCCTTCTCCACAGCGACCGATACGGCCTCCCTGACCGTCACGGCGGTCAACGACGCGCCGACCGCGACCAACCTGAGTGCCGCGGAGACCT
>PLBR01000055.1 GCA_003135435.1 Nitrospira sp. | reverse complement strand
CGACGGTCAGCTGGTTGACGTGATTCCGAATGTAGACCACCAGAAAGGCCTCCAGGGTCATGGCCGAGGGAGCCCCCGCCGCCCCCGCCTGTAGGCCGGACCGTGTGGAGGCGGGAGTCACGGTGTGCGCGTGGCTGGCGCCCGTGCGCGTCATCGTGCTGCCGAAATCAGGCTTGACCCACATGAACGCCTCCATCGCGGGGAGTTCCGCGGGACTGTGCTTCGGCGAGCAACTGTTCCAGCCGGTTCAAGCTGATTGCGTTCTGCCCGATCTTCGACATGAGCCGAAAGCCACGTCCGCCGACGATCCGCCCGCCCACGATCGCGGTCCGGCTATGCCCGTTCGCGGGCTGTCGAAATTGTTTGGTGTTCATGGTGTCTTCCTCCACAGGCACGTGCACGGACTCCAGGCCGCTGCCTCGCTGACGCGAAACGCGCACCGACTCAGCAGGGTGCGCCAATCATCCACGCTGCGCCCATCGTCGAATTCTGGCTGGTGATAGCCGAGACAGATTTCCACGACGTAGACGAATTGGGTATTCCAGGTGCGCCCGGCCAGGGCCGCCGCGTGCTCGATTTCGCCGATCGCGGAGCGGGGACCGTCAAGCAGCACGTACTCGGTTTGGTCCGAGTCCGCAAAAAAATCAGCACAGTCTCCTCGGTGACGTGGGTGGAGTGCCATGAGTGCCTCCTTGGTTATGCGTTATGCGGCCTTCTTGCCCTTGAAATGCTGCTCCAGCAAATGCCGAATCAGCCCCGCTGCGATCGTGCCGCGTGTGCGTTCGGCGTCGAGCTTGGCCTTCACTGTTACCGGTACCTGGATCATTATTCTCACCATCTGCACGGGACCTCCTTTCGAAACCTGCATGCTAGCAAATGACTGCATAGTATGTCAACTGTCATTTACCGGAGTTAACGGTTCATGCTACCTTTCGCTCATGTCGAAGAGTAAACCACAGGACGAAAAAGCCGGCTCATGGGTCTTTCGCGACATTCCCCGCGACTTGATGCACAAGATGAAGATCGCCGCCGCAGTCGAGCACAAGTCGGTCAAGCAGTTGCTCATTGATCTGTCACGCACCCACCTCGAAGAGATGGAGAAGGAGGGGCTGCTGCCGAAGGGGAAAACCCATGGCTAGGATTCGGATATGGGCAGCTCTCATGCTTGTTTCTTGTGGGCTTTCTGGGTGCGTTCTCCTGGTGGCCGCACCCTTTCTCATTCAAAACGACTTCGACGATAAACGGACTGAACTCAAAAAAGACTTCGCCAAAGGATTGGTTCCCAAGGAAAGCGCGGAAACCTCCTGCTTGTCTATGCTTCGAATGGTAGACCGTCACCATGTTGCACCGCCTCCATATCCAGATGAGATTTGCCAATTCGAATCATTCGCCGACAAACGCTATGAACTGACCAAGGTTTTCAACCAAGGAATCATTTCCAGAGATGTATGGGAGCAAGAGTGTCGTGCCTTGCCAGATCGACCCCCAACGGGGGATCCGTGCCACCTCGATCAATTCCAGGAAAAGCTCGTGGTCTGGCGAAGCCAGATCGAGCGTGGGTACACCACAAAAGAAGCGGTAATAACTGACTGCCTCACAGTGGCCTCCGCTGAACACGGCGAAGAGGAATCAAAGACAATATGCCAGTTGTAAACAGAAGCCTGCCTCTCGCCGCTGGGCGAGAATCAGTCTCACGAAAATCAGAATCAACGGTCGTCGTCGCCGTCCCGCTGCCAGTTCACTCCATCAGCAGGTGATGGAGTGCTCCGCCATCACGAATACGGCACGGGGGACAGACGCCGGGCCCGTCTGCTACACTGTTTCGACGATCCTGCTTCCCTCGGAGGTGTCTCATGCGTCTCCCTCTTCTGCTCGCGCTCTTCCTCATTCCCGTCTCCGCTTTCGCCGAAGATACGCCCTGGTTCATCGCCCCCTCATCTGGCAGTCTCACCGTCGTTCATCCCGCGCCCGGCATCGACTACTACACCGATCTGCACGGCTCCAGTGCAACCGTGCTCGATGAAGGATCAGGCCTCCACTGGTATTCGGCGCACGATCCACAAGGACAGATCACCTCACAAGGGTTTCTGTTCGATCCGATCCCGGCACCGAAACCGTTGACCGTGCCGGAGTCCATGCGCTATATTCCGCCCCCTCAGTATCCACGCTAACGCGCCGCGTCGGCCTCGCTTAGGTGTTCATCGGCTGAGCGGCGGGCCACCCGGTGTGCTTGATATAGTCCTCCACTCGCCCCTTATGTTGCTCCATGAAGGAGCGCTTCCCGTCCCAGCTTCGAAGATCCTGGCGAATGACCGCCACCAGCGTGCGGCGGGCCGTTTCGTCTACGGTCTTGCCATCTTTCCACAGGGGGACCTGCAACCTCGTGTAGGCGTCGATGCCGCGATGAAGCTGTTGGGGGGCCTGGTCGCAGATGGTCGACAGCTCGGTGAGCCAGCCTTGGACTTGCACGGGCAGGGGGGCCTTGGCTTTCGCTGCGATGGTCCCCACACGCATCAGAAACGGGCGGATGTCTTTCCCGATGAATTGTTCCAGCTTCGGTAGCTCCACCTGAGCTTGCGCGTAGTGCTGCGGCCCGATTTCTTGGCGCAGCGCCTCAATAATCTCCTGCTGTCTAGTGGCCGCCATGGCCGCGGCGGGCGCGAGGCGTTTTTCCGCGTCATCTAAAATTGTGCTCATGATCTCATCCCTCCTTGTGATTGTAATCTCGCCAATTCCGCTAAAAATCTAACTCCAAGTAATTCCGCCCGTGGACCGAGCCCTGAAACCCTGTCAGCGAGCACCGTCAAAGCCTGCTCCCCGTCGGCACCGGCAAAGAGGTGCTGCGCGCCGGTCGCCATGTCATGCATGGTCGTTTCGTAGGCGGCGCCGAGTTCCATCCGCAGCTCGGTTTCCACGTCGATTCCAGCCCGTGCCTCGTCGGTCAAGTCGGTGGTGGTCGACACGCCCTCCTGCTGCACCGTGAGCGGGCCTCGGCGGAAATCGACATTCCCGATTTCCACCGGCGCGTAGTTCGGCAAAATTTTCCGGTATAAGCCATCCACATAATCTGATGCCGCCTGGTCCCCGCGCCGGAAGCCATCGTAGTGCTGGTGCGTGGGGTCCGTCATCACTTTCTCGTGCTCCGCCGTCGCGGCGTCCAGCGCCGGAGTCCGCTCTGCTTCTACTAGCTCGTTCACGTCCATAATGTCTCCTCCTGTGTGTTCATCCCATCCTCCTGGGTTAACGTTAGGGGCTGGCTCGGCCACGGGTTGGCCCTCTCGTTTACGGTTTCATCGCGTAGTCTAGGAATCAGACCGATACCTCCACCCTTGCAAACCGTCTAGACACCTCGTCACACTGTCCGCCTTATTCATCGGGAGGTGTCACATGTCCATGGATTGGGCTCGTCAACACTTTGAACACGCCAAAGACCTCATGCCGGTCGATTCACCCTCCTGGCATCTGGCGGAAGGACTCAAACAACTCACTGAGTCCCTGGATCACCGGCTTCGTGAACTCGAGCACCACTTGCGTCCTAAATCCTAGCGGCAATCCCCTCGGCCTCGATCTGTTCATCACGCCACAGGCCTACTTCGTTCGCTAAATACAATGCGAGGTGCTCCAACTCTGTGCGTGTGATTTTGATTTCCAAGCCATACGGACGGCCCTGGACTACCAGCTTGGCCTGCTCGCCCGTGCGCATGAGTTCGATGGTGACGCAATCTATAACCATGACGTCCTCCGATTATTCTGACAGCCAGGGGCGCTCCAGACCTGCGTCTGAGTGGTGATACGGATGATCGAGGGAAAAGGAACTTTCCACGCGGATCGGCTCGTGTGAGATCTCCATACTCTCGCCCCCGAGGAGCCAGCCGGCCAAATAGGCGAAGGCATCGCCGACATCAGCCCATGGAGAATTCGGCTTCTTCGGCCCGCTGACATCCACACGTCCGTCAGCGGTCTGCGGGTAGATCCATCTCCCGGCAAGGCTTTGCACTAATAATTCGGTGTCGGGTCCGGGAGCAATTTGCAATGGGGGTTTCCCGCGCTCATGTCTGGGGGCCAAGACCCGCAGCACCGCCTCGCGTCGTGGAGGCCATCGGACCGCCCCGTGTATGACGCGCCCGCCGAGTCGAGTCTCAATGACCTTCTCGGCGCTTTCGAAAATGGAGGCTTGTCCAGGAGTCGCCATATTCGGATCCACCACATGGACGAGCAACGCGCCACTGTGCGACAACGCCCAGGGCGCATGCGTCTGGAGCCACGGCAAGACTTGTTGCTCAATCAATTCGAGTGTCCCGATATGCAAGCCGTTCAGGGCCGCAAAAATCTGTATCTGTCCGTTCAGATTTTGGCCGATGATGGCCGTCGGGCTATGCCCCCCATCCCAGCCGATGGCCAACAAATACTGCGGTTGAGGGTTCAACGGAGACGCCGTCACATGGATGGTTGCGTCAAATCCCTCCGCCACGGGTTGCCCGAGTTCGGCCATGATCCACAACCCTTCGCCGAGCCGTTGATCCATCGCGGACGTGCCGGCGAACGTGCGAGCATGTTCCGCTCGCTGTTCGGGCGTCATGCGATCGTCGCAGGGGATTTGAATCGCGAGCCGGTTCGGATGCCCAGACCCCACCACGCCAAAGTACACCGCGGGCCACAGGTCAGGACTGCCGGGATTCGTGGCCGCCATGCTCGACCGTCGGCGGGTCGGTAAGCGAATCGCCGAACTCCGAGCCAAGCGCCACTGTGGTTCTTCAATGCCGAGACCATCCGAGAGGGACGCGATCAATTCTTCGGCGAGCACCATGTGCGCATCTTGGCGTAACCGTTCCGCGCTCGCTTCATCCCGACACCCCACAAACTCCCCACGGACCAACTCCTGCCCGCCCAGCGAAAAGATCGCTTTTGTCCGATCATCTTTGATGCTCCACAGCCCGCCCCACATCGGCAGCTCTAACGCTTCCCCGGTTTTCGCTGAGGCGGATTTCAACGAATCATGGAGCCACGCGACTTTGAAGGGGCCGGGGTAGCCTGCTCGCAGGTGGAGTTCCGCGTTAATCAAGGCGGCGGCGGCGAGCGCGTGCGTTTTGCCCGTCCCTCTCGGTCCATGGACGAGCACTTCTTCAATCGGCCCATCGTCCACGGCGGCAGCAATGGCGGAGGACGCACGCGGCGCGAACAGCACGGGATGCACCGCGTCAGGGTAATGCCCGCGCTTGAGCTGTCCGAGGATGTACTCCACCGCCACGTCGGCGGCGGCATCCTGGCCCAGGAAGTATCTCCCGATCAGGACCACACTCCGGCCCGCCGCGTCGAGTCCGTCAGCCTGCGGCAACCGATACGGGAGGTCGAGGATCACGGCGCAACACAGCACCCCGGCATGCGCGCCCAGGCGCTCGACAATGGTTTTGAGGGCTCGGCTCATGCGGTTCCTTTATCCGTCGGCGGCGTCCGTCGCCCCGGCAAGACCCGAAGGGGACTCTCTTTCAACCGCTGCATCGCCGCCAAGCCCGCCCCATGGCCGTCGAGCAATAAGAGTATTTTGTTCTGCTCCTCGGCTGCCTTGACGCCGTGGGCATTCATGGCCCCGTTCGTCGCCCGGATCGCTACGTTGAGCCGCTTGATGTCCGGGTGTTTCTCGGTGGTGAGAATGTCCACAATCTGGCTGTAGACGCGCAGGCAATCGTCGGTCGTCTGAAAGCCGTTCGCCTTGATGGAGTCCGGGATACGCAGCTGCTTCTGGGCCAGCCGCATGGCATCCACGATCTCTCGCTGCCGCGTCTTATCCGTCGCATGGTGATGGCAGGAGAAGGCGGTGTCCGCGATCTTGAAGCCGCAGGGGTGGCCATCCTTCGCCTTGTGTCCGTTTTCACCGCAGAGTTTCAAGGTGCACCTCAGGTGACTTGTGACTTTTCATCGGTGTGAAAAATTCCAGGAACACGTCCATGCGCGGTCCAGGCGAAAGGGCTTAAGCCCTCCCCCCCATGCCCCCATTTTTGCCACGCCAAGATGGTCGATCGACACATGCGGCCACCGAGGCCCCGGTGTTGTCCTGGCCTGTCCCGCCTGGGGAGCGGGGATGGTCGTCTGTCGGCCTGTCTCATCATGCGTTCTTCCATGCGTCAATTAGGCGGTCCAGGTCAGTCCGGTCAAACAGCAGCTTTCGTAGCTCGCCTGCGTGGGGTAGGGGAATGCGGACGCGCGGCACGGTGCCTGCGGCCTCCAGGTCTCTGACCGTCCATTCCGACACACCCAGATACGCCGCGGCGGTATGCAGATCCAACAGCCTCGGACTCACCGGAGCGACGGTTGTTGTAACCGCTGCTCCAACACCATTGCCGCTCCTGGACTGCGTTTCCTGCGTCACTGTGCCCACAGTGTGCCCATAGATCCCTGTATCGCCCTTGCAGGGACGGCCTGGTTTACCCCGTCGAGAACCAGGCACAATCAACGGGGGTTTAGTGGACTGAACGTTCACGGTCTCTCAGTTTCCTTCAAGTTGTCTTGCTGTCCAGGCAGTGTGTTGCCCGTTAGCCGATTAATGCCCATTCTTCCACTTCCCGTCTCACTGGATACCGTCAGGCGTTTCACCTCATTCAGGCCATTTCCCCCTATTTAACCTCTTCTCTCTCTTTCCCTCTATTTCTGTACACTCAAGACTTATCTGGAAGGAATAGACTGAATGGGCTGAATGGGCTGAGGCGTAGCCAGGTCCGTGGAATGACACATTCGACCGCTGTCAGCGGATGCAACACCCGCACGCCATGCGGAAGGTCTTCGTGTACCGTCGCACTCAACACCCCAAACAACGGGGAGTCCCACGTCACGATCTGCCCGGTGAGCTCGTCCTTTCTCCTGGTTGAAGACTCGACCAGTCGAACCTTCTCACCGGCTTTTCTGAGCAACTGTCGGCCTGCGTCGTCCGTCAATTCCACGGGGAGACCGGGTTGCAAATAGACTTCTTGCCCTGTCTGAAGTCGATACCGGATCGGCTTCTCAGTCGCCTCAATCAGCATGGGCGTCTTCCTCAAAGATGAACTCATCCTGATGATGGGCAGGGGCTGGCGTGCGTACCGTCAGACCAAGGAACACGTCCTTCACCTCCCCACAGACGGTCCGTTGAGCGTCTTTCAGGACTGGGCGGAGTCGTCGCACCGCGGCACAGAACGCCTTCGATGTCATCGGGGGACGCCCGGCGGTATCGGCGGCCGCGTTGTACATGATCGCCAAGTCTTTCCGGGTGACCAGCCCATCCGGGCTCAAGACGGTGCACCGATCCAACCAGGCCGCCAGCGGATCGGTCATCTCGCGGAATTCCATGAGGGCCGCCCGGGTGGTCTCGCTCTGGCTGAAGCCGCCGCGCTGCCGCATGGCAGGCAACTCCTCGATGGCTCGGTTCAGGACGCCGGATAATTCCTGCGGATCGGCGAGCTGGGCGGCGAAGTGTTCGATCCGCTCCGTCGGCGCAATGACGGCATCGAACGGGAGGACCAACCAGCGGCGAAAGAAGGCATGGGAACTATCTTTGCTCTGGGGGTAGAAATTGGTCGAGAAGAGCAAGCGGGCAAATGGAGTCAACTCAAAGGACCCTTGGAACTTCCGTTCCGCGGTCAACTGGTCTCCCCCGGTCAAGGCTTTGAACGTCGAGGTGCTTGTCAGGTGATCGCTCGGGAGATCCGCGCAGATATTGGCGAGCTTGCCCAACAACCGGACGACCGAGAACTTATCGGCTTCCAATCGTTGGAGGGCCAGGCTGGACACGTTGTGTTTACCGAGGAACGCCACGATCGCCTCCAACAGCGTCGATTTGCCATTTTCACCAGAGCCGACCAATAACACCGCCTGTTGGTCCAACACCTCTCCGCGCATACTCGCGGCCACCAGTTCATAGGGGAGCGTGCGACAGTCGTCGGGTAGCACCCTTGCTGTAAACGATTCCCAGAGGGCACACGTGGCCGAGGGATCGAAGGCGACGGGCAATTGCACGGTCGTCAGATGGTCGGGGGAATGGGGGCGCAGCGTGCGCGTGACCAGGTCGAGCAACCCATTCGCAAGATTCAGCACGGTCGAAGGCGGACGATCCCAGAGGACGGGCGCATCGACGCGGAGAAACTCGACGACCTCCCGTGCGCGGTGACTACTCCATCGTTTGGTCTCGTCGGTGGCGACCAGAATGGATTTGACGCGCTGGGCAATCCGTGCCTCTCCGGTCGGTCGGTAGGTGCCGTCCACAAACGTATAGAGCTGCCCACCGGCATCACGCGCAAAGTGATCCGTGGAGAGAATGGCGTCGGCGAGTTCTTTCACAAGCCCCGCATCCGCAGGGGTTGCTGCGGCTGGTCTCGGGGTGGGAATGAGTTTCGCGATCCCCTCAAGGAATCGCTCCTGCACCGCATCCACGTGTTCTGTATTAGGCGGCATGAGCCTCCGAGGACAGCAACGCATAGGCATCCGCAAGCACGTTTAATTCGTCGTCTAGCTTTTGGTGGGTCCATTGGCTGATATCGAGTCCTTCTCGAGCACGGACAAAGTAATCCGCCTCCCGGAGGGCATCGATACGCCGTCCACGTGTCTGTCTCTCCGCGGCCACCTCCCGCACCTTGCGTTCTCGTTGCTGGGCAGCCGCCCGTCGTCGTTGTGGGTCACTGTCGAGTGCATCAAAAAACAAATCGGAAGGTCGAAGGCCGAGGGCCTGACAGATTTCATCCAGCGCACAGCCGGCGAAACACTTCATAAGAATGCACTTGTCTCCGTCTTTGAATGTCAGGCTCGGGCGAAGATCTTGATGAGCGGGACAACAGCCCTTCCACTTCTCACCGAATAGCTTCGCGCCGGGAATTCTCTCGGCCAGTTCAGCGGCTCGCATACTGGGCCTCTTCGTGTGCGAGGCCTGCGCTCTCGGGCTGGCTCTCTAATTCCACTATCCGTCGCGCCATTTCTTTGAGCACGTGCCCTAATAGGGGCTGGCGCAAGTCATCAAGGCAGCCGAGCCAGAGCAGGTATTCGCTCGGCAATTCGTCCAGTGGTGAGCCTTTGAATTTCCCGAAGGGCATGGTGGGTGCCCTGTTCGTCGGGGCTTGCATGGGGGAGTGTGGCTTGCTCATGTACCAGCACTCCTGTTGAAGGTTATCACACGACATAATACCTTTATATTAAAGGTTTCTATCGTTGTCACAAAAAAGATCCTCAATCGTTCAGGATCCGACTAAGCAGATTCGATGCGAGATAGGCAATGTCCTGATACCGACGAGGAACCGGGCGAGGCATGAGGACACCCCGAATCAAGATCGTTAGGAACTGCGATGCCCGTCGTCGGTTCGAGAGAGACCAGTCAGCATGCCATTTTCCGATGGGTGTCAAGGCGCGCCCGTAGCGTTTCACGGTGTCTCGCCGCAACCGATCGATCTGATCGAGCGTATAGATCCAGGCGAGTGGCTGTCCGGTCTGTTCCATCACGGCCTCGGTCGGTTCTTGTCCAACAGGACTCGCAACGATCGCGTCGAGCAGTTCAGTGAGAAAATGCTTCGCTTTCTCCGAGAGAACAAATAGCAGCGCCGGATCGTAAAACGCGGCATCGTCAAACCCAATGAGCTGTTTGCTCTTAATTTTTTCCGCGAGGTGATCGACCCACTCAGGAGATNNGATCTTCCCCGGCATCGTCGGCTTTGAGGATACGGTCGTTCCGCAGATTGTGAACGCTGTATTGTCCAAGCAGAACTTCATCCTGCTCGGCCTTCGCGGGCAAGCCAAGAGCCGGTAGCAGCCCGATCGAAGATGCCTTCGGAAAATTCTTCCTGGAGCGCATTGCTCGCAGAGGAAAAATCCTCTTCAGTCCGCCATTTTTTGAGTGACGCCAGCGGCACACCAGCAATCTGCGCCACGCGCTTCAAACTCAGTGCGGTGAGACTGGTGAGCAACAGGCCGTGGTATTTGGGACGCGACAATCCAACGGTCTGGCCCTTCGGAGTGCCCTCCCGCTGGGGCTCGATATAGGTGGACAGTTTCTCTTGAATGAAGCCGCCAAGGATGCCCAATGGCGCATCAGGAATGACGCGACCATGAGGGGTGTACAGCGTGAATTTTGGAGAAACATCCTTCATGCAATAAACTTTATCAGTAGAGAGTTTCTATTGTCAATAGAAAAAACGGCCAGCGGGAAAGTCGGCAGCCGCTGCCTGGCGCGAAGATTCAGCGGCGGGGGTGAAAAGGCAATGGCAGGCGATAAGCTGCCTAGTGTTGGAGTAACTTCTTTATCTTGAGGGGGGTAAACTGCGATTTGAGCGCCCCGGCTATAATTTTGGCTATCACCGCTGTAGGTACGGGGTCCAGCTTCTTTCCAATTTCTGTTTTTACCAACCCCTGAATTGCTGGTCCTTCAACAATTCTTCCCCATCGATAGGCGATAACAGAATCCCGCGACAGCCGTTTGTATTCGTGGGGTTTTACAATGCAACTTTCGTCGCATTTTCCAGGGTAATGAGAGGTGAAATTGAAGAGGACTATTGTTGTGGCCGGATTGCCCGCTACGTGGGCGACTAAATAAATATGTTCGTCAGAACTTACCGCGAGGTTGAAAAGAAAGGCATCGCCTACACGCATGTCTAACTTGCAGCAATTGCACACCTACGGAGAAACCGATCGAACTGATAGGCCTCTTCCGCCGAGTGATTTATCCTCTCTATCTCTGGGTCACTTTTGCCTTCAGCTCGGAGGATGGTGTTCGGATCAATGGGGAAAGAGGAACCATGAGGGTCTTCATATTCTGGTAAATCGTGAGTAAGTTTGCTAATTTCCCATGGCCCCAAATGTCCATGTTTGTCGTGTACGTGCTTCAAGACGTTAAGCTCATATTCTGACAGTTCACCAACATCAGGATTGTTATTTTGAAGGGCGATCTTGTGGTTCTCTCGTTCTGTTAAATAAGCGTACCATGGATTCGTCTGATCAAATCCGTATTGAATCCAATCATAGATAGTGCTCAGCACAGGACCGCGCGGCATAGAAACCATCCCGTCACCAGTAATAGGGTAGCCCGATTCTATGAGAGACTTGCGGTCTGCAAGGTAAAGCAACTTGAGCAGGACAATAGTATCGAGAGGCCCATTATGAATCTTGACTAAATGGGCCGCAGCCTGTGCAGCTTTTAACTTATTCAGTACGAGACGCATAATGCTTTAAATTATAGAGGCCCCAACTTGGGGTTGCAATCTTTCTCTTTGAACCGTGCTACGAGAGACTACACCGCCAACGCAACCCCGTGAAATTCAAAACGTATTCGCGGCATCAACGATGGTGCACTCCTTCGGGCTAGGCTGCGCAGATGAGTCCGCGAAATGTCTTACTGCAAAGATGCGCCGTTCCGCTTGGTGACACCAAATCCTACCTTTCATCTCCTCATACCCGCACTGCACAGGAAAGCGACGGTAGGGGCGAAGCAAGAAGGGCATGAGAGCCTCGCAGGGTGGCCCATTCTAGGAGTGTGTGAAGGACGGTGCAAGAGGCCGTCGATGATCTATCGGCTTCCTGATCCAGTTGATGGCGGGATGGGCAGGTCCATCGTTTCCTCAAGCGGCAAAATGATTCCTAAACCTCGGTGCCCCGACGTTGCCCAACACGATGGAAAAGCTTGTCCTGCCACTCGATTAAATATTGATCCTTAATGTCCGTCCAGTTAAATATCGCGAAAATATGACGTGTCACCTCTCTTGCCATCTCGTCGGCAGAAGCCCTTAATTCGACTTCCTGTGGAGATTCCACCAATTCGATTGTGCTCTCACTCGACTCCTGGTCTGGCCTCACCGGCGTTGACAAATTTGAACTCGTGAGCACCCTTCCCTGACAACCAGTCAAGCGGATAGTAATCTTGAGATGCTCCACGCTTGGAAACACTGCGTATAATCGTTTAAGAAACTCGAAGATTTCAGTCAACGTGTAAATAGTAACGACAAAATCCAACGTCCTTTTCCCTTGCTCAGTCTTGAGGTTAGTCAAGTCTTCAGGGAATCCAGCTTTCCAGACAAACAGCCCGCTTTTATAGAGCCGAAAGCCCTCCCTGTGCTCTGCAGTGTCAGTGTGACTTTGGTATCCCGAATTAAACATGACAGCCTTGTCATAATCGATATATGGGAACGGCCAGCCTCGAAGGTTCACTTGGGATGACCTGATAAATCCCTTTAAGTCAGCCAATTCGATTGGGCGATTGCTGGTGTACTGGGTTGGCCGGGCGATTACCTCCCATCGACCAGCATTGAAAAACCCTTTTTGCAAAACTTCTTTAAACCGAATATCGGCCTCGCTCAATTCCTTCTCGAATTGATTATCGGTTTCTTCTATCGGTCGGATCGGTCGAACTCTGAGAAGATTTTCAATTTGGCGCAGCATTTCATCGCTCCGCTTCGTAATCGCCCGACTGAGCAGTTTTCGCATGTCCTCGGCGGAGGAAATTTCCATTGTCTGAGACGCGTCTGTGCGAATGTATAAGGCCCCACGACGAAGGATGAGCTTTTTCTGATCTTTGCTCTGGGCGGAGTCTTCACAGACAATCGGGACATCCACAAATTCTGGAATGTGGATTACAGCGACATCACAGCTATCGATTTGGGTCCTTTGAAGCTCAAACGGGAAAGTGGGATCAGCATACCCACGTAATAGGTCACCAATATATGATTGATCCAGTGACGCTAAGATCGGACCTGAAAGCCCCACCACGTTGTATGTTTTGTCTTCTACTCCCAACACAATCGCGCCGCCATCCTGGATGTTTGCCATCGCGATCATATCGCGGATAAGTCCTAGTTGATGATCTCGGTTTTCTTTCTTCCATTCAAACCCTTCCTTGTAATCAACATGAGGAGTTTCAGATCTGCGATGGATTAGGCTAGCTATTTCGTCAAGCGTCATACAACCTCATTCACCTCATTGAATCGAGATGGCGGGCATTTCATGTGCCCGTGATTGTGCCCGCGAGGGTCTGTATACCACCTCTCGCCACCCCCCGTCACCCAACGAGACAACAAAAAACCCCTTGTAACCATTGAGGATCACAAGGGGCCTTCTGTCGCGGTCAGGTTTACAAAACCGCTGCTCTGCCATTGAGCTACGCCAGCTTCCGTAATACTTCTGCGGTGTTATCGTTTTACCCTCTCGCCCCTTTTCCGTCAAGTGCTCCGGGCGTGTTCTCTTGGAGGTACTTTCCAAGCTTATTCGCTGCCTGTGTCAGGTCGCCCTCTTGGATGTGATTGTACCGCTAGAAAGCAGTAGATGAGATTCAGCAGTGCGGTCATCGTGCCCCCACAAAGATCATGCGATACGCGACGAACCCCGCGATCGCGATGATGATCGATCGAATCGCGGTCAACATCCCGGACCAGGCCGAGAAGTCCAACGTGAAGTTCCCCAACAGATTCGACTGCAACGAGTAGGTCGGAATCGTCGTGGGCCAGGTCAGCGTCTTGAGCAGATTGAGCGCACTGAGCAACCCGGATCCTTTCCACAGATCCATATGGTCCTGCAGAATGCCCCCGAAGTGACCTTCCCCCAATTCCGTGGACACCCGGTTAAGCCACAGCCGTCCTCGCTTCGAACTCGGCCGGGGAGTCATAGCCGAGGGTCGAGTGACGACGCCTCCGATTGTAGAACACTTCGATGTACTCGAAGATGTCCTGTGTCGCGTCTTCACGGGTCGCGTAGTGCCGATGGTACACGAGTTCACGCTTGAGCGTCCCGAAGAAGCTCTCCACGCAGGCGTTGTCCCAGCAGTTCCCTCGCCTCGACATGCTGGTGGTGATGCCGTGAGTGGTGAGCAGCTGCTGGTAACTCGTGGCGGCATACTGATTGCCGCGATCCGAGTGGTGCAGGAGCCCTGCCGTGGGTTTCCGGTTCGCCAGCGCCATGGTGAGGGCATGCTCGGCCAGATCCACGGTCAGCCGGTGGCCCATCGCCCAGCCGATCACGGTGCGCGAGTACAGATCGAGCACCACGGCGAGATAGAGCCAGCCTTCCGTGGTCCACACGTAGGTGAGGTCCCCGGCCCACACCCGGTTCGGATGCTCAACCGTGAACTGGCGATTGAGGGTGTTCTCGGCCACGGGCAACCGGTGATTCGACTGAGTGGTGGCGCGCCACGTCTTCACGGTCTTGGCCCGGATCCCTTCGACGCGCATGAGCCGCGCGATGCGGTGCTCGCCGACACCGTGCCCCCGCTTGATCAGGGCGTCCCAGATGCTGGGACTGCCGTAGGTCTCACGGGACTCCCGGTGGATCACCCGGATGGCCGAGAGCAAGGTGCGGGTGGACACCGCCCGGTGGCTCTCAGGCCGTGAGCGCCACGCGTAATAGCTCGCGGGCGAGACCGTGAGTGCGCGGCACATGAGTCGGATGGGATCGCGACGGTCGTGCTCCTGGATCGCGCGGTATCTCATGGGGATTCCCTCGCGAAGAACGCCGCCGCACGTCGTAAAAAATCCCGCTCCTTCCTGAGCGTCTCGTTTTCCCGTTTGAGCCGTGTCAGCTCTTCCTGCCCGGCGCGCACTGACTGGCGAGTGCGGCCCTGGGATTCAACGTGTCGCTGCTCGGTCATCCAGCGGTACAGCACATGGTCAGAACTCCCGAGTTCCCGGGCCACCTGGGCCACCGGCCTGCCCGATTCCCGTGTGAGCCGTACCGCCTCGGACTTGAATACGTCGGTACACTGACGTCGCGTGGTGTCTGGCATGAGGACCTCCAATTTCGTCATTCTCCCACTTATGGAGGTGTCTGTGAAATCGGGGGAGGGTCATTTCTCTATGTCGATCCCAGCAG
>PLBR01000117.1 GCA_003135435.1 Nitrospira sp. | reverse complement strand
ACAAGAACAACTCGGACGGCAAGGGGAACAGCTACGGCTATCACGAAAGCTATCTCATGTCTCGCGCGGTTCCCTTCGAGCGCATCGTGAAGGTCTTGGCGCCGTTCTTTGTGACGCGGCCCATTTTCGCAGGGGCAGGAAAGGTCGGCGCAGAGAATCAGACCAGCCCGACGGACTATCAGATCTCGCAGCGTGCGGATTTCTTCGAGTGCCTCGTCGATCTCAATACGATGGTCAGGCGCCCCATCATCAATTCACGCGATGAGCCGCATGCCGAGCATAGCAAGTACCGGCGGCTGCACGTGATCGTTGGGGACGCCAACATGGCGGAACTATCTACCTACCTCAAGGTCGGTACGTTGTCCATTGTCCTGGACCTGCTCGAGGCCGGTGCAGATCTTCCGCTGATCGAGTTGGACGATCCAGTCCGAAGCATTAAAGAGGTGTCACGCGATCTGGGCACGAAGGAGACACTCAAACTTACGGGGGGGCGCCCGACGACGGCGGTGGCAATTCAACGAGCCTATTTGAAGGCTGCCATGGGATACTATGCCTGTCACGATCTCTCCCAAGTCACAAAAGATATTCTCGTCCGCTGGGAGAACGTACTGGATAAATTGGAGCAGGATCCCCGGCTTTTGGTGCGCGAACTGGATTGGGTAGCGAAGCGCCAGATGATGGAATCCTATATGGAGCGAAAGGACTGTGGGTGGAACGATCCTCGCGTACGGCTGATGGATCTTCAGTATCACGACGTCCGCCCTGACAAGGGCCTCTACTTTACGCTCGAACGCAGCCACTTGATCGAGCGTATCGTGCAGGAGGTCGAGATCGTGCGAGCGGAGTTCACCCCGCCTCCGGGGACGCGCGCCTATTTCCGTGGACGATGTGTCAGCAAGTTTGCGAAGTCGCTCTATGGGGCCAGCTGGACATCGGTGCTCTTCGACGTCGGCAACGNNCAGGTCAAACGGGTGCCGTTGATGGACCCGCTCCGAGGCACAGCCTCGCTGACGAGCGATCTCCTGGATCAGGTCGAGACCGTCGACGCATTGCTGGAGCAGCTCAAGGCCTGATGAACAAGGATCCATCGCGACTCACACTATGAAACTGCCATTTCTCCCCAACCACGACGACCCGAGTTTCTTCGACTTTTTGACCGCTCACTATCCCGCGTTGACTCCGGTCGGTCGTAGCGGCTCCCTGCAGGCCCAGTCCGTGGCCGAGCCGATACGCGGGGCCGGCTCGATGAGCGTTCCCCAAGCTACCACGGTACTGGCAATCAAGTATCAGCAGGGTGTAGTGATTGCCGGAGATCGTCGAGCAACGGAAGGATTTCAAATCGCCGAGCGCCGAATCGAGAAAGTGTTCAAGATCGACGAGTATTCCGCGATGGCGATCGCGGGCGCGGCTGGTCCCTGCATCGAAATGGCCAAACTGTTCCAAGTCGAGCTTGAGCATTACGAAAAGTTAGAAGGTGTGCAACTGTCCTGTGAGGGGAAAGCCAATAAGCTCGGACAGATGGTCAAGGCCAATCTGCCGATGGTCTTTCAAGGGCTGGTCGTCATGCCGCTCTATGTCGGCTACGACCTGAAGCGCGCAGAAGGCCGCATCTTCAAGTACGATCTCGCGGGTGGCCGGTACGAAGAGTCGGATTACCATGCCATAGGGTCAGGTGGAAAAGATGCGCGCAATACGATGCGGGAGCATTTCCTCAAAGGCCTAGCTGAGCCGGATGCTCTGAAATTGGCCCTGCTGGCTCTGTACAATGCGGCCGACGATGATGTCGGCACCGGGGGGCCGGATCTCGTGCGGGGCATTTACCCCACCGCGAAGATTGTCAACGCGACCGGTATCACCGATGTCTCCGATCAGCAGATTCGTGGCATCTATGACGGGTTGATTGCCACTCGCCGTTCCAAGGAGAATTAAGCATGCCGATGCCCTATTACGTCTCGCCCGAGCAGATGATGCAGGACAAGGCGGAGTATGCCAAGAAAGGCATCGCCAAAGGCCGTTCCATCATTGCCATTGACTATCTGCATGGGATTCTTCTCGTCGCGGAGAATCCCAGCGCCTCGCTGTACAAAATCTCCGAGATCTACGACAACATCGCATTTGCAGGGGCCGGCAAGTACAGTGAGTTTGAAAATCTCCGGAAGGCCGGCATCAGACACGCGGATCTTAAAGGATTCATGTATAGCCGGGAAGATGTGACGGCCCGCTCTCTCGCGAACGGCTATTCCCAAAGCCTCGGCACCATCTTCAGCCAGGAACTGAAGCCGCTGGAGGTGGAAATCCTGGTGGTGCAGGTCGGGCACAACGGCCATGCCAACGAGATGTATCGCATTTCCTTCGACGGCAGCATCATCGACGAGCGTACATTCGCGGTCATCGGAGGCAAGTCCGAGGCCATCCAGGCCTTGTTAAAGGAGAAAGGGTTCACGCAGCCCCCGGAACTCCAGGCTGCTCTCGCGCTCTGTATCACCGCACTTGAACAAATTGGGAGCCAGAAGCTTTCATTGGAGAGCCTGGAGGTGGCGGTTCTGGACCGCACCCGCGACGGCAGAAGATTCCGTCGTCTTACCCCCGCCGATACCAAACAGCTCCTCGCGACCTAGCAGGATGCTGAAAAAGTCCGCCAGCGGCGTTCTCGCCTCGAAAGCATCCTCAACGTAGCCCAGAGGCTACGCCTCCGGTGCTTTCATCGGCTGCGGCCTTGGTGACGGCCTTTTTGAGCATCCTGCGGGAATGTTCTCCTATTGTGCTACACGTGCGGACCACCAAAGTTCTCGCGTACCGCCATAGTTTTTCCGCAGCCTGCTCGTCTTTCTTCATCGGCGAATCGTGCCCTTCTGTTGAAGAAGGCGGGGCCGGCTGGTATTCTGTGCATACGCACATGCAGCAACCCAGCCCCCTGAGACGACGGATTTTCGGTTTGGAGAATGAGTACGGTCTCATCTTTTCTCCGAACGGACGAGTCTATCTGCCGATGGAGAAAGTACTGGGGTATATTTTTGAAGGTCTCATTCCGAACAGCTGGCCCTCCAACGCATTCCTGGTGAACGGCGCGCGGTTTTATCAAGACACCGGCTGCCATCCTGAGTATTCCACCCCCGAGTGCGACAACATTCTTGATCTCGTCATCCATGATAAAGCCGGGGAACGGATTCTTGAAGCTTGTCTGCCGGCGGCTGAAGAACGATTGCGGGAAGAAGGTCTGTCAGGGGAAATCTACATTTTCAAAAACAATACGGATTCGCTCGGCAATACCTACGGGTGCCATGAAAACTTCCTCATGCGCCGCGACGTCGACTTCTGGAAAGTCACGGAGCAACTCATTCCCTTCTTCGTCACGCGTCAGATCTATAGCGGAGCGGGAAAGGTGCTTAAAGTATCCGGCAAGCCGCAGTACTTCATCTCGCAACGCGCGCAACACATTCACGAGAAGACCTCCTCCTCGACGACCTCCTCGCGCAGCATCATCAATACCAGAGATGAGCCGCATGCCGATGCGGAACGTTACCGACGGCTCCATATCATCGTCGGGGATTCCAACATGTCGGAGTTCGTGACCTATTTGAAAGTCGGCACGGCGACGTTGGTGCTGTCCATGATCGAGGAAGGGTACGCAGTCCAGGGGATGGAATTCGAGGACCCCGTAAAAGCCATTCGTGAGGTGTCGCGCGATCCCACTTTGAAGCGCAAGATTAAGCTGGACGATGGTCGGCAGATGACGGCGGTCGAAGTTCAGCGGGTCTATCTGGATCGAGCGCAGGAATATTTGGCCCAACAGGAGCACGATCCGATCCTCGACGATGTGTGGCAACGATGGGCCATGGTGCTGGATAAGCTAGAAGAGGACCCGATGCAGCTCGTGCGCGAAATCGATTGGGTGACCAAGCGCCATCTCATTCAGTCCTATGTCGACAAAAAGGGCTGTGGCTGGGACGATCCACGGGTGTTTCTGCTCGATCTCCAATATCATGATGTCAAACGGACGCGCGGGCTGTATTATCTGATGGAGTCCCGTGGGTTGATCGAACGGGTGGTGGAGGAGGAATCGGTGCAACGGGCCATGTCGACTCCGCCACAGACCACGAGGGCAAAGGTGCGCGGCGATTTCATCCGGTTTGCCCGCGCGAAGAATCGGTCCTATACTGTCGACTGGACCTATCTGAAGCTCAATGGCTACTGGGAAGAAACGATTCTCTGTATGGACCCCTTCAGCGCTGTGAATCGGCGTGTGGACGAGTTGGTCTCGCAGGTGGCGGGGCTACGGTTCTACCGATGATGCTGACCGCTCTCAAACAGGCGCATCTGCGGATCTCACGACTGGACCGAACGCTGATTACGGCCATCGTGTTGCTGTCCAGCGTCTTCCCCGTCGAGTTGTTTTCCAATACGCCTCCAGCGCCGAAGGGCCTCGATGGGCAATACAGCGGCAAGCAGGGGCAGGTCCTGGTCGTCAAGGTAAAGGGCGAAGAACAGGCGACGGAGGTGAAGGGTACGTTTCTGAGTCGGACGATTCCATTTTTTCGGGAGTTCAGGCCTGGGGAGCCGACCGGCTATATCGGGTTACTCGGGATTGACATGCAGGACGATCCGGGGACGTATGAACTCGCCGTCGAAGTGAAGCAGGGCGAACAGGCGAAGCAGTTGAGCTTTAATATCCTGGTGGCCAAAGAGAAGTTTACCGTTGAGTACCTGAAGCTGCCGAAAGAGAAGGTCGATCTGGATGAGAAGGCCGTGGCACGCTGGAAAGCGGAGCAACAATTAGTACAGCAGGCGCTCACAGAGAACTCACGCCTGAAATTATGGCACAGCAATTTTGTGGAGCCCGTGAATGGCAAGCGCACCGGCATTTTCGGCAGCGTGCGGATCATGAACGGTAAGCCGCGCAATCCGCACAATGGAGAAGATATCGGCGCGCCGTTGGGGGCTGATGTCGCGGCGACGAATGACGGGATCGTCCGCATCACGGTCGATCATATTTTCTCCGGCAAGGGTATCTTCGTCGATCACGGCCTTGGATTCTATACGATGTATTTTCACCTGTCCGAGATCTTGGTCAAAGACGGGGACTTGGTCACAGCTGGGCAGATCATCGGCAAGGTCGGGGCAACCGGCCGCGCCACCGGCCCGCATCTTCATTGGGGCGTCAAACTCAACGGCGCCCGCGTGAATCCCTATTCGCTGCTCGATTTACCGTTCAAGAACGGGACGACACCAGCGGCGACGGCTGCCACGCCGACTTCTGAAGCCACGCCGAACCCACAAGCCGTACCCGTCAAAGAATAGTCTAAGAGTCTACCGGCCCCACCCCTCCACAACACCAACAAAACCGCAAAATCACGCATGAACACTGGGGGTGATGCGGCTATGGTGATTACCCGTCGTGACCTCTGAATACCTCCCAGTACCTTTCAATTCTACTACACGATTTACTACAGTTTTGGCGGCCCTTTCTTCCCGATCTGACACGATCGTTCTGCCACAGTTTTGGCCACAGACCCGTCAGCGTGGGCAATTAACACTCAGGAAGATAGCTTGATGACCTTGAAATGCAGCGTATACGCTTTTCTAGACAAGTTCTTCCCATGGATTAGGAAGGTAAGGTCAAAAGCATTTATTGAATCAGGCAGCGTTATGTCCACCGTGAACCTATATCCTCCTCCCGCGACCTCTGCCGTTTCAATATCATTAACGTCGGGACCGCTGAACTGGATATCATTATGGATCGTTGGGTCTCTTAACCTTCCTTGCGCTCTGAGGAGCCCAACGCCGTCATTTTCAACAGAGACTTTATCCTGAGAAGAAAAAATCTTCACTACTGGCCTAATGATTTCCACTTTTCCTTTATTTAGAACGAGAAACACTACCTTTCCCCACCTCTTGCCCTGCTCAAGAGGGAAATCAATCTCTGGCAGTTTTTCGAGATCGTCTAGCGGTTTGGGACCAGTAGTCGTCTGGAGATTGATTTCAGCAATAGGTTTCCTGGCTTGGCGCTCCTGTTCTTCTTTCCGTTGGGCTTTCACCAGGTCCAGTTGTGATTTGGATATTTCAAGATTCTTACTCAGTAGCTCCTGTTGGGCCTTAGATGTTTCCAGGTTCCTACTGAGTATCTCCTGTTGCTTTGTTGCAGCATCGACGACCGCCTGTAGCTGTTCTCTGCTAGCGTCTAGACTCTTCTGCTGCTCTTCATTGTCTTCGACAGACTTTTGGTAGGCAGCCACGGCGACGAAAAGCGAAAAAATTGCGACCACAAGAGTTGCCATATTGGTGAGGTCGCCTATGCCAAACGAACCTACTTTATTTTGAGTTTTCCTCCAGAGTAGATAGGCAAATACCGCGAGGACAAATAAGGTGATGACGTTGATTATAGTCCAAAGCATGGATGCGTCCCTGACCGAGTTACGGATAACGGATGGTGGGAAATCTGATTATTTTGCTCGTTTAGCGCAGGCGATCAAGCAGTGTTCCGGCGCTGCATGCAGCTCGGTCAAATTCCTGAATGATGGATTCGACCTCAGTCTTTGGCCATTTCATATCCGGCAGCGGCTTCGTGATTTGGGTTTGGTAGGCCAGGATCTGAGACCCATCTGAGTCGGTAACGGGGTGAGCATGAATCAGTGCATTTCTTTTGACTATCAGGCCCTCAAACTCGTCGCAGCAGGCTTGCAATTCTTGCTTTGAAACCTTGGCGAAGGAAATATGTGGGCTATTTATGGTGTCCTGTAGCTCCTGGCGCACCTTTCCTGAAGTCATGGAAGCGCCACGGCTGTACTTGCTGACGAATCCCTTTCGAAGGTATTCGATAGTGTAGATGATCGTCCATTCGTAGTAGGCGAAGACGTACACGGCCTTTCCGACTAGCGCGGCATACGAGTCATCAACCGGGACACGTGTAGTCGAGTGATGCGTCGTCCCCTTCGCCACCCATCACCCCATTTCAATGATTCTGCCCAACCGTTCGAGCTGCGCGATCATTGCTTGCTGCAAGCACGTTTCCATTCAAGTTGAACAATAGATCCTGGTAAAATTGGTGCCCAGTTTCCTACATCTGTGTTGGACAAAACCAACTTACCCTGTCCCATATTGCCAGAAAATTTAAGCATCGCATGCGTCCGAAAACGCTCTTCTAGGCAGTCATACTCACTTTGCATCATCGCAGAAACGATAGAGTCGCGCTCCTGGGTTTGTGTAGTCTTGGAGTTGTTGTCGTACAAGACCCACATCTTCACCAGATCCCCTTTGCGACGAATCGTGTCTGGGCCTACGTACACAGTCAGTCCATTCTCGCCCTTGGCGACCGGAACCCACTCCGCATACGCAGGTCCACTACTCAGCACGAGGAGCATGATCAGGAACCAGAAACCCGAAATGTAGGACAGCGGCAAGCGGCGGAGAGGACGAATCGAGAAGGGCATAGGGACCTCGCAGGGAGGCGTATTGTAGGAGGGGGATGAAGGAAGACGCAAGGCGGAGAGAACGCAGTCACCTATAAAGTCGCTCCGATAGGTGACGAAGATTTATTTTGTGTCCACTGCGTTTTGGTATGTACATTGTCGAGTCGGCTGTAGTATTTTTATAGTACGTTGATCCTGCGCGATCAACCGGAGCCCGGTTTCGTTTCCTGTTTTCGTTGGCCTCAGCCAACACACCCAATCAATCAAGGAGCCCATGTTGCCTGTAACTGGCAGTGGGATCGCTCTTTTGGAGATTGGGTTTTTTTATGCGTATCGCTCGCAAAGTCGTTACGGTTCCATTCAGTCGGCCTGAAAAGGCCATCCTCACGCAGCTCGCCATCAAATCCGGCCTGTCCTACAGTGCCCTCATCCGACAACTGGTCATCCGTGAACATCAAGCTCCGCGCCACGAGAAGGCCTTGGCGACGCTGGAGGCCCGATGAAACGCCGACCTGTGACCGTACAGACGAATGGCGCGACGCCTATCAAAGGCGCGATGTTGAGTGTGGTCCAAGCGGCGATGCTACTGGGCACGGACGAACGGTGGGTGCGGCGGCGCATGAGTTGCCACCTGCTCCCCTTTCGAAAACTGAATGGGCGCGTCGTCATTCTCCGGAGTGAGCTGGAGACCTTCATCGCGAACTTAGCGGACTTGCCCGGTTGCACGCTGAGTGAAGCACAATCGAATTTGGCGTTACGGAACGGCGAGGTAGTACGGCGATGAGGATCAGACGCCGCCACCAGGTGCGACCGTCACGAGAGATTACCGGCGTCTATTGCTGTCAGGCGGTCCGCGACATCGAGCGGGTCGAGACCCATGCGGAGACCGTGACGTTCACCTTGGCCTGCGGTCACACGGTGACGCTCGTGCCCGGACTCGTGTACGGGCTACACGTGCATAAGGGCCAGCACATCGTCTACCCCAACCAGGAGGACCTCCCGACGCGACAGGAGAGGATATGACGAGGCGAATCCGGAACATCGACTGGCCGATCGCCCCACTCACCCCGGAGGACCTGCCGGCTGGGAATTACCTCGCCAGCTATCGCGACTGGGAACGCAGACTGTACTTCAAACAACCCAAAATTCGGCTGGAATTCGTCATCGTCGAGCCAGCGTCCTTCGCCGGAATCCGCGTGTCACTCTACGCGACATGCAAGGAGGACCCGAACCGGCGCTCCTCGCGCGTCTCGAAATACTACCAGCTCTGGGTCCAGGCCCACGGCAGCCCACCGCAACGCGGGCAACGCATGACACCGAGCGTCTTCCGTGGCTATTGGCAGGTGCGGGTGGACTGGGGCCATCACAAGGAGACCGGGGAGCCGACTCTGCCGATCGTCGCGGAACTGCTGGAACACGTCGCTGGAGAAGGGGTCGTATGAGACGAAACTTGGGCGTTTTCATCGATAGTGATTTGCTACCCGTTATTTTCATGAATAGCTGCAACGTCTTTTGTATCAATCAATTAGACCACCTCTCCCTCTACCGGAGCTTAGGGGTAGGTGTAGGGATAGGAAGGGATTAGGAAGGGAAGGGAAAGAGCGAGTGAAAGTGAAAGAAAAAAAAGATGTGTTCGACATTGAAGATTGAATTGAAAAGTGCGGCGGGCGTTTTCAGATTCGCGGACCTAATCACCCGCGAGTGCCCCGTGTGGGGCCTATCCACACCCCCAAGCACCCTGGGCGTACGCAAGTGCGCCTGGGGTCTTCCGGTATGTGAACACACGAGCTGAGGAGAGGATTCGATGAGATGGAAAACAGCGTGAAACCATACGTGAAGACAGACCATCAAAGGTCGTATAGGGGTCTTTCTAGGCTGTTTCCAGGGGTTTTCCAGGGGTTTCAGCATGTACTGAGTTATCTAAACTATGGCGTAGGTGTGAAATGACTATGTGGATCAAGGTGTTAGAGGCTGTGCTGGCAGCGAGTAGCCAATTGCGTAGTAGAAACCTGTTGAATCCGGGTAGGCGGGCGGCAGCCATGTTGTCTCTCTGGATGCTCATAGGAAAGGCAGAGCATATGGGTGTGAAGTCATGGTCAAAGGCGTCTCTGTCATCCAGCGTCCGTGGGCGACGATCTGGTAGCGGGAAGGCCAACCGAGGATCGCTCAGGCCGAGTGCTGGGGGTCTGGTCCGTTGGATAGAGCGTCTAAGGGTCTTGTGATGGAGGCAACGATGAGCGGGAAACAAGGACAACGGAGCGTGAAAGCGATCGAGATCACGCAGTCATATGACGAGAACTTCATGGCGTCGATGGATGGTCGCACGCTGGTCGCTCGTGAGCTGCGCGACCGGTTGCATGCGTTGAGTGCCGACCTGGGCGGCTGGAGCAGCTTGAGCTATCAAGAGCGCAGCCTGTGTCGTCGCTTGATCCACCTGGAGCGGCTGGTCGAACAGAAGGAATTGCGGTTGGCGACGGGCGGTCGATTTCGTCCCATGGATGAAAATGTCTATTTCAATTCGATCAACGCGCTGTCGGGATTGTTGTCCAAGATCGGCCTGAAGCGCCGCGTGAAGATCCTGGCGCTGGGAGACTATTTGCAGTCGAAGACGAGCGAGTCGACGAAGGGCAAGGCATGAATATCATCCAGGCGATTCAAGACGCCAGCTTATTCCGCCCGTTGTTCAAAAACTTGGACAGCTGGAAGAGCTGGCTGTGCATCCTGAAGGCGATTTTTGCACTGCGGATGGATAAGAAAGAGCGGGCGCTCTTCACACAGCTCACGGGTCGGGAGACGCCGCCGACACAGCAGGTCGAAGAGTGTTGGCTCGTAGTCGGGAGACGTGGCGGCAAGAGTCGCATCGTCGCGCTGATTGCGACCTACCTGGCATGCTTCAGGGATTATCGTCCCCACTTAGCGCCGGGCGAGCGCGGCATCATCATGATTACGGCGACGGATCGACGACAGGCGAGAGTGATCATGCGATTCATCCAGGCGCTGATCAATCAGGTGCCGATGTTGGCCGCCATGGTCGAGCGCCAGGATGTCGAAAGCCTTGATCTGAATAACCAGATCTCCATCGAAATCACCACGGCGTCTTTTCGCACCAATCGCGGGCGGACGGTGGTGTGCTTCATTGGCGAAGAAACTCCGTATTGGCGCAGCGAGGAGTCGGCGAATCCTGACCAAGAAATTCTTGCCTCGGTGCGTCCGGCGATGGCCACGATTCCCAATGCGCTCTTGTTCTGTATCGGGTCGCCGTATCGCCGCGCAGGCGCGATGTACGAAACCTACAAGCGCCATTACGGACACGACTCTCCGATCCTCGTGGTTCAGGCGACCTCGCAACAGATGAATCCGTGCATTCCCGACAGTGTGATCACCCGCGCGATGGAAGTCGACCCGGTGGCCGCCCAAAGCGAATTCTTTGCACAATTCAGAAATGACATCGGCTCGTTCTTGGATAGCGACAGTATCGACAGATCCATTGAATGCGGTCGCCAGGAACGGTCACCGCAACCGGACATCCAGTACGTCGCCTTTTGTGACCCAAGCGGCGGGGCACATGACAGCATGACGCTCGCGATTGCCCATAGAACAACCTATCGCACGCCACGCTCAGCGCAAGAGGAACGCGATCAACGAGAACGACCGCCTCGTGTCGTGTTGGATGTCTGTCGCGCCGTGGTTCCGCCGTTCAGTCCTGACGCGGTAGTCAAAGAATTCTGTCAGGTGTTGCGGACCTACCATTGCAGCACCGTCGTTGGCGATCGATACAGCATGGAATGGGTCCGTGAATCCTTCGCGCGGCAAGGCATTCTGTACAAACATTCTGAGCTGACGGCGAGCGAATGCTATCTCGAAGCATTGCCGTTGTTCATGACGGGCTGTGTAGAGTTGCTGGATATCAGAAAGCTGACGATGGAGTTGCAGCAATTGGAGAGGCGAACCGGCCGCAGTGGTAAGGATTCCGTATCACATCCGCCGTCAGGGCATGATGATCTGGCCAACAGTTGTTGTGGCGCACTGAGCTTGTGCACGCAGCACCGGTCGGAAATACACGCCGTCAAGTTCACTGGATTTTAACGGACGTAGTAGTCGGTTGTTTTCACAATTTCATAGGAGGGTTTGATCATGGCACGAAATATCTCAACGTTACAGGCGTCCACGTCGGCGTATCAGGAGCGATCCCAGGCGTCAAGGCTGACGTCCTCGTGGAGCGAGAAGACCGCGACGGCCTATCAAACGATTGCGACTCGCGTGCAGGCCGCTGCGACGGCCCTCAGTGCGAAAGAAAAGGCGATCAACGGCAACGCGAATCTGTCGCCCACCGGCCAGTTCGACGCCGTGAAACAAGAGGTGGTGGCCTTTCTCGCTGGGCTGAAATGGCTGCAAGCTGAAAAGGGCGGCCTCGAAACGAAGGTGGGCGGCCTGTTCGGTGACCTCTTCATTTTGCCGGACTCGAAACTCAACGAGATCGTCCAAGCGCTGCGCGATGCGCAAAGCTGGAGCGCGATCGGGGCACTGCAGCCATCTGAACGCGACCTCGCGTACCTGCGGTTCTGTGCAGTCGATAATACGGAAGTGATACGGGCGCTCCAAAATGCGCCGATGCCGCTGATCTCAGACGACATCCTACTGCGCGGCTCCGCTGATCGTGCGGCACGGCTCGACCCACAGCGCTATCAGACGTTCATTGAGACCGGCCAATTATTGGACGAGGTCTCCGCGATCCTGACGGACTGTTTGGACCTGGGTCAGGCGTTTGGGTTCGAGGCCGTGCCGGTGGTGGATGCGCTGGGTGAGAAGGTGCGAACGGCGCTGGATTTTTCGACGGACCACCCGAACAATGATACCGGCACGCGCGAGCGGAAGTCGCAACGGGAGGCCGTCGCCGCGGCGTGAACGACACAAGGCTAACCGGCGCGCTGTTTCTAGAACAGCACAGAAAGCCCCGGTGAAGAGGCGGGCTGCTCCCGGTGGGGGCGGCCCGTCACTCGCCACGACGAAGGGTGACACTACAACCTGGCTGTAATTGTGTGAATGAGGAGACGCACATGGACATGGTGAATGACCATCACAATCGTTTTCGGTTGATTGCGTGTCCACATGTCCTCTCAATGGAGAAGGACAAACTCGATGTGTCCCGTCCTGTCGGCGGTACGATCACCGACCTGCTGCAGTCGATCGGTTGGACGCGTGACGGACTCTCGGCCCGCGTGTTCCTGGACGGCGAACTGGTCAAGAACGCTGCTTGGGAATACACACTACCACAGTCCGGGCAGTCGGTGGTGATTCGAGCGATTCCGATGGGCGGTGGCGACAATGGCAAAACGGTGCTGCGTCTCGTCGCCATGATCGCGATTATTGCGGGAGGTCTTGCGGTCGGCGCGCTCCCGCTGTTTGCGGTCGGCGGGGCCTTGGCGGGATGGGGCGGCCTCGCGGGGGCGGCCATTAGCATCATTGGCTCGCTGGCGATCAACGACCTGATTCCTCCTCCGTCACCTCGCGCACTCACGGAGAGAGGCGTTTGACCATGCACGACCTGCCAAGCATGAGTCCCCTTCGTATCACAATCGATCAGCACACAGGGACCGTGGCCGTGGACGGCATCCCTGGGGTCCAGGTGGACACGGTCGAGGCGGTGCTGACGATTGAGGGCCAGCCTGTGCGCGATTGGCTCGTGGAATTGGGTCTCCCGAAACATTGGGAAACCCTGGAGGCCATGGCCACACCGCGTGGGTACAGTAAACGGTGGGTCCGGTTTGTGGTGGGGGATGAATCGCGCACCGCCTTTCCGGGGAAGTGGCGACAGGTCCCCAGGCTGTGGCGCTATCACAGGAGCGGCTACCTCTTGACCCTCGCGCACCTGCCGTTCGTCCTCGGCGTCTGTCACACCGTCTGGCGAGGGAATCCAGAAGAGGCGCCAGGCGCTGAGGGCGCCTGTGTGCTAAGTGAGGCCCGACTCTATGACTCTGACTTAGCCGATGCGGCATGGAGAGGCATCCAGCAGGGAATCTTTATCGGTGTCTCCCCGATTCTCGAACGTCGCGGGATGGACCCACAGGGCGGTGGCGCGATCCTTGAGATCGGTCTCACGGATCAACCGGTGTGCCCAGGCGCGCGGATTCTGAAGACCTGGGAAGGATGAGGAGACGCGATGAGCCCGACGGCGAGATCACTAGCGCATCTGAAAGAACTCGGCTACGTGAGCCAAATCGTCGAACATTGGAATCCGTTTTCGCGCACCCGCAAGGATTTATTTGGCGCGGATATTTTGTGCCTGAAATCCGGTGAGCCGGTGTTGGCGATCCAAGCGACCAGCGGCGCAAATCATTCAGCACGACGAGTCAAGTTGCAGGCCGGAGAGTTCATCGACCTGTGGAAACAATCCGGCGTGACGTTGGAAATCTGGAGCTGGCAGAAACGAGGGCAGAGAGGGAAGAGGAAAACATGGCAACTGAAACGCGAGACGCTCTAAGGCAATGCTCACATTGTGGGTTCCTCTGGCTGGCTCCGGCTACCGGACGATGGCCGCTGACCTGCCCGTACAACTGCCAGGCGCCGGTCTTGAGCCTACCCCAGGACCCGTCTCCCAGCATCCCAACGGAGTAACGCCATATGGAAACTCATTCCACGCCGGAACCACGTCTACAAACCGTTCCAACGCTTTCTAGCGAGACTCTGGGAGTCTGTCCGGGCTGCGGAAAGACGTTTGCACCACGCCGACCGAATCACCAGTACTGTTCCGCGACATGTCGAGTGGTCTGGTTCCAACGAAAGACGGTAGTGATACAACGGGATCGTGACGCCATGCTCCGGCTCCTCCTGAGACAGCTCATGGATCGTGTCCAGGATGGGACGGACGCCCAACTGCTGCGCGAGGCGCTGACCCTGCTGGAACCGCCACCTTGACGACAGATCATCTACGCACAGACTAGGCAGGTGATTTCTTCACCAGTATGCAGTTTTTCAATGGACTTTCCTTTCTGCGCTCATGCATGGTCTCGTCCCGGCCACGTTATTAATTTTACACAAAGGAGAAGACGACCATGGAGACTGACGACACAGCGCATGAGGAGACAAGGCCGGATAGTCAGATGATCTGCGACGCCATCAGACGCGCCGTTGCCGATGGATGCGCGGCGAGCTATTGGTCGCTGGATCGCCTTCTCGCGGCGCGAAAGTCAGACGAGATGCGCGAGCAACTGCGTGCCGACATCACCAGAGACTTCACTCAACTGGGTCGTCCGGTGCCACGAGACACACCGTGGCACATGGTGTACATCAGACTGGACGGATTGCCCGACGATACGTACCGCATCTTCAAGAAGCCAGATCTCGTGTTGCCCGGCTACGTCATCGTCATGGCGTGTGATCAGGACCAGTACCTGGCGGCGCAGCAGCACCTCCGTGACCTTGTGGCGAAGAAGCTCACACAGGCCACGTTCAATTGACGGATAGGAGCCGTTGCCGTGAATCTCGACCTCCACAACAGCTCTAGGAACGACGATCGGTCGAGAGGGTGAGGGAGACTATGGGGGAAACGAGGCTAAAGATAGGGGTTTACACCTACTATTAGTGTAGATTATAATGAACACAACTAGGAGATTCGCCATGAACGTGAAACGACTTCGCCTCGCACGCGGGTTGACGCAGATTGAGTTGGCCAAGCAGACGCAGGTCAGCCAGGGCTTCATCGCGCAACTTGAAACGGGTACGCAAGATAACCCCACGCTGGCCACGGTGCGGCGATTGGCGAAGGCGCTGAAGGTGTCGGTGGGAGAGTTGGTGGAGTGAGCATGGCACAGACCAGCCGTGAAGTGCTCGTGTACATTCGGCGATGGAAGCGGGACAACCCCGACAAGGTGCGACAGCAGCGGGCGCGGTGGCGGGCGCGTCACCCCCACTATGTACGGGACTGGCGTCGCAAGAACCCGAAGAAAGTCCAGGCGTACAGGAGGATGCCATGACGCCACAAGAAAAAGCGGAATGGAAAGCGCAAGGGGACAAAGACATCGCGCGGATCGAACGTCAAGAACGGTGGTTGGCGCGAGGTCGTACGGCTGGGCTCTGGTTAGTGTATGGGTTCTGGGTCTATGTCTTGCTGACCGATCATCTCCCCGCGTGGTTCCTAATCGTGGTGCTCACCGCCATCTTCGTCGCGACGCAGCGCGACATGACTGCCGAACGAAAACGTGAAGAGAAGCGTGACCAGCTACGGAGCGACCTCATCGATCTCGACATCGATCGCGACTATGAGTCGGCACAAGCAAGATGGGACGCCTACTACTTCAACGTCACTGGATACCACCCGAACAGCACGATCACCCTATCAAGAAGGTCGCCATGATCGCCGCGATCTATGCAAAAAAATCCACCGAGCAGAACGGCATGCACGAGGAAACATAGGCTGTGCCAGCTTCAGAGACCTTGTGGTGGCGTCGAAATTGGTTCAATGCCAGCTTGTTGCTGTTATTTGCCTTGTGCACTTATCTGATGCTCAAGTCGAGCAGCGACGCTAACCAAATCCTCTTCGACAGCAGCGTCGGGATCAACGTCAGCTTGCTGATTTACCTCCTGGTTGTCTGGGTGCCTGAGCGCAGGAAACGGACCCGTGTGCGACGCAACCTTCAGCTTCAATACGACTCCTTCAAGGAAGCATGTATCGCCCTCTTCTTTTCAGCAATGGGGAGCGGACATAGCCTTGATGAGGTTACCAGTCTCAAAGACCGCGACAAATTCCGCGAGTTCTTCAAGACGGACAGCTCGACCCCTGGCCAAACTCGGTGGGATGTTGTTGCGAACGGGCTCGACGATCAGCATGTCAAGCTTCTCGCTATTGAGTTTGAAATCCTCAGGGACGAACTGCATTTCACCTTGAACGCCATTGACGTTGACAATCCGAAAGCCTTTGCGTTCCTGAAACAACTTTCGCAGGAGCTTCATAGAACCAAGCAGGTATCTCCTGGATACGACGACGAGAAAACGCTCTTGAGATTCATGTGGTCCGTTTTCACGGGCTGGAGTTTCGCCGAGGGGTACCAGGAGAAGGATGTAATAGCCGAGATGATTGAGGCCATATGAGTAGAACTTTATTAGTACGTTCACGCGGGCAAAGCTAAGGAAGGGAGAACTGAGCCATGGCACGAACAGGTGACGCATTGTATCTGCGAGGAAAGACCTGGTACCTAGTGGCGACCATCAATGGGGTACGCCACCAGCAGCGGCTCGGCAAGGGCATTACACGGAACGTCGCGCTCCAACTGGCGCAAGTGCAGCGGGGCGCGATTCTCAAGGGCGAAGCAGGTATTGGGAAGAAGGCGAAGGATGTGTCCTTTGATGAGGCCAGTAAGAAGTTCGAGGCGTGGGCCACGGCCAGCAAGAAGTCTGCCACCGCACGGAACTACCGTGACTGTCTGCGCGCGTTGGCGAAGTCGTTCAGCGGGAAACGCTTGAGTCAGCTGTCGTCGTTTGCGGTTGAAGCGCACAAGCAGAAGCGCATTACGGCCGGGGCGCGCGTGGGGGTGAATCGAGAACTCGCAGTCCTCAAGAACTTGTTCAGTCGGTGCAAGGAATGGAAACTGTTCGAAGGCGACAACCCTGTGACCAGCGTGAAGATGCTGAAGGAGCCTCGACGACGGTTCCGGTTTCTGGAATATGAGGAAGAGGCCCGCTTGTTGGCCGAGTGCGACGAGCCACTGCGCACGCTCGTCTTGATCGGGACGAATTGTGGCCTCAGGTTGAGAAGTGAAGCGTTGACGCTCCGCTGGGAGGACCTCGATGTCGAGCGTAAGACGCTGACCGTGCAAGCGGGCTATTCGAAGAGCGGTCACACCAGATCGGTGTCGTTGAACTCGGTCGTCCTCGCCGCGTTGACCCGACTTCCCAAGATCAGCGACGTGGTGTTTGCCAAACCAGACGGGACACCGTATCAGGCGATTCGAGGCTTTAGTGCGGCCTGCAAGCGAGCGCAGCTCACCGGCGTGACGCCACACAGTACACGACATACCTTTGCGACCAGACTGGTAGAGAACGGGGTGGATATTCGGACCGTTCAGGAGTTGGGGGGCTGGGCGACACTTTCCCTGATCCAGCGCTATGCGCACGTCTCCCCTGGTCGGAAGGCGGACGCGGTCGAGGGATTGGTGCGACATTCTACTACACTGACTACTACACCGGAGATCAGGCGAATTGGGAACACCGCGTAAGTGCTTGAGAAATAACGCGTGGAGGGGTGACGGCGTGGCCGCACGTGCTAGTCTAAGAGACATGTGTGTCAGGGCTCAGCTGCTCATGCGACTTCCTAGTGACCCTTGCGGGCGGGGCGGGGCGGAATCCTTCTGGAATTCCCGCAGCTGCGGTCTTCGACCTCAGTGCTTTGGTCAGTTCCAGCCTTCCATCCCAGCAGAGTCTCGGTGGGTCCCCGCTCCTTCGTGTTGGGGTTCCGCCTCGCCGTCACAGCCAACCGATAAAACGTGAAACGTAACGGGTGGGGGGGGCTGCCAGGTACGCTCCTTGCTCGCAGAACGCGCACGATNNGGTGCTCGTCCGATGCGCGCAGTCGAAGGCAGTCTTGGCCACTCCCCTGAAGTGATGTAGAGGGAGGGAGGAAGGAAGGTCCTCGCGTGGGCTAATGGCACGTCTCGGTGTGCAAGTGGGTGGGCGGGTGAGAAAGCTGCGCGCAGCGGAAGATCAATCAGCCCCCGCCCCTGAAGAGACAACGAGCAAGCTCGGCCGGATCATTTAGATGGGTGATGAATGCTGCACGCTTGTTCGCGTAGTNNACCTCTTGGAGGTCAGCAGACGTTTGCTGCGCTGTTTGCGCGCATGGGAGACACGGGGAAGATTTGGAATGAACGCAAGTTCAAACATTTGACCGAAACGGACCAGATCTTTGAGGTCGAGGCCGATCGAATCCTGTGCTTTTTCTTCATCGGTCGGCGACTGATCTTGACGCATGGATTCAGGAAGGCCGGCGACAAAACCCCCAAACGAGAAATCGACCGAGCCGAAGCTTGCAAGAAATATTTTGAAGGGAGAGTGAAGCATGAAAGCTAAAGTTGCGCGAGCGGGCAAGGGGTGGCTAGATAGAAAACTGGCGAGTCCGAAATTCCGCAAAGGATTTGAAGAGGAAGTACAGAAGTTGGCAATCGGTGAGCAGCTCTCTCGGCTGCGCCAAGAAGCAGGACTCACTCAGATGCAAGTAGCGCAGCGAGCGAAGACCACGGCTTCTGCCATCAGCCGTTACGAAAACGCGGAGTACGATCGCTACGAACTCCGCACGCTTCATAGGATCGTCCTTGCCTGCGGAGGGCGACTCGATATTATCCTGGAGCCTGGGCCGAAAACTCACCGGGCCGCTTAAGTTAGGACGCCGCGCGACGCGAAACGGGAAGGGCCGGCATTTCATCATGCCGAGCCATCAGAAAAGACTCCCAATCCCTTTGTTTCGATGGTCTGCGGGGCGGAGTCCTTCCGGAATTTCTTCGGCCACGGTCTTTGACCGTGGTGCCTCAGCCAGGGCTATTCATGAATGCCGTCGCGAGNNGCAAGTAAGGCCGACGGAGGCGTCCTTGCAGTCCGTCGAGGAGGCCGAACGAGAAAAGCCCCGCCGGGCGAGAGGATCGGACGACGTAGCAGGTATTTATGAATGGTCCAGGCTAGTCAGTTCCAGCTTTCCTTCCCCGCCACGTCTCGCTGGGTTCCCGCTCCTTCCGGCAATGTTCATTCTGAGCCCTGGCACACCTCCAGGAGGAATTTGACTCTGCTCATACGAAAAAGTAGCCTGTCCCTCTATATTGTCTGGAGCATTCCTCGCCATGCCAAGTCATTGTTTAAAACACTGGGGCAAAGCCGATAAGAAATATCTCGGTGAACCTAAGTGGCATCCGCTGGCGTATCACTGTCTGGATGTATCGTCGGTGGCTGTGGCCTGGTGGGATGCAAGTCCGACCATACAGCCACCTTCCTCGCTTCTTTCAATTACCCAGACTCGCAGCAACCTCGTGCGTGGGTGACGTTTTTTGTTGCCTTGCACGATCTCGGTAAATTCGATGTGCGGTTTCAGTTGAAAGCACCTGAGGCGCTTGCCGCTACGTGGCGGCTACTAGCCAAGAGAGATCACGGGCTGTCACTGATGGACATTGCTGGGTTCGATCACGGCTGGGCGGGCATGGCCTGGGCGAATCAGGAATATCGGCAATGGGGAAAGCATGATGACGCTGGCCGTGAAATATGGGAGCAGTGGCCGCCTTGGTTGGCTGCCGTGACTGGACATCACGGCGATTTTCATGCACCCAGTATGCCTGGGCTAATTCTCGACACCGACGAGGCAATCATTGATCACGACCGAAATGCCAGAAGTGAGTTTGTGACAATGTTGTCTTGCCTATTTCTCGAACCAGCGGGACTCAGTCTTCATGATGTGCCCCCGGCCCGTTCTCCCAGCGCGCAATCCTGGCTCGCGGGATTTTGTGCGGTATGCGACTGGATAGGTTCCAATACGGAAGTTTTCGCTTACCAGGGTCCTGATGCCGCTTTGGCGAACTATCTAGAGACTCGCATAAAAAAGATTCAGGATGAGGGTGTGCTGCATCGCTTTGGTCTGCTCGCGAAAACCATGGGCTACAAAGGCGTGAACGCCTTGCTCAAAATTAACGAATCCCTACGGGGCATCCAGGTTGAGGTGGGCAACCTATCTGCTACACCCGGCCTAACCCTAATCGAAGCTCCCACCGGCAGCGGGAAAACCGAAGCTGCGCTGGCCTATGCCTGGCGGCTACTGGATCAAGGCGTGGCAGACTCCATCGTATTTGCACTGCCTACACAAGCCACAGCCAACGCTATGCTTACGCGTGTTGAGGTATTCGCAGTGCAGCTGTTCGGATCAGCCAATATTGTATTCGCCCACGGCAAACGTAATTTCAATGAAGCATTCCAGCGGCTGGCTTTAAGGTGTTCCCCGCGAGCGCGGGGATGAACCGGGATAGTGGGAGTATGATCAATGGTAGGAACATCACTGGGGTCGTTGCTTGACTTGACACTTTGGAGCAGTTGAAGGAAATAGCGGGGTAGGGATTGATTGCCTGATTCCGCCACGCCGTCTCGCGGCCCACGTCTCGCCCGACAACCCGTGCACGCCCTGCGCTGAATGGCAAGACACGGCGACGCGTCCTCGCTGATTTCTGGTAGATCAATAGGCCTTTTGAAAGTCCGGCTTGCTGAGGACACGCACGATGTCGATGCGAGTGCCGGATCGCTTGAACACTACGCGATAGTCGCCTGCTCTCAGCCGGTACAGGGCTTCTCTAAACCCTTGCAACTTCTTGATCCGTTTTCCGTCCGGGATGGGATTATCTGCGAGGCGAGTACAATCGGCGAGAATTTGATTGGTGATTTTGTCAGGAAACCCATCGAGGTCTCGCTGGGCCTTCACTGACAGAAAGACCTGACAGGTCACGCGGTGCGGACCTTCTTCTTGACGCGTGTGGTTTTGTAGTCAGCGAGCCGCATGGTTCGGCCCTCGCGGATATCCTTGAGGCCTTCTTCGATTTTCTTCCGAAGTGTCGGGCTGTAGGCCAACAAAGCGTCCTCAATATCGTCTTCTGTCACCGGCACCAGCATCGCCGTAGGCCGCCCATGGGTGGTCACAAGCACGGTGTTACCTCGCTCAACGGTTCTGAGCATCTCGGATGTCTTGGCCTTGAGTTCGCGAACACTTGTGAATTTCATAGGCTCCTTGTTTGTAGTTGCAAGTGAGACCACATCATAAATTCCGATGGAAACCAAGTCAAGGGAGCGTGGGCAGGTTGGAAGAAGAACGAGGTGGCTTTCTCTGTTCGCGATCCTCTATCAGGTTGCGGGAAAACCACTTCGGCACAGCAGAACTTTGATGGCATGCACGTCTGGGACGAGCCCGGTCTGTCTGGTCCATCTGGTTCGTCTCTTGCAGCCAAACACACCAGACAGACCGAACAGACCAAATAAACAAGACAGGCTGGCACAGCGCCCCATTTGTTACTGGGCGTGCCCCGTCAGCCCGCCGAGGAGGTCTGGGAGACTTTCAGCGTTGGGACTGTTCTTCATGGAGGCGTTGATCTCGTCGAGTAGTTGGCCGGCTTCGGGGTTAACGGATTTGATGGTCTGCTGAAGGGTGCCTGACATCCATTCACGCTGAATCTGGGCATCGGTGATTTTCCCCTCATTGATGTCCTGCTGTAGCATCTGGGCAAGCTGCTGGACCTTGGCGCGGACATCGGGGGGTAGGGCATCCAGGATGCCTGCCGTATTCTGGGGCAGATGGTCGCCGGGAGCCATTTGTGCGTCGGCCGCTGCAACGAGAAATACACAACATGCGATTGTGAGTATTGCGCTCCATCTTGTCATAGCCTGCCTCCTCGTCTGTTCGTATCTATCTTCCTAGGACATTGCGACAAGGAAAGTATCTCAGGCTGCCGACCGGCTGTCAGCAAAATCTAGCAAACTGCTGAAGATGTCGTCAGCATCGCTCTCAAGAGCTTAAAAGGTGAAACGTAGGAGGCTGAATGCTCTTTCTCCGAAACCTTTCCCGTTTTACGCCTCACGAGCCGCTGGGCGGGCTAGTCGTTCGACCCGAGACTCGACGGGGTCTTGTTGAGCACTGTTGCAGTGGCGCGGGAGAGGGCTTCGTCGTGCGCGTGGTCGAGGGTATAGACGCGGAATTGGACCAAGCGGGTGGGCAGCAGGTCGAGGAATTCTTCTAATGGGTCAGTCGAAATGCCTTTGGTGCTAGGGTCGTACACATAGAGGGGATTGCCGCGCCGGTCTTTCGGGTCTGGCCGTGGGTCGAGCGGGGCCATGTCGACACGGAACTCCACTTTTTTGAGTTTTGCCGGCAATTCTTTTTTGATCTGTTCTTCGAAGTGCGCGTAGCTGGGAAAGTCCATGCCGCGTTCCTGGCCCTTTTCCTTGAGTACGGCGCTGTAGGCCATCTTCCATTTGACGTCGCGGACGAGAATCCGCTGCCATTCTGCACCCAGGCGCCGCTCGGTGGCATGGCGCGAGGTCTTCCAACCCCGTACCTCTTCAAGCAAGGACCAGTCGGTCAGCGTCAGGTACTCGTCCATCTTTTTCCGAGGATCGTGGGGGAACAGGAGCTTCATGGTGTCGCCGAAGATGTCACGGAGGTGGATGTCGATCGCGCGCGTGGTCCGGTGATAGTAGACGTTGGAATAGAGATACATGCGGGTATTGAGGAACATCTGTAGGGCAGGAAGGCCCGTCTTATGAATCGTAAATCCCTTGTCCGTGATGATCGTATAGTGAATGAGTCTGGATAGATCGACCGGGCCGACTGCCACGCCACACATATAGGAGTCGCGCAGGACATAGTCGAGGTTGTCTGCGGTATAGCTGCCGGAAATGACCGGTTGGAGCATGTTGAGCCATCGCGGAATGCGGGAGTTGTCTTTCCCCTTTTCCTTGAGAATCACATGTGCGATTTGATCGGGGTTGAGTTCCTCGCCTTTGGCGAAGGGGCCAGACGGGCTGCGCCGGATCTTGCGGATGATCGGGCCGAGATGGTCGCGGATGATGATCTGGCCAAGTTTTTCGTGACTGGCATGGAAGGCATGCAAATAGTTGTCGTCGAAGAAATGGCAGAAGGGGCCATGGCCGATGTCGTGCACGAGCGCCGTGACGCGGAGAAATTCTTCGACATAATTCGCTGACGGGACCTCTCTTAATGCTTTCTTGAGAAACGGATAGAGATGCCGCGCAAAGCGGCCTGCTACATGCATGGTGCCGAGCGAGTGGACGAAGCGGGTGTGTTCCGCTGAGGGATACACCCAACGGGCGCTCTGGAGTTGATAGATGTACCGGAGGCGCTGGACCCAGGAGGAGTCGATCAGGTCCTTTTCCGTTCGTTCGTGCGGGTCCGCAGTGGAGAAGGGCACGGTGAAAGAGACGTATTGGTGGATCGGATCGGCGATCAGCGCCGACCCATCATACGGAGCATTGGATTGATGACCGAATTGAGACATGGCGAGCGATTATCTTAGCGTATATCTTCAGGGGGCGGCAATGGCTCTGCCTGGTCCGGTGGATGCGATTGCCGATGTTTGGCCACGAAATAGTAGGCGAGTGGGTAGGCGAGCACCGCACCGAGGAGGCTCAAGACAAATCCGCCAAGAAAGAAGGGCATGGCGTAGGGCATGACCTGTTCATAGATCGCACCGAAACTCACATCATGCCAGTCGAAGGAGGGGCTGTCCGATCGGCCGAGCAAGAGCGCACCGACCCAGTAGGTGGCGCCAAGGATGGGGACCACGGTCCAGGGATTGTTGAGAAAGGCGCCTACCATGAGCGCGAGTAAATTGAGCCCCAGTGCCCAGGCGCAGAGGAGCACCATGACGGTGTGTAATCCGTAGGCCGGGGAAAAGCCAATGAAGACCCCGATGGAGAAGGCCAGCGCTGTTCGCTGCGGCGATTCCTGCAGATGGAGGACCTGTTTCAGTAGCGATCGAAATGAAGGCATCTTGGCCATGGCCGTCGTGGATGACGCTGGTTACGTGAAATGTTCGTAACTGGTGTTCGCCAACCGGTGACGCCGGCCGTGAGGGGACACGGCCTGTATTCCGAAGCGAAGGGGGTGAATTTTTCCAATGCAGGTCAGGGAGAGTCCTCGCTCGAGGGCTGTCCGTTCGAGTCGTGGGCGCTGTCGTGGTGATACGGTAAAGAGCAATTCATAATCCTCGCCTCCGGTCAGCGCGAGGTCCACCGGGTCGAGTTTCCGAGAGGCTGCATAGGCGCGGCAGGCCAGCGATAACGGGAGCGCGCTCAGATCGAGGTCCGCCCCGACATGGCTTTCCTCACAAATGTGGCGGAGGTCGCCGGAGAGGCCGTCTGAAATATCAATCGCGGAGGTCGCGAAGTGATGGGTACTGAGCCACTGGCCTTCCGTCACTCGCGCGGTCGGACGCAGGTGCCGTCCGATCAGAAATTGCCGGTGCCTGGCTGGAAATGTCGCGGCCAACGGGTAATGTTTCGGACGGGGTGGCGGTTCGTTCAAGAGTCTCAGCCCGGCCAAGGCGTCGCCGATTGTGCCGGTCACGTAGAGGAAGTCTCCGACTCGTGCACCGCTTCGAAACAGGGCCTTGCGGGGAGGGACCATCCCGATCAGCGTCACGCTGAGAAACCATCCGCCGCTCGAAGCCGACGTATCTCCGCCGATGAGCCCTACATGGTGCGGGCGGCAGGCGGCCATCATCCCTCGGTAGAGCTGATAAACATGGCGGCTGGTGCCGGTGCGGGGAATGGCGATGGCGACGAGCAGATACTGCGGGTGGCNNCCTCCCATCGCCGCGATGTCGCTGAGATTCGCCGCTGCGGCGCGGAAGCCGATATCAGCCATCGTGGCGGTTCGGAGGTCGAAGTGGACCCCTTCTGTTAAGAGGTCGGTCGTGAGCACCGTCCATTGACCGGCCCGTGACGTGATGATGGCTGCATCGTCGCCGATCCCTTGAATCACCGAGAGAGTGCGGCGGCCATGACGTCGGTGGAGGGCTCGAATGAGATCGAATTCGTGGATCGTGGGACGGACCTTCGTGCGGACCGTGGACGCCATGCTAGTAGGTTCCTGAGAAACCATTGTGAGTGATGTGGAAATCAACGACCAGCATGTCCGAGATGACGAGGAAATGCCCCTGCAAGATGGCCCAGCGAGACTGGCACAACGGGTTGATTTGGTTCATCTGGTTAGTCTAGTTCAACCAAACAACCCAAACAAACAAGAGAAACTAGCCGATTCTCGCGCTTCACGCGCCACAGCCGCTGCCGGATTTTTCCAGCATCCTGCTAGCGGAGTTGTCGGGGATGCGTTGCCGTGGTGGTTGCATGCACCGGCAGGGAGCGAGCGGTTCGCCCTGTCTTCGCGCGGGTGGCGTGTTTTTTGTGCTGTGGCTGCGGCGTGTGGGGCTTGCCCGTTGGGCGTGTGGTTTTCGAGCCCCGCCGGAGAGCCACCTTCATCACATCATCCATCGTGTCGGCAAAGACGAGGTGGATGCCCTTCAAAATATGCTTAGGAATCTCGTCGAGATCCTTCTTGTTGCGTTTCGGAAGAATCACGGTGGTGAGTTTGGCTCGTTTGGCCGCCAAAAGTTTTTCCTTCAATCCTCCGATAGGGAGGACGCGGCCTCGGAGCGTGATCTCGCCTGTCATCGCCAAGTCGCGACGTACTGGGATTTGTGACAACGTCGAGGCAATGGCGATGGCCATGGTAATGCCTGCCGAGGGCCCGTCCTTGGGAATCGCCCCGGCCGGCACGTGGATATGGAGGTCTTGTGTGGTGAATACATCGGGATTGATGCCGAGAGTGCGCTCGCGCGACCGGACATAGCTCAACGCGGCCTGGGCGGATTCCTTCATCACGTCACCCAGCTGGCCGGTGAGGGTCAATTGTCCCTTACCCTTCATCGCCGTGGCCTCGATGTAGAGCACGTCGCCGCCGGACTCCGTCCAGGCTAACCCGGTGGCCACGCCGATCTCATCTGTCTCCAATTCCTCTTCAGGCACGAACTTGGGGACGCCGAGATACTTGTGGAGGTTGGCGGGATTGACGGGGAACCCTACGCCTTTGCCTTCGGCCACTTTCTTCGCCACCTTGCGCATGACGTTGGCGATTTCGCGCTCAAGATTCCGGACGCCGGCTTCACGCGTATAGTTGGCAATGATCTGACGCACCGCCGGCTCGTCGATGCGGACATGTTTCTCGGTGATACCGTGTTCATTGAGTTGCCGGGGGATCAGATATTTCTGGGCGATGCCCAACTTTTCTTCTTCGGTATAGCCGGGGATCCCGATCACTTCCATCCGGTCGCGTAAGGCGGGCAAAATGGGGTCGATCAGATTCGCCGTCGTAATGAACATAACTTCGGTCAGGTCGAAGGGCACGCCCAGGTAGTGGTCCGTGAATGAGTTGTTCTGTTCCGGGTCGAGCACTTCGAGCAAGGCTGCGGAGGGATCGCCGCGAAAATCCATTCCGACCTTGTCGACTTCGTCCAGCATGAAGACCGGGTTGTTAGTGCCGGCTTGTTTCATACCTTGAATGATGCGACCGGGGAGTGCGCCGACGTAGGTGCGTCGATGACCGCGGATCTCGGCTTCATCACGGACGCCGCCGAGACTGATGCGGACAAACTCGCGACCGAGCGCGCGGGCGATCGACTTTCCGAGCGAGGTTTTCCCGACGCCGGGCGGCCCGACGAAACAGAGAATCGGACCCTTCATTTTGTCTTTGAGCTTCCGCACGGCGAGATACTCAAGGATCCGTTCCTTCACCTTCTCCAGATCGTAGTGGTCCTCGTTGAGCACTTTGGCGGCGGCCTTGAGGTCGAGGTTGTCCTTCGACCTCTTGGACCAGGGCAGCTCCACGATCCACTCGAGATAGGTTCTGACAGTCGCAGATTCGGCGGTATCCGGATGCATTTTCTCAAGTCGTTTGAGCTGCTTTTCGGTTTCTTTCAGCACCTTCTCCGGCATTTTCAATTCTGCGATCCGTTTGCGGAACTCGGTGATTTCCTCAGCGCGTTCATCGAGTTCTCCCAGCTCTTTCTGAATAGCTTTGAGTTGTTCGCGCAGGAAGTATTCGCGTTGGGTCTTGTCCATCTCCCCCTTAGCTTGCGCTTGAATCTTCTGTTGCATGGAGAGGACTTCGATCTCCTTACCGAGAATCTCGCTGACGTGCCGGAGGCGCTTGATCGGATCGATGACCTCCAGGACTGCCTGGGTGATCTCGACCTTGAGGCCAAGATTAGACGCCACCATGTCGGCAAGGCGTCCAGGGTCTTCGAGATTCTCGATGACGACCATCACGTCCGGGATCAAGATTTTGCCGAGACTCACCATCCGTTCGATCTGTTCTTTGACCGTTCGCATGGCGGCTTCGGTTTCAAGGGCGGCACTCGCCGGTTTGTGTTCCGTGAGTTTGTCGATGCGCACGGAGTAGTAGGGCTCAGTCTGAACGTAGCCCGCAATCTTGGCTTTCGAGAGCCCCTGCACGAGAATTTTGATGCGTTCATCGGGCAATTTCAGCATCCGCATGATGATGCCGACCGTGCCGATGGTATTGATATCCTCCGGCGCGGGATTCTCGACGTCCAAGGCTTTTTGCGTCGCCAGGAAGATCATTCGATTGCCGGCTAACGCGGCTTCAATCGCTTTGATCGACATCTCCCGCCCGACAAACAAGGGAAGGACCATGTAGGGGAAGACGACGATGTCCCGGACCGGCAGCAACGGAAGCTGGTCGGGGATTTCAACGTTCTGGGGTGGCTGCAAGTCTTGTTCGGTCGAGTCATTCATCGGTGTCGTCTCAGTGTTGTGCTCAGTGGTGAATGAGATATGAGGTCGTACCTTCGTGGATTGCGGTGACTAGGCTTTGCGCGATTGTGTCGTGCGGCGTTCTCCGGAAGGCCGCATTCGATTCCGTAGATAGTCGTTGAAGTCCGGTCCCAGGGAGGGGTTCTTGAGTGCGAATTCGACGGTCGCAATGAGAAATCCCAACTTATCCCCGGCATCATATCGCTGTCCCTGTATCTCCAGCGCAAACATGGGGGACTTCTTCGCCAATTCTCGAAGTGCGTCGGTCAATTGGATCTCGCCGTTTTTGCCGGGCTGGGTCTTTCGCAGGATGGAGAAAATCTCCGGCGGCAGGACGTAGCGACCGATGACCGCGAGATTGGACGGAGCTTCGGCCGGCGACGGTTTCTCAATGAGGCCCTCGACTCGATGCAGCCCCGCTGAGACGGTTCGAGGCGTCACGATCCCATAGCGGTTGACTTCATGGTGGGGCACTTCCTGCACACCGAGGACCGCACCGTGTCGTTTCTTGTAGGCATGAATGAGCTGTGCGAGTCCAGGCACCGGGGCATCGATGATTTCGTCGCCGAGAATGACCGCAAAGGGTTCGTCACCGATCAGCCGTTGGGCGCAGAGGACCGCATGGCCGAGTCCGAGGGCCTCCGACTGACGGACGTAACAGAAATTTGCGAGCGTGGAGATGTGCCGCATCTGGTTCAGAAGCTGCGCCTTGCCGCTGCCCTTGAGGTTTTCTTCTAATTCGACGGACCGGTCGAAATGGTCCTCGATTGCGCGTTTGCCCCGTCCGGTGATGATGATAATGTCTTCGATTCCTGAGGCGACCGCTTCTTCCACCGCGTATTGAATCAGTGGCTTGTCGACGAGCGGCAACATTTCTTTGGGAGACGCTTTTGTCGCGGGAAGGAAGCGAGTGCCAAGGCCTGCGGCTGGAATCACGGCTTTGCGTACTTCGAAGCGTGACATGATTCGATACTATGTGATGGGGTAAGCGATGTCAAGGAAGGCAAGAGCTTAGCCCGCATTGTTCATGAAGGTTCGTTGCGAACGCGTGCAGACGCGAAGCGAGACGGGCATTCGGAGGCGTGAAGCCCTGAGGCATACTCGTGCAGTATGTCGAAGGGCTGAACGGCGAGACTGCCCGTCACAGTCGCGTATCCGCGCTTGTAGCAGAAGCTTCATGAATAATGCGGGTTAGAAGCGGCGTGAGACGATTGCGCAACCGAGCTTTCGTCCACATGATTCATGACGTGTCTGCTGTACGTGCAGATGCCTTGCTCAAGCGAGGCGGGCGAGACTTGCAGGAAAGGCTCGACATGTAGGGAGAGGGGTTTGCACGTCACGTGAGGCGCGCCCCGCCCCACCAGTGTGTGATGCCCCTGCGCGAATAATATGGGCTGTCAGCTTTACATTCAAATACTTGCCCAATATAATCCGGGAGTTTTGCACGCATGTTGCCGTAGGTGACGCCTGTGCGCTGAGCGCGTCGGTCTCTCACGTCAGCAACCTCCTCTGCCGCCATCATCACACGCTCCCGGTATGCGTGGTGTGTGATTGGGTCACAGGTGCAGGGTGTGGGTCACAGCCAGACAGGACTGCCCATGATGTTGTCATTGTCTTCCTTTGCCTACGGAACTCAGATCCGGTGAGGGGGACTTGCTGTTCAGCCGGGCCTCGTTGGCTCCTCGTCATGGTGCTCGGTACCCTGGTCTGCGGCGTACTGCCGGTGCTTGAGGTCGCGGCGGAGCAGGCCGGAGTCACAGTGACGACGATTGAGATTCGAGGGAACAAGCGGATCGAGTTGCCGGCCATTGCCGGCCGGTTGACGTTAAAGCCCGGCGATCCCTACACCCCTGAGAATGTCCGCGGACAAATCAAAATTCTCTACGATTCTGGGTACTTTGAAGACGTGCAGGTGGAGACGGAATCGGGAGCGGGCGGGGTGGCCCTGGTTTTTCTGGTCCGCGAGAAACCGTTTATCACCGAGATCGTGTTCGATGGGAATAAAGAGCTCAGCGACGATAAGCTCAAAGAGAAGATCACGATTAAGAGCCAAGCTTTTCTCGATCAGCCGCAGGCCAAAGAGAGTGCGGAGAAGATTCGTCTGGCCTACCAGGGGGACGGCTACTTCAATTGCCAGGTGATCCCGGTTGTGCAGACCTTGGACGAGGATCGAAAGCGCCTGACGTTTTTCGTGAAAGAAGGGGAGAAAGCGCGCGTCAAGACGGTCTATTTTGACGGCCTGCACGCGGCGACAAAAAACGAGATGTTCAAGGTGATGGCGACGCGGGAATGGGTTCCCTGGTATGGTCTGATCACGCAGCTGAAGTTGCCGTCGTTTCTCTCGGATGCCGGCGTCTTGAAGCGGGAGGAAATGAACAACGACGTCGAACGGATCAAAGATGTCATGCTCAATAAAGGCTACTTGAACGTCCAGGCCGGGCTGCCGACTGTGGAGCTTAGCGACGAGAAGAAATGGTTCGTCGTTACCTACACAGTGATGGAAGGGGAGCCGTTCACCATCGGCGAAATAGGGTTCCGCGGGAATACGGTGTTCGAAGATCCGGAGCTTCGCCAGGGGCTCAAGATGAAGGAAGGGGAAATCTTTCAGCGTCAGAAAATCCGTGACGAGACTACGCGGTTGAAAGATCTCTATGGGAGCAAGGGCTATGCGTTTGCCGATGTCTCGCCCAATGTGATTCCGAACACGGTGGACCGGACCGCGACCATTATCCTGACCATCAAGGAAGGGGAGATGATGCGGATCAGTCAAATCAACATCCATGGGAACGAGAAGACTAAAGATAATGTGATTCGTCGTGAAATTCGTCTTGATGAACAGGACGTCATCGATACCCCCTCGTTGAAGCGGAGTTTTCAGCGGCTCAATAACTTGAACTTTTTCGAGACGGTGGAAATCCTTCCAGCGCAGGTGGGTGTGGATAAGGTCGATCTGAATGTTCGCGTGAAAGAAAAGCCGACCGGCCAGTTCAGCGTCGGCGGCGGATTCAGCACGTTGGACCAGTTGGTCGCGATCGCCGATGTTACGGAAGGAAACCTCGGTGGGAATGGCTGGATGGGACGAATCCGCGGTCAGTTAGGACAGCAGCGAACATTAGGGTTGATCACGTTTCGTAACCCCTATTTGAACGATTCCTTGACGTCGCTGCAGCTGGACATCTTTCGCAGCGCGACGAACTACGTCACCTATTATGAGAAGAAATCCGGGGCCAGCGTGACGTTCGGCCGGTGGTTTTCCGAGTATGTATCGGGGAGCTTCAGTCCGGTCGTGGAGCAGATCAATTACAGCAGTCCGTCGGCCACTGCGCCGCCCCTCATCACCAGGCAATTGGGGAATCAGACGACCACGGGGTTTCGGGCCTCGCTGACTCGCGATACGAGAGACTACCAGATGGACCCGCGCACCGGTTGGCGAACTACTGTCGCATTGGCTTTCGGCACGCCGTACCTGGGGGGTACCAACGACTTCTATAAATACACCCTCGATGTCATGAAGTATACCCCGCTCCCGTTCGATACGCGGTTGTCGGTCCGTGCGCGCTATGGTGTTGTACAGGGCCTCAATACCGCCGGCGATCATAAACCGATTCCTCTTACCGAACTCTACTTCGTTGGAGGCATTAATACCATGCGCGGGTTTGTCTTCGGCAAGGCGGGACCAGTGACGACAGAGAACACGCTCCTCGGCGCGGCGAGTGAGTTGATCTTCAACTTTGATTTTATTTTTTCGATCTCTGAAGAGGCGAAACTCAACGGCGTGATTTTCTTCGACTATGGGAAAGGGTTCGCCGAAAGTACTGTGTCATTCCCCTTGCGGAAAACGGCCGGTTTGGAGGGGCGATGGATCTCGCCCTTTGGTCCGCTCCGCGCCGCGTATGGGATAAATCTGGAGCCCAACCCAGGAGAACGCAAAGGGGTCTTTGAGTTTACCATCGGTACTCTGTTCTAATTGGGCAAGTCTTTGACCACGAGTGAGAGGTAACGGCGTGATCCAGGTTGATGTCGTCATGCGGAAAGTGTTTTGCACAGGAGGTCTGATGATGGCGCTCCTTACTGTCTCCGGCTGTGCTGCCGGCGGAGCCAAAGTCGAGGGGAAGGTGGGAGTCGTCGATTCAGCCCGAGTCCTGAGCGACACGAACGCCGGCAAGAAGGCCAAGGATTCCTTGAGCGCATTCGCCAAGAATCGCCAAGCGCTCATCGAGATGGAGGAGAAAGAACTCCGCCGCATGGAAGAAGATATTGGGAGGCAGGCCAGTGTGTTGAGCGCGACTGCGAAACGGGAGCGCGAAGAGCAGTTTCGACGTCGGGTGGCGGAGTACCAGCAGAAAGCGGGTGAAATGAACCGGGAGGTTCAGGAAAAGCAAAAGGACGTGCTCGAAGGGTTCCGTGAGAAGGTGGAGCTCATCGTGGGGGAAGTATCGAAGCGCCTCGGATTACAGGTCGTCATGGACAAGGGGAAAGGCGGCCCCACCTTATATAGCGAGGCAGGACTCGATATTACCGGTCAAGTGATCGACGAATTTAATCGTGAATATCCTTAGCCCGGACTGTCTGGTTCATCTGGTTTTTTTTGTTTGTTTGGTTGATTTGGTTCATCTGCTTAGTTTCGTTCAACCAGACAAACCAGGCAGACCAAATAAGCAAGACCGGCTGGCGGACTTTTTCAGCATCCTGCTGCATGCGTAGGATGTGGTACTCGTGAGGAGAGGAGGAGGATTCGATGAAGCGAACGAGAGTGGTCTGTCTGATCAGTACAGTGTCATTGTGGTTGGCGATGGTGTCGCAGGGGTTGTCGGCTGAAACCTTCAAGGTTGCGGTGATGAACCAACAACTGGTGATCGAGCAGTCGAAGGCCGGCAAGCGGGCCTTGGAAGAGCTCAAGGCCTATTCTATCACCAGGCAAAAGATCATCAATGCGGACGATCAAGAACTGAAGGAATTGCAACAGACGATTCAAGACGGGAAGTTGGACGACAGCGCGAAGCAAGAGAAGCAAGGTCAGTTCCAGGCCAAGCTGGATGCGTATCAACGTCGTCTGGCCGACTTCAATCGCGAGATTCAACAGAAGCAGCGTGAAATGGTGGCGGAATACTCGAAGAAGGTCCAAGCGGCCGCTCAAGCCGTGGGGGAAAAGAACGGGTACGTCGCGATTATCGACAAGGGAAGCGAGGCGGCGATCAAGATTGTGCTCTATCATCAACCTGCGTTGGACTTGACCGATCAGGTGGTGAAGGAGTTCGATCGACAGAATAAGTAGCAGAGGAGGGGATGGAGCCTGATGATCTTCTGTGCTCGCGCAACGCGCGGCCTCAGAAGGCCCTCGTTGGACGCGCGCAGTGGAAGCTCAATCAGCCCCCATCTCTGGAGAGATGACGAGCAAGCTTGGAAGGATCATTGGACGTGCGCAGTAGGGGCCAAACCAGGCCACCCCCTAAGAAGAAAGTGGAGCGAGCTTGAAGAGAGTATTCTTAATGTCGCCACAACCTCAGAACGCACACAATTGAAGTCGTCCCTATAGAGGAGGTTCCGCCGATGTCCGTGATGGAACAAGCAGAAATTCAGTCCCTCTTGCCTCACCGATATCCCTTTCTTCTGGTCGATCGTGTGCAGGAGTTGGACCCCGACCGGCGGATCGTAGGGATCAAGAACGTGACGATCAATGAGCCCTTCTTTCAAGGGCATTTTCCCGGACGCCCGGTCATGCCGGGGGTGTTGATTCTCGAAGCCATGTCTCAAGTTGGTGCGATTCTGGCGCTGAAGTCGATGGGGCGCGCGACGCGTCCGGTGGTGTATTTGACCGGTATTGATGGAGCGAAGTTTCGAAAACCGGTCGTGCCCGGTGATCGATTGCGGTTTGAGGTCGACGTCGTCAAGAAACGGGCGCCATTCTGGAAGATGCAAGGCAAGGCTTTTGTCGAGGATGAACTCGTCTGTGAAGCCGAAGTGACCGCCATGGTGACTGAGGAGAAAGACGTGAAGCGTGAAACGTGAAACGAAAAGAAATGTGGCCAGCACCCGCACTCACGGTTAACGAATAACGATTCACGATTTCCGTCTCACTGGAGGTTAAGAGTGCAGATTCATGCGAGCGCGATCATTCACCCCAACGCACAGTTGGCCGCCGACGTCGTCGTGGGTCCCTTTTGTGTGATCGGCGAACACGTCACCATCGGACCGGGGACGCGTCTTGTTTCTCATATCGCAGTCGATGGCTGGACGAAGATCGGTGCGCGGTGTGAGCTGTATCCCTTTGTCTCGATCGGCGCCCCGCCCCAACATCTCAATTATAAGGGCGAACCGACTAAGGTGGTGATCGGCGACGACAACATCATTCGGGAATATGTCACGGTCAACCGCGCGACGGTACAAGGCGGTGGAACGACCACCATCGGCTCCAAGAACTTCTTAATGGCCTATGTGCACATCGCCCATGATTGTCATCTCGGCAGCCATCTCATCCTGGCCAATGCCGCCAGTTTAGCCGGCCACATCACCATCGGCGACTATGCCATCATCGGAGGACTGACCGGTATCCATCAACACGTGCGGGTCGGGTCGTACTCCATGGTTGGCGGCTGTTGCGCCCTCGGGCAGGACCTCCCACCGTTCATGCGGGCTGCGGGTGGCTATCGTGCGCGGATGTATGGCCTCAACTCGGTGGGGTTGCGCCGGCAGGGGTTTTCGAACGATCGGATCTCGGTACTGAAACGGGCGTACGATATGCTCTTCCGGTCGGGGCATCGAACTGCTGAAGCGGCCAAGCTCGCCAAGATCGAGTTCGAGGACCAGCCCGATGTCATGACGGTCGTGGGATTCCTGGAGGGGACGAAGCGCGGCATCTGCCGGTCGGTTGGCAAAGATCAAGAGGATGAGGAGTAAGCGCCGTGGCATCATTGCCTCACGTCACCGATGGCGAGCGGATTGGGCTCATTGCCGGCAACGGCCGGTTCCCGATCATTTTTGCGGATAATGCCAGGAAGCTCGGCTATCACGTGTCGGCCGTGGCGCATGAAGGCGAGACGGAACCGGAGTTGGCCGGCCATGTGGATCGGATCCATTGGATCAAGATCGGCCAGCTCAACAAGCTGATCAAAGCATTCAAGGAAGACGGGGTCCATCAGGCCGTGATGTTGGGCGGGATCAAAAAGACCCATGTCTTTACCACCCTGCGGCCCGATTTTCGCACTTTGGCGTTGGCGACACGCGTGGCGCTCTGGAAAGACGACGACATTCTGCGCGAATTGGCGAAGGAGCTTGAGCGAGAAGGTATTGTCATCTGTGAGTCAACCTTCGGGCTTGAGGGCATTCTCGTGGAAGAAGGGTCGTTGACCGCGCGGACTCCATCGGAGAAAGAGTGGGAGGATATCCGCTATGGGTGGGAAGTGGCGCATGACATCGGGCGTCTCGATATCGGGCAGTGCGTCGTGATTAAAGATCGCGTGGTCGTGGCCGTCGAGGCGGTCGAAGGCACCGACGGAGCCATCAAGCGCGGCGGCGATTTGGCCAAGGGGGGGGCGGTGGTGGTCAAGCGATCGAAGCCGCAGCAGGACTTACGGTTCGATCTCCCGGCCGTGGGGCCTCGGACTATCGAGGTGATGGCATCGGTCAAGGCATCCGTGTTGGCGATCGAAGCCGGTCGGACCATCCTGTTGGATCGCGAGATCATGTTGGAGAAGGCCAAGTCCGCTCGCATTGCCATTGTCGGGATCACGAAACTCGAACCGAGCGGGAAATGAACCTCGAAGCATGACACCATTGAGGGCAGGCGTCATCGGCGTCGGACATCTCGGGCAGCACCATGCGCGCCTCTATGCCTCCTTGACTGGGGCGCAGCTCGTCGGCGTGGCGGACCAGTCGGTCGAACGTGCGCAGATGGTCGCAGATCGGCATGGGGTGTGCGTCTTTCGTACGGCTGATGAGTTGTTGTCGCACGTCGATGTCGTCAGTGTGGCGGTGCCCACGTCAGTCCACTATGCCGTTGCAAAAGCCTGTCTGCAGGCGGGCAAACATGTTCTGGTCGAAAAACCGATTGCCGTCACGCCCGGAGAGGCGCAGGAGTTGGTGCAGCTGGCCAAGCAGCGGGGCTGTTGTTTACAGGTCGGTCACAGCGAACGGTTCAATCCGGTAATGGCGCTGATGCGTCCCCATATCGGACGGCCTGTGTTCATCGAATGTCACCGTCTCAGCAGCTTCAGTGAACGGGGGACGGACGTGGATGTGGTGTTGGACCTGATGATTCACGATCTGGATCTCGTGCTGTCTTTGAATCCCGGTCCCGTCGAAGAGGTGCGTGCTGCGGGGGTGGCGGTGTTGTCCTCCTCGATCGATATTGCCAACGCCCGCATTCAGTTCCGGAGCGGCTGCGTGGCCAACCTAACCTCCAGCCGCGTATCGACGAATAAGATGCGCCGGCTCCGTCTCTTCCAGCGAGACAATTATCTGTCGATCGATTTCCAGACGCGGCAAGGGATGGTTTGCCGACGCAATGCCAAGGCAGGGGAGCGGCCGACCGTCGAGGTCGCGCATCTGCAGGGTGGAGACGAAGAACCCTTGAAGCTCCAACTTGAATCGTTTCTTCACGCAGCCGGCACGGGCACGAGGCCGGTGGTGTCAGGGGAGGATGGCGCGGCGGCAGTGGACGTGGCGCATCAGGTCTTGCAGGCCATTGGGGCCTTTGCAGCTCGCCATGCGGAAGGGGTAATGGGATATAAGGGGTAGTTGGGGTAGCGGGATAAAGAAGGGGTAGAGGGGTAGTCGGGATAGAAGCTGCAGATCCTTTATCCCGTTACCCATCTGCCCCCATACCCCTTCCCGTTACCCCGTCCCCAAAGCCATGAGGATTCTGATCGTAACAGGCGAAGCTTCGGGTGATCTCCACGGGGCTCATTTAGCCAAAGCGATCATGGCGCTCGACCCGACAGTCCAGCTGGTAGGCATTGGTGGGTCTGGGATGCGCGCCGCGGGTGTGAGTCTTGTGCCGGGTGTCCCGCAGCTGGACGTGATGGGATTGATCGGACTATCCGCTATCCGAGCCATGGTCCAGCGCGTGCGCGCCATCCGGCGGGTGCTGAAGGCAGAGGCTTGGGATCTTGTCGTGCTGATCGATAATCCAGGGCTGAACTTTCATTTCGCTCGGGTTGCCAAAGCCGCTGGTCGACGTGTGCTCTACTACATTGCCCCACAAGTGTGGGCCTGGCGGCCGGGGCGCATGAAGTGGATTCAGCGCCGGGTCGATCATGTCGTCGTCATTCTCCCCTTCGAGCCGGAACTCTATCGTCGAGCAGGAGTTCGTTGCACGTTCGTCGGCCATCCATTGCTGGATACGGTGGCGCCGCAATATGATCGTACGAAGCTTCGCAGTGAGTTCGGCTTGGACGAGTCCGCCCGCGTCGTCGGATTGTTGCCCGGGAGTCGAGTGAGCGAAGTCGAAATGCTCCTGCCGGTGCTTCTCAAGGCGGCTGCGCAACTGGTTGCGGCTGAACCGGGAACGCAGTTTATCCTGGCGCAGGCCTCCTCAATTGACGATAATCTGATTCAGGCCCTGCTGCAGCACAGCCCTGTGCCGGTTCGCGTGGTGCACGATCAAGCCAGCGAGGTGATGGCCCTATCCGATGTGTTGTTCATTGCGTCGGGGACCGCAACCTTGCAGGCGGCGGTGGTGGGGACTCCCATGGTGCTGCTGTACAAGACGTCGCCGTTGACGTATCGGCTGGCGCGTTGGTTGATCAATGTGAAATGGATCGGGCTCGTCAATTTGGTGGCCGGCCGATCGATCGTACCGGAACTGATTCAGGATGAGGCGACGGCCGAGCGGTTGTGTCAGGAAGTCCTGCACCTCTTGCGCGATCCGTCGGCGTATAATGATATGAAAGAAGGGCTGCGACAGGTTCGGCAATCTTTGGGGGAGCCCGGCGCCTCCAGCCGAGCTGCGCAGGTGGCGTTGTCTGAATGTCGACTCTAGATCGCTTGATGCGATTGGTCCGCTACCTGAAGTCCTATCGGGTCCGGTTGGGTGCGGCGTTTGTCTGCTCGGCGTTAGTGGCAGCCTTCTCCGGCGCCTATGCCTGGCTGGTCAAACCGGTCCTCGACGAGATTTTCATCAACAAGAACGAAAGTCTGCTGCTCGTCCTTCCGCTCGCGCTCTTCGTCGTGGCGGTGCTCAAGAGCGTCTTCAACTACGGACAAAACTATCTCATGAACTATGTCGGGAATCAGGTGATCACCGACATTCGACAGGAGTTGTTCGGAAAACTCATTCGGCTGCCTGTTCCCTATCACGATGTGAATACGTCGGGGCGGTTGGTATCCCGAGTGGTGAACGACGTCACGCTGATGGCCAACGCGGTGGCGGGAGTGCTGAAAGATGTGTTTCAGCAGGGACTCACGTTCCTGGTTATGATGGGCGTAATCTTCTATCAGAATTGGCGGCTGGCCGGTCTCTCAGTGATTGTCACTCCCTTGGCCGTGTTCACGATGGTGCGGATGGGGAAGCGGTTGCGAGCGCTGGCGGCAAGCGGTCAAGAGCGGATGGGGGATATGGCTTCCACACTTCAGGAAACCTTATCCGGCATTCGCATGGTGAAGGCCTATGGACGCGAAGAGGCGGAGGCGGCGAGATTTCAACAGAGCAACCGCTCGTTCCTCAGTACGACGATGAAGGCGATTCAGGTCTCCTCTCTCGGATCGTCGCATATGGAAGTGATCGGTGTCGTGGGGGTCGCGGCGATTATCTGGTATGGCGGATTTCTCGTGATCAACGGCTCCATGACGCCGGGGGCGTTCTTCTCATTTCTGACCGCGATATTCATGGCTTATACGCCGCTTCGCCGGCTGTCCGGTTCCAATAATTCGATTCAACAGGCCCTGGCCGCGGCAGAACGGGTCTTTAGCGTCTTGGACCTCAAGACCGAGCAGGATGCGGAGCGGGGCCGGTTGGAGTTGCCGCGGATTGGGCAGTCGGTGACGTTTGACGATGTGACGTTTCATTATGAGAGCCAGGCGGTGCCGGCTCTCAACGACATCAACCTGACGATTCGCGCCGGAGAAATGGTGGCCCTCGTAGGCAGCAGTGGCAGTGGAAAGACGACCCTGGTCAATCTTATCCCGCGTTTTTACGAGCCGACCGCCGGTCGCATTCTCATCGATGGGGTCGATATTCAGTCGTACACCCTCCGCTCGCTCCGATCGCAGATTGGCATGGTGTCGCAAGATGTGGTCTTGTTTGACGACAGCATACGCAACAACATCGCCTTTGGACGGGAGGACGCGATCGACGAAGACATTATCCAGGCGGCGCGATTGGCCTATGCCCATGATTTTGTCGAGCGCCTTCCGCAGGGGTACCAGACGGTCGTGGGAGAGAAAGGGGTGAAACTCTCCGGCGGGGAGCGGCAGCGCGTGGCCATTGCCCGCGCGATCTTACGCGATCCCCCCTTGCTCATCCTCGATGAAGCGACGTCGGCGTTGGACACCGAGTCCGAACGGGTCGTCCAGCTGGCACTCGCCAATTTGATGAAAAATCGAACGACCGTCGTCATTGCCCATCGGTTATCCACGATTCAACGGGCCGATCGGATCATGGTCCTGGCCCGAGGCTTGATCGTCGAAGTGGGGACGCACGACGAGCTGCTTCGTCGCGGGGGACAGTACCAGCGGCTCCATGCCATGCAGTTCCAGGATGTGCCCGATGCGTAACCCCGCCATGAAGCGAGTCGAGAAGTGGCTGAAGCTCTCTGTGCTCCCTCCGATCGGGGCTGCGGTGATTCGAGGGCTGGGGCGGTCGATGCGGATAGAGACCAGGGGCCATGAGCAAGTCGATGCGTTGTACCGGGAGGGGAAACGCGTCATTATCGCCTTTTGGCATGCGCGTCAGCTGATGATGCCGCTGACCTACCGAGGGAGCCAGGCACATATCTTGATTAGCCAGCATCGAGATGGTGAAATCATCGCGCGTATCGTCGAGCGCTTCGGGTTCCAGTGCGTGCGGGGATCGAGCACCAGGGGTGGGGCCTTTGCCTTGCGGGAGCTGATCCGCCTTGGGCGATCCGGCGCTGATCTTGTGGTGACTCCCGATGGGCCCAAGGGGCCCCGCCAGTTTGCAAAACTCGGGGTGGTTCAGTTGGCGAAAGCAACCGGGCTTCCGATTGTGCCGCTGGCCTTTAGCTGCTCAAAAAAAAACTCTTCGCGAGCTGGGATCGGTTCATGGTCCCGTATCCATGGTCTCGGGGCCTCTATCTGTGGGGCACCCCCATCTGGGTTCCGCGAGATTCTGATGAACAGGCGTTGGAGGCGGCACGCCTGGAGCTTGAGACGGCCCTGAATCGACTGACGGATCAGGCGGATGACGCCTGCAAGGCCTAGCAGGATAGCCGCGCGAGACAGGCGAAACGGGTTGATCTGGTTCATCTGGTTTGTTTTGTTCATCTGGTTAGTCTAGTTCGACCAAACAGACCAAATAAGCAAGAGAAACCAGCCGGTTCTCGCGCTTCTCGCGCCACGGTCCATGGTTGATGGCTGACCGCTGACAGCTCATATGTGGCGTCTCTTCTACAATATTGTGTTGCTGGCCGTTTCCCCGGTCATCGTGGCGATCCTGCTGGCCAAACAACGGTGCCGTCGCGGATTGCTTCAACGGCTGGGATTGCAAAATAGTCAGTCTGGTCTATCCGGTCTTTCTGGTCTATCTCGTCGACCAGACCAACCAGATAGACCAAACGCACCAGACAGACCAGTCATCTGGATTCATGCCGTCTCTCTCGGTGAAGTGGTGGCGGTGACGCCGCTCGTCAACGAGCTGCATCGCCGTCATCCAGAACATCGCCTGGTGGTCTCGACGGTGACCGAGACTGGACGGGAAGCCGTGGAGCAACGGTTGGCTGGCGTGGCAGACCACTGTTATGCGCCGCTCGATTTCCCATGTGCCGTCTCCCGCTTCATCGAACGACTGCAACCTTCCCTCTATCTTTTCGTCGAGACCGAACTCTGGCCGAATCTCTTGTGGCACCTGCGTCGGCGTGGAGTGCCGACTGCCCTCGTGAACGGTCGACTCTCGACCAGGTCTTTTGCGCGGCAGCAGTGGGCGCCTGTGCGATCGTTCTATCGGACGATGTTGCAGACGCTCAGCCTCTGCTTGATGCAGTCGGACCGCGACGTCGACCGTATCATCGCGCTGGGAGCAGAGGCTTCGCGAGTCAGGCGAACAGGGAATATCAAGTTCGATCAGCCGATACCAGCCGTCACGGAAAGTGGAACGACGAGAACTCGTCTTGGGCTTCAGGATACGGAGCAGCTGTTTGTCGCAGGCAGTACCCATCCCGGTGAAGAAGAGACCCTTGTGGAGTGTTATCGGGCGCTCGTGACACAGTATCCTTCTGCGGTCTTGTTGCTGGCTCCTCGACACATCGAACGAGCGGAATCGGTGGAGGCGATGATTCGGGTGCACGGGCTCGCCGTGCAGCGACGCAGTGCCATCGGGCAGGCCGGCGCGCCGCGGTCTACCGGTCCTCGTGTGTTGGTGCTCGATTCGCGCGGCGAGTTAGCTGCGATCTACCGGGAAGCTGTGGTGGCGTTCGTCGGCGGCACACTCGTTCCGATTGGTGGACACAATCTGCTGGAGCCGGCTCAGTGGGCGAAGCCGGTGTTGTTCGGGCCCTACACCGACCACTGTGCGGAGATTGCAGACCTCTTGATCCAGGCGGGAGGGGGCCGTCGGGTTCTCTACGCGGAGGACCTCACCCGACAGGTATTGGCCCTCTTTTCTGATGATGAGGAACGGGAGCGGATGGGCCGGTCGGCTCGTCAGGTGGTCGAACAGAATCAGGGAGCCTTGCAACAGACGCTGGAGGCCATCGACAGGCTGCTGACGCCACAGCAAGGCACCAGCGGGTCTCCTCTCGCGGACCGGTCACTTCCCCTCATGGCTGGGCGATAATGTAGAAAAGTGGCAACTGCTCAGGTAGATAGGCTGAAGGCCTTTAGGGGTCAATCATGCGTGATCACACACAACTTCGGGCATTTGAGTTGGCTGATGGTAACTATTCAGGTACATAGGCTGAAGGCGTCAGACTTCAGTCTAAACACCTGAGGAGTTTGACTGACGTCTCAAATACGGCGGGCAGCAGTGTCAGTTCCTTCTAACATCGTGGAGGGGTGCGCTCGTGACAGTCAGGCAGAACTCAGATAGAGAGGCTGAAGGCTTTTAGTCTTCAGCCGTCAGCCTGTTATTGAAGGATTCACCGCTGCTTGAACCCAAGGTCATAGAAACCGAGAAGGTCTTGAATGGCTTGATTCGTGCTTTGCGAGATCATTTATAGTATTCAGCCTTCAGCCTGAACACCTGAGTAGGTCCGAAAAGTGTTGAATCCCGGGACAAAGGTCAGATGGTGGCTGATGTGGGCCGCAATCCCCTATGGGGTGGTTGCGCGGCTGCGCGCACTTCTGTACTACTGGGGCTGGTTCGCTCAGCGGAGATTACCGGTTCCCGTGCTGAGTGTCGGGAATCTCACGCTGGGTGGGACGGGGAAAACGCCGGTGGTCATTGTGCTTGCTGATTGGCTCCTGGCTCAGGGGAAACGGGTGGCGATTCTCAGCCGGGGCTATCGACGGACAAGTACGGATCCGTATCTGTTAGTGTCGAATGGCGAGCGACTGCTGGTCGGCCCCCACGAGGCAGGCGATGAGCCATTTTTGATGGCGCAGCGTTGTCCCAAGGCGATCGTTGCCGTTGGCGCCGATCGCTATGAGCTCGGTGACTGGGTCTTGAATCGTTTTCCGTTGGATTGTCTGGTACTCGACGATGGATTTCAGCACCTGGGGCTCTATCGTGACGTGAATCTCTTGCTGGTCGATGCCACGGATGCGGAGGGACTCGCGGCACTAGTGCCGGCCGGTCGACTCCGGGAGCCGCTTCAGGCGGCGGCGCGCGCGACCGCGATTGTGGTCACGAGAGCGGACGTGCCGGCTCAGGTGACCGAGGTATGTCACAGGCTGCAGGCAACGCTCGGTACGATGCCGGACCCAATCCAGGTGGTCTTTCGTCCAGAGAGGCTTGTGTCGGTGGTGCCGGCAGCGTCGCAGCCGCTATCCTGGTGCAAGGGAAAGACAGCGCTGCTCTGTAGCGGCGTGGGACATGCCGGATCATTTCGCTCCCTCGTCGAGCGAATAGGGATCAGGATTCTGGATGAAGTGGCCTATGTTGATCACCATGCCTATACGAGTCAGGATGTCGAGCAACTGCGAGCCAGAGCGACCGAACTCCAGGCTGAGCTGGTCGTGACGACGGAGAAAGATGCCTGCAAGTTGGCTGCGCTGCTCCACCCCACCGATAGCTGGTGGGCAGTCCGACTGACCACGGATGTGACAGTCGGGGAAGAGCGATTGCGGCGATTGGTGCTGGGGGTCGGAGGCAAGGTGAGATGAGCGGGATGGGCGAGAACCCCTTCTGGTTGCACAGGGCGTGTTCGCATGTCACGCACGTCGCGCTCTTCTCGCGCGTCCCGCGCCGCTTCCTTGTTGCGGAGGCCTGTGGATAGAGAAACCATCAAAAGAATTCTTGTGCGTGGACCCAACTGGCTTGGCGATGCGGTGATGTGCGAGCCTGCGCTCAGTGGATTGCGGAGGCTGTTTCCCGACGCTCAGATCGCGCTGTTGGTCAAGCCGGCTGTGGCCGATTTGTTCGCGGGCCATCCGGCATTGACGCGCGTGCTGACCTACGACACCAAGGGGCGTCATGCGGGGTTCTCCGGTAAGTTGGCGCTGGCCGGGCAGTTGCGGAGGCAAGGCTTCGATCTGGCGGTATTATTTCAGAATGCGTTCGAGGCGGCGTTCCTGACTTTCCTGGCCGGCGTGCCTCGGCGCTATGGGTATGCGACAGACGGACGAAGTCTGCTGTTATCCGATCCAGTCGCTGCGCCGGATCCCCGCACGCTCGTCCATCAAGTCCGCTATTATTGGGATTTGTTAAAGCCGCTGGGCCTCACGGGAGATCCCCCTGTACCGGAACTCGTCATCTTTCCTGAGGAGGAACGGGCGATGGCGGGGCGATTCGCCCAGGGCGGATTGACCGCATCGGATGTCGTCGTCGGAATCAACCCCGGTTCGACATACGGCGGGGCCAAACGCTGGTTGCCTGAACGGTTTGCCGAGGCCACGGAACGACTCTGCCGTACGATTCGTGAATCTCGCGAACAGCAAGTCAGCGTAGTGATTTTTGGGGCCAAGGGGGAAGAGCGTTTAGGCCAGGAGATTGCTGCGCGTCTGTCGTCCCGATCCCTGGTCTTGTCCGGGGCGACGACGATCCGGGAATTGATGGCGGCGGTGAAACGGTGCGCGATGCTGCTCACGAATGATACGGGACCCATGCACATCGCCTCCGCGTTCCAGGTGCCGGTCGTCGCGATCTTCGGTCCGACCGATTGGCGCACCACGTCGCCCTTTGGGAACGCCCATGCCATTGTGCGGCAGCCGGTCGATTGCGCTCCCTGTCTGTTGCGTGAATGTCCCATCGACCATCGGTGCATGACAAGGGTAACGGTTGATCAGGTGCATGAGGCGGCGACGAAGCAGATAACTGGTCTCTCTGGTTCATCTCGTTTGTCTGGTTCCTCTGGTTCAAACCAAATAAACCAAACAAACAAGATCAACCAAACAAACCAGATGAACGTTCTCGACGGTGTCACCGTGTTTCTGGATCGAGATGGAACATTGAACTACGATCCAGGCTATCTGAAAGTCGCCGCTGAGCTGATGTTGTTGGCGGGGGTCGGGCCAGCCCTGGCGCGATTGAAACGGGCTGGTGCGAGATTAGTGGTCGTGACCAACCAATCCGGTGTTGGCCGTGGAATTGTGACCCTCAAGGATCTGGAAGCGATCCATGCCAGATTGGAAGGTCTTTTGGAACAGGAGGACGCGGCGCTGGATGCGATCTATTTCTGCCCGCACCATCCTGGCGATGGCTGCCGCTGTCGCAAACCGAATGTCGGAATGGTGGAGCGGGCTGTGTCAGAGCTGCACCTGGATCTCCGACGTTCCTATTTGGTCGGCGATCACGCGCGTGACATACAACTGGCGAACAGGGTGGGCGCCAAGGCTATTTTGATTACGACCTCGCTGGTGGACGCGCAGGCGTTGGACAGGCTCAAGGATGAACAGGCCATGCCGGATGCCGTGGCGAAGTCTATGGCTGAGGCAGTTGACTGGATCTTGGCCGATGCGGTGAAGAGCGCGAAAGGGCGCGACGAGCGGGAAAAGCGAGACGGGCAAGACCCATGAAATTTCGAGTCTCGCACGTCACGCGCGTCTCGCTAGTATCGTGCGCATCTAGCTGACGGCATACATCATGTCCGACTATCGCCACATCTTGTTGATCAAGCCGAGTTCACTGGGCGACATCGTGCATGCGATGCCGACCTGCGCGGCAATTCGTCGCGCCTATCCCAAGGCTCGACTGACCTGGCTAGTCAAGCGCGAGTGGGCTGGTCTCGTCGAGCGCATCGACGGGGTGGATCGAGTGTGGCCGGTGGAGTCGACGTTCACGGGGTGGCTCTCCCAGGTGTCCCTCCTTCGTGCAGAGCGCTTCGATCTCGTCGTGGATCTTCAAGGTCTCTTTCGGAGCGCCGCCATCGGCTGGCTCAGCGGGTCTCCTCTGCTTGTGGGATTTGCCAATGGGCGAGAGGGGAGTCCCTGGTTCTATTCGAGGCGCGTGCCGGTTCCACAATTGGAGATGCACGCGGTCGATCGCTACCTGCTGGTGGGCAAGGCGGTGGGGGCTATGGAGGCCGGTACGCCGGAGTTCCGTTTTTGCATCCCGCAAACCGATTATGAGGAGGTCGATCGCCTGTTGAGCCGATCCGGTGTGACGCCTGGAACGAGTTGGGTGGCGATGAATGTCTCTGCCCGATGGCCGACCAAGCGGTGGCCTGCTGCGTCATTCGCCGAAGTTGCAGATCGGCTGCGGCAAGAAGGATGTGGCGCGGTGGTGATGATCGGCGGTCCTGACGAACGAGTAGAAGTCGCTGCGGTGAGGGCAGAAATGAAGATCCCTGCCATTGATCTGTCCGGAGCCACGACAGTGGGGTTGCTGCCGGCACTCCTGAGCAAGGCGTCGCTGCTGATTACGAACGATTCAGGTCCGATGCATATCGCAGCGGCGGTTGGTACACCGGTCGTGGCCCTGTTCGGGCCGACGAGTGCGGCGCGGACCGGTCCCTATGGGGTGGGTCATCACGTGTTGACCGGGAACGTGCCCTGCAGACCCTGTTTCAGTCGGACGTGCCAGAATATTCTGCCCTTGGAGTGTTTGCGAACGGTGTCGCCCGAGCAGGTCCTGGCGGCGGCTCGATCGCAGAGGTCCCTTCGGATGGTTCCCCGATGAATGTCCTCTTGGTCAGGCCTGACGGGATCGGCGATGAAATTCTGTGTCTGCCGGTCGCCTCCGCGCTGCGCCGGCTCCTGCCAGAGGCGCGGATCACCTTTCTGTCCAGTGAGTATGCAGCCCCACTCTTGGCTCACCATCCGGATCTCGACGAGGTTTGGACGGTCACGGGCCGGGAATCCCTGCGCGAGCTGGTGGCGTTATTTCGCCGGGCCGTCGATGCCGTGGTGTTTCTCAAGCCGTTCAAGCATTTGATGTGGGCAGCGTTCCTGGCGCGGGTTCCGATTCGAGTAGCGACAGGCTACCGCTGGTACAGTGTCTTGGCGAATCGTCGGGTCTATGAACATCGGAAAGATTTTTCCAAGCATGAAACCGCGTATAACGTCGGCATGCTCACAGGGCTAGGATTGCAGCCTGGCATCGTGTCTCCACCGAGTCTCGTGCTGACCGATGCAGAACGAGCATGGGGGCAAGAGCGGTTGCGCGGCATGCCGACACCCCGGGTCGTGCTCCATCCAGGAGGGTTTGCGGCCCGGCGCTGGCGCGTTGAACACTATCATTCGCTCGCGCAAGAGTTGCATCGGAAGGGTGTGGGGGTGGTGCTGACTGGAAGCCAGGCGGAAGCAGACATGTTCAACCAGCAAGTGCTCACTGCTGCGCCGCCTCCTGCCCCGGTCTTGAATCTCATGGGGCAGTTATCGGTGCGTGAGTTGATGGCCGTGATTGCGGCGAGTCACGCGGTGGTCTCCGGAGCCACAGGCCCGGCCCATATTGCCGCAGCCTGCGGTGTTCCGAATGTCAGTCTGTTCGATCCGCGGCGCAACAATCTTCCGACGCGTTGGCAGCCGCTTGGCAAGGGAGTCGTTCTGCGTCCTGATGTGCCGACTTGCGAAAAATGTATTTACGAAGCCTGTCCCTATTGGGACTGTCTCGACCGGCTGACTGTGGAAACGATTGCGCAGCACGTGGTCCAGGTAGCCGGAGATCCTTCCCCATTGAGAGTGCTCCATGTCTAGCAGGATGCTAAAAAAGTCCGCCAGCGGCGTTCTCGCATCGTTCAGACCCTCAACGTACCCCAGAGGGTACGCCTCGGTCCTTCACTCGCTGCGGCCTTGCTGGACGAACTTTTTGGGCATCCTGCGTGGTCGTGTTCTGTTGTCCCAGACATGCGGGCCATTGGATTCCCGATGGGCCAGCATCGTTTTGCCACAGCCTGCTCCGCTAAGGGTCGTGCATGTCTAAGCTGTCGGTGTATGTCATTGCCTACAACGACGAGCCCAATATGCGGGCTTGCCTCGAGTCTGTGGCAGGCTGGGGTGATGAGTTGATTGTCGTGGACTCGCACAGCACCGATCGGACCGCGGCGATCAGCCGTGAATTTACCGATAAGGTGTACCAACTCGACTTTCACGGATTCGGGCGATTGCGCAACGAGGCAGTCGCACTCACGACCCATGAGTGGGTCTTCAGTCTGGATAGCGATGAGAGGATGACGCCCGAGTTGCGGGAGGAGATTCGACTGCTGCTCGAACGCGGACTGGAAGCTGATGCCTACTTTGTCCCTCGAAAGAACTATTTTTTAGGCCGGTGGATCAAACATTGCGGCTGGTATCCCGATTATCGGCAACCGCAGCTATTTCGAAAGGGACGGTTTCGTTATCGCGAAGAACTGGTCCATGAGAGCTTTGATTGTGACGGGCCGGTCGGATTTCTCAAGAGCTCCGCGCTGCAGTATCCCTTTCGGGACATCGATCACTATGTGGCGAAACAGGATCGCTACTCGGATTTGATGGCCCGTCGCATGGCGGAGCAAGGCCGGCGGTTCTCCTCCCATCAATTGATCACCCACCCGCTTGGCGCATTTCTCAAGATGTATGTGCAGCGGGCCGGCTTCCTCGATGGCCTGCCTGGCTTGATTCTTTCCGGACTCTATGCCTATTACACCGTCATGAAGTATGCAAAATTCTGGGAGCTCTCGAAGGACAAAGTGTCTGCCTAGTGTAGAGGTCTGTCTGGTCTATTCAGTCTTTTAGATCCGTGCAACTGGGAGACGAGATGGACCAGACAGACTGAACGGACCGAATAGACAAGAAACCATGAAAGTCAGCGGATTTACATTCGTACGGAACGTGGTGAAGTACGACTATCCGGTCGTGGAGTCGATTCGTTCAGTTTTGCCGGTGGTCGATGAGTTTATCGTGAATGTCGGGCGGTGCGACGACGGCACGCTTGACCTGATTCGCTCGATCAGCGACCCGAAAATCAAAATCGTGGAGTCGGTCTGGGACGAGAAACTGCGAAAAGACGGACTGATCTACGCACAACAGAGCAATATCGCGTTGGCGCACTGTGCCGGCGATTGGGCGTTCTACATTCAAGCCGACGAAGTCGTGCACGAAGACGATTTGCCGGTCATCCAGGAGGCGATGCGCCGCCAGCTCGGCAATTCTGAGGTGAAAGGGATTTTGTTCCGGTATCTGCATTTTATCGCGGACTATTGGTCGACGAATCCCTGGTTTTACCACAAAGCGGTGCGGATCATCAGGAACAACGGCGAAGTTGAGTCCTGCGGCGATGCTGTGGGGTTCCATCTCAAGGCGACTCAGCAGTATCTCCAGAGTGGTCCGAAGGAATGGATTGCCCCATCGGGCGGGCGCGTCTTTCACTATGGGTGGGTGAAGGATCCTAAAACGATGCTGGAGAAAAAGCGAGAGCAAGTGACGGTCTATCATGGAGAGGACCATATTCCTCCCGCAGAGGCCAAACAACTCGCTCACGACAGTTTTCAGTTTGAAGACTATGCCATGTTGAAGGAATTCGCTGGATCGCATCCAGCGGTGATGGCGGGTCGTCTCCGATCTTCCCNNAAGGGCTGCCCGCCGCAATCGCTGGCTGAATCTCCAGTTTTATCGGGAAGTCCTTCGACGCGGCTTTCGAGGGTAACATGAGAAGTCGACCGAGCGTTACATCATGCTGAGTATCATCGTAGCCGTGCACAATCAATTGGGGCACAACCAACTCTTCCTCGAAGGGATCCGCCGGTACACGACCGGTCCGTACGAAGTCATCGTCGTCGACAATCACTCGACGGACGGGTCGGCGGAGTTCTTTGAAGCGAACGGGTGCCGGGTGATTCGAAACGATCGAAACCTCTGCTACCCGGAATCGATGAATCTCGGATCCGACGCGGCGAGCGGAAAGTTTCTCTGCCATATCAATAATGACCTGTATGTCGCGCCGAACTGGAACGGATTCTTGATCGAGGCGATGGAGCGATATCGTTTGGATGCCGCGTCGCCGCTGGGGCTGGAAATGATGCCGACTGCTTCCTTGACCGATTGGATGCAGGGACGCTGGGCGGCCATCGGACAAGGGCGGCTCTCCAGCGGAAAAGGCATCGACCAGCTACGAACGATGATTCAGGCGATGTATGGCGATTGGGAACGCTATTGCGGGGAGGCGCATCGTGCGTTCGCTGGAACGATGTTCGATGGGATCGTCGGGTCCTGCGTCATGATCAGGCATTCGACCTATAACGCACTCGAGGGGTTGGACGAACGGATTCAGTCCGCTGACTGGGACTTGTACTACACCCTGCGCAAGCGCGAACAGGTGGTCGGGGATATGAAGCGATGCATGGTCGTGGGGGCGTCGTTCGTGCATCATTTCATCCGGGCGACGATGAAGAGTAAGCGGGAGCCATTTGCCTGCACCCATGAACGATTGACGATCGACCGGAAGTGGAGCCAGGCCGAACAGAGCGAGCTGTGGTGTAAGCCGGCGGAATTTGCCTCATCGTCCGCTGGGCAGCGATTCGCTCGGCGTGTGGTGAAACCTGTGAAGAAATTGGTGCAGGAGCTGGATCGTGCCACCGCATGGCGCCGGCTCTGGATCAGCCCCGATCGCGTGGTCGAGCAGTACCGCCGGCAGTTTGAGCAGGCGGCGACGCTGCTGCCCAGCGGAGTGGCGTCATGACCAGTGCTTCCGGTCTGTCCACCGTGGCTTGTGTGGCGATCACCAAGAATGAGGAACATAATCTTCCAGACTGTCGCCAGTTTGTCCGTTGGGTTGACGAGGGTGCGGTAATTGATGCGGAGAGTAGTGACTGTACGGCAGATTTGGCGCGAGGAGGTGGGGCGAAAGAAGGAAGCCGGCGTGATGCCTCGTAAGCATACTCAGGCTTGCCTTCAAACTGCCTCTCTTCTGGAAGGCATTCAGCCGATTAGCTAGGGCATGGGGAATGATCATGCCTTGCTCAAGGGAAGTTCCCTGACAACATTTGCCTGAAGGAACCGATATGCATCAAACGATTTCTTGCGCGATTGTCGTGTTCAATGAAGAACGGAACATTCGCGAAGCTCTCGACTCAGTAGCTTGGATGGATGAAATCATCGCGGTCGATTCCTATAGTACCGACAATACCGTTGAAATTTGCCGGGAGTTTACGCCGCATGTCTTCCAGCGCAAGTGGAATGGTTTTGGTAAACAAAAAAACTCCGCGATCGATCGTGTCACATCAGACTGGGTGTTTATTCTGGATGCCGATGAGCGAGTCAGTGACGATCTCCGCGCAGAAATCAAACGCGTGTTAGAGACTTCCAGCCAAGCGGGTCCGGTGGCCTATTCGCTACCGAGGAAGAATTATTATTATGGGAAGTGGATTCGGTGGGGAGGGGTGTACCCGGACTATCAGCTTAGATTGTTCCGACGAGGCGTCGGTCGGTTAGATGCCAGCGAGCCTCACAACCGGTTTGTGTTTGAAGGACTGCACGGATATCTGACCCATGCGCTTGATCATTACACGGAACGGACGATCGAAGACCACTTCAAGAAGTTCAATAACTTTACGACCTTGGCAGCGAGAGAGCGCGGGAAAACAAAGAAGACAGTTCAGTGGACGGATCTGACAGTGCGTCCACTGTTTACCTTTTGGAAATATTATTTCAAAAGGCAGGGGTTTCGCGATGGAGTGCACGGACTCATTATTTGTGTGTTCGCCAGCATGTACACCTTTGTGAAATATGCCAAGCTGTGGGATGCAACCAGGCAGGCCGACTCTCACCCGGACGCAAAGTAGTGGGCACGCGAATTCTGTACGTGCATGGGATCGAAGCCATCGGTGGGGCGGAGTGCGATCTGATTGCATTACTGAAGACGCTCGATCGACAGAAGTGGGAGCCGCATGTGGTCTGTCCAGGGACGGGCCCATTCCGAGATCAACTCCACGCGATCGCCGTCCCCACTCATGCGCTCAGCCTTCCTCCCTGGAGAAAGCCCCTCGCACTCGTTCAACGCCGATCGGCGGTCCGGCGTCTGGGCGCTCTCGTGGATCGACTCGATCCAGCCATGATTCATGTGAACGATATCTGGTGGGTTCCCCATACCGTGAGGGCGGTCGCGCGTTGTGTGGCTAAGTCCGTGCCGATCGTGGCCCATGTGAGACAGGAAATCGAGCCGGCGAAGGTGCGACGCTATGAACTTGATCGAGTAGAGGCCGTCATTGCGATCTCTCGGCAGATTGAACAGTCGCTGATTGCCGGCGGGGCGTCGGCGAGAAAGGTCAGGACCCTCTACAGCGGCATCGATCTTTCCGAGAGACAACCCACACATGATGACCAGGCGATTCGTCAGATGATCGGGCTCCCGAACGGAGCCGTCTTATTAGGCACCATCGCCAACCTGTTTCCACGAAAAGGCTATGAGGTCATGCTTCGGGCCCTTCCGGCTATCCTCCGTGCGGTACCCACGGTGCATTACGTGATCGTGGGCAGTGACGATAACAACTATGCCGATCGATTGAAGGGTCTTGCGCATGAGTTGAAGATTGCTGACCGCGTGCATATCGTTGGCTTTCAGGACCCAGTTCAGCCGTTCCTGGCTTCCCTCGATCTGTATGTGCACCCGGCACTCATGGAGGGGTTTGGGATTGCGGTGGTCGAAGCGATGGCAATGGGAAAAGCCGTGGTCGCGACCACGACAGGGGGACTTCCCGAAGTCGTGGCGCAAGGAGAGACTGGCTTGCTTGTTCCTCCGGGAGATGTCGAATCATTAGCCGCAACCGTGGTGTCCCTCCTGGAAGACCGCGTTCGACGAGAGCAGATGGGCTGTAACGGGAGGGTGCGCGCACACGAGCGATTTAGTCTGGATGCATCTGTTGCGCACATGGAACAGCTCTATGGAGAGGTGCTAGCAGGATGCTGAAAAATTCCGCCAGCGGCGTTCTCGCTTCGCTCAGAGGCTCAGCGTACCGAAGTGTACGCCTCGCCTCTTCGCTCGCTGCGGCCTTGCTGGACGGCCTTTTTGAGCATCCTGCGCGGTGTTCTCCTGTTGTCCTAGATGTGCGGGCCATTGAACTTCCACCGTGCAGCAATAGTTTTTCTGCAGACTCCTAGGGGCTCAGAAGGGAAGAGGATGAGAATTGGTTTTGATGCCAATCCGATGGTGGGCGATCTGGGTGGGGTGGGGTGGCACTCCTACCACCTGCTTCGTACGATGCTGGCACAGCAAGAAGGAAGCGACTTTCTGGCCTATGCCAAACCGGGCGCTGAGCAGCCTGACTCTGTGAAAGCGTGGCCGGGTGTTGAGCGGCTCCAATGGATGAACTCGAGCCGATGGGGGATGGGGAAGCGGGGCTCGTCCGATCAATTGGATCTGTACCATGGGACGAACTTCAAAATGCAGACCGTCGGGCGCTATGGCGGGGTCGTGACCATTCACGATCTCTGGTTGGATCGCCATCCGGAGTACTCGAAGAAGATGTTGGGCCAATGGCCCTCGTCGTTCAAGACGAGACAGACTGCGTTGCGAGCCAGAAAAGCCATCACGGTGTCAGAGTTTTCCGCGAGAGAACTCGTGGAACTGTATGGTTTGAAACGCGAACACATCAGGGTGATTCCCAACGGAGTGTCGGAGGATTTCGCGCCACGTTGGGACGATCAGGCGATGGCGGAGTTACGGAAACGGATCGGTCTGACGGCCGAGCACTATATCTTATTTATTGGAGGGGCAGACCCGCGCAAGAATCACCAGATATTTCTTGAAGCGGCGGAGATGATACGGAAAAAACTGGGGTCGAGAATGTTGGTCCTTGTCGGCTCGCCTACCCATCCGTTCGGGGACTATGAGAAAACGGCTCGAAGGCGGAGTTTATCGGAACAGGTGCTCTGCCCAGGACGGTTGTCCACGAACGATCTGCAGTTGTTGTATTCCTCCACCGATCTGTTCGTCTTCCCCTCGTTGTACGAAGGGTTTGGGATGCCCGTGTTGGAAGCGATGGCCTGTGGGGCGCCGGTGCTCACGTCCAATTCGACCGCATTGGCGGAAGTCGCGGGTGACGCGGCCCTGTTGGCAGATCCCCAAGACGCGCGGGCGCTCGGAGAGGCGATGATCCGTGTGCTTGAGGATGAGCCGCTTCGAGCTGCCTTGAAAATCAAAGGATTTGCTCGTGCCAAGCAGTTCTCCTGGGAGCAGGCGGCACGGCAGACGCTGACAGTTTATAAAGACCTGTGCAGCGGGTAACTGTTCGGAGTTCGAGGTTTGAGGACTCTTAAACTCCGAACCTCGAACGAGTTGTGTTTAAGCGTTCTATGAACCACATTTTGGTGATCAAGCTCCGCTATATCGGTGACGTCTTGTTGGCGACGCCGACCGTGCGTGCCATCAAAGCTGCACATTCGGATGTTCGGGTCACGATGATGGTGAATCGAGGGACAGAAGACGTGTTATCCGGGAACCCGGACCTGGACAAGATCGTAGTCCTCGACAAAGGATCTCTGGCGGCACAATGGCGGCTCATCGCCGGACTGCGTCGTCGGCAATTCGACACCGTGATCGATTTGACGGATGGAGACCGGTCTGCGTTTCTGAGTTGGATCAGCGGGGCGCCGGTTCGAATTGGATTCAACGATGAGCATCGTTGGCGAGGGCGGTGTTACACAGAGGTGGTCCAGCCTGTGCCCGGTGTGCGGCATCGGATTGACCGGGACCTGGAAGTCCTCAAGCCTATGAGCATCCAAGCCGGCTCAAAGGATCCTCAACTTTGGCTGATGCCAGAAGAGGAGAACAGTGCGAATCAATTGTTGGATCAACTCGGCGTTCAGCGATCGCAGTCGATAGTGATATTGCAGCCCGGCGCCCGATACTGGTTCAAGGCCTGGCCTCCGGAGCGGTTCGCCGAGCTGGCCGATCAGCTCACGTCCCGGTATGGTTGCCAGGTGTTGATCGGAGGCAGCTATCAAGACATCGATCTCGCGCAACAGATTCGACAGATGGCGAAGAGTAGCCCTATCATCATGGCAGGCCGTACAACCATCAAACAGTTCGCGGCCATCGCCAAGAAGTCAGCGCTCTTCGTTGGAAGCGATAGCGGCGCGATGCACATTGCCTCCGCAGTGGGCACTCCCGTGGTGGCCTTGTTCGGTCCATCGAATCCTGCCGAATGGGGTCCTCGTGGTGGTCCTGTGGAGGTGCTCTATAAGGAACTCGATTGCCGCAGTTGCTTTCATCCGACCTGTACAAGAGGCGAGGAGAATTGCATGAGGTTAATCACGGTCTACGAGGTGTTTGCTGCCGCCCAGCGTCTTCTCTCGGTCGGGAAGCCGGGCTGTGGGACGGCCTCATCCAGCTCTTCAGTTCGCTGACGTGATGTCTTTCCAGGTGCCAGTCTGTTTGTAGATTGTTCAGAGGTGACCCATGGGGCTTAGTCTTGATATCGGTTGTGAGGCGCACAAGCATCCCGGCGCGCTGGGAGTCAATCGGCGAAGACTACTGGAACGTATGCATAGAAAAGGACATAGAGCTTGAAGCGGTCAAGCCCATCTGAGGGTTTTTTGCGCGAGGGGTATTCGATGCCATTGGTGAATGTAATTATCCCGGTGTACAACGGCGAGCGATTCCTTAGAGAATCGCTGGAGAGCGTATTTGCACAAACCTTTCAAGATTATGAAATCGTTTGCGTGGATGACGGTTCCAAAGATTCCTCATTGGCAATCCTTAACGAGTACCGTGACAGGATAAAAGTGGTTCAGCAGGCAAATACAGGTCAAGCGGGGGCACGAAACGCAGGCGCCAATATAGGAATAGCAACATATCTAACGTTTCTCGATCAAGATGATCGGTGGTACCCACAGATGCTCGAACGACAGGTAGCTGTACTGGAAGCTAATCCAGAGGCTGTCATGGTTCATTGCGATATGGATTGGATCGATGAAACAGGACATGTAACTCAACGAAGTCTGGTCTCTGCATCGCGTAGGTCCGCCCACAATGGGGTAACGATGCCGCAGCTGGTTGGATGGGATCCGTGTATTTATCCCTCAACTATGTTAATCCGCCGAGTTGCATTTGACCGCATAGGAGGATTTGACCCAGAGCTTCGGAGTTATGGAGAGGACATCGACCTTATGCTCCGGCTTAGGCCAGAGGGTCGCTTTATCTTTCTTGAGGAATGTGGGACGCAGTACAGGAAGCATTCAACTAATTTTTCAGGTTCCGGAACAGATGCTATGTTTCGATGTTCCGAGAAGTTTTTTCGGAAACTTAAAGGCTGTTACGTTGGCGATAAGAGGAAACAGGCACTTCTAGACAGATTTCTTGCTAAACTTTATTCCGATTGGGGAAAAATGAAAATGCGCTCAGGATTGCGCGGTGAGGCGCAGCGCCTACTACTCCGCTCGCTAAAATATTACCCTTGGCAGCTCAGGACATACTCTCGACTTATTCGCGCGACCGCGCCGAGGTTCTGAAACGGGTAGATAGAGTTTTTTATAACCCTTTCATGAGCCTCGTGCATCTCATCGATTGTGAACCCCCTAAAGTTCCCATGGTTCACGATGAAGGCGGGCGCCGTAATTTCTACTTGACAGAGGAGGCATACTTGTTCATATTCTGAACAGGTTAATAATTTATCCGTATAATTCATGGATTTACAAGGTCAACGAGACCTTCTCCTCCTCAGCGAACTCGATCGAGATGGCGGGGCCACTCAGCGCATCCTTGCCACCAAACTTGGCGTGGCGCTTGGCCTGACCAATCTCTATCTCAAGCGTCTAGCCCGCAAGGGCTACATCAAGATCACGACCATCCCGCGCAATCGAATCAGGTATCTCCTGACGCCACAGGGCTTCACGGAAAAGTCACGCTTGACCTATCTCTATATGCAGTACTCCCTCTCGTACTACCGTGACATGCGGACTCGGTTAAAAGAGATGATGTCGACGTTCGACGGCTCTCATGGCCAGCGGGTTGTGATCTACGGGACGACTGAGTTAGCCGAATTGGCCTATCTGTCGCTTCGAGAGATGAATATCGACTGTGTGGGATTCATTGATGGAAGTTCGCGCGAGTCGTTTCTCTCTTGCCCGGTTTCTTCGCCGGATAGGATCGCTGGCTGGCAATTTGATCGGGTGTTGATTACTGATCTCGAGCATGCGGCAGCTTGCGAAGAACAGTTGGTGCAGTCGGGAGTGCCACGTGAAAAGGTACTGAGACTCGGTCTGCCAGAATAAGGCGTGGCACTTTCGCGCGTGACAGGAATTGTGTGTGGTCCGTGCAATTTGGATCTGTAAGTGAAAGGGCGGAGCTGTATCCGCGTCTGGTTTATCTCGTCGAGGAGGTTTGTTTGGTTTGTCTGGTTGGAAGAATCGGTGCAATTGATAAACAAAACGAACCAGATGAACCAAATAAGCGAGATCAACCAGACAAACCAATATTCCCATGAAGTTAACTCGTTTTGAGGAGCTCGATTGTTGGAAAGAAGGAAGACAACTTACACGGCAGATCTACGAAGCGATAGGCCGGAACCAGACTTGGCAAAAGGACCGTCGTCTTTGTGGGAAAATTCAAGGAGCGGCTGTCTCTGTCATGGCCAATATTGCAGAAGGATTTGTCCGGCATTCCGACAAGGAATTTGTTCAGTTCTTATTTGTGGCTATGGCATCTGCGGCCGAGGTTCAGAGCCATCTCTACGTGGCAGTAGATCAGGGATACCTTTCGCAAGAGACATTTGACTCAATCTATGCGCAAGCTGGAAAAACCAGCAAAATCATTTCCGGCCTCATCAAGTATCTTACAAGAAAGACCAGACAGACCAAATAGACGAGATAGACGAAATGAACCAGATAAACCAAACAAACCAGATGAACGGTCTTCGCTGGTATGCCCTTCGGACAAGGTCGCGTCACGAAAAGATCGTGCGCGATCAGCTCGCAAATCAGGGTATTGAACCGTTATTGCCGACGGTCAAGCGTCTGAGCCAATGGAAGGATCGGAAGAAGGAAATCGAAGTCCCGCTCTTTTCAGGGTATTGCTTTGTTCGCTTTGCATCGGAGCAAAAGCTGCCGGTGCTCAAGACAATTGGAGTTGTGGACATTGTTGGCGCTAGTCATTGCCCGGAGCCGATCCCGGACGAGGAGATTGCGGGGCTCAAGACCCTGATGACCAGTGTGCTGCCCTACGATTCTCATCCTTATCTGCACGAAGGCATGCGAGTGGAAGTGATCCGTGGTCCACTGCAGGGAGTTCACGGGATTCTCTTGCGCAAAGAAAAGCGGCATCGATTAGTGATTGGGGTCCGTCTGATTCAGCAGGCGGCGGCGGTCGAGATCGATGTGAGCGATGTGGTGCCGGCGTAATGAGAGCAAAGTTCGGTGGCGCAATGCCCGCGTGTCTTGCAACTGAGAGGCAGGTATGCTAACGCCAGACGAGAATCTCACACGAGCGATCCTGGCCGCTCTCGACACCCAGCCAGGGATTCGGCTGGCCATTCTGTTCGGCTCGCTGGCTGCCGGACGGGAACGGGCGGACAGCGATCTGGACCTGGCAGTAGACGCCGGACACCGCCTCACGGCTGGTGAGAAACTGGTGCTGATGAACAAGTTGGGGGAAGGAACGGGCCGGACGGTGGACTTGGTAGACCTTCATGCCGTCGGCGAACCTCTTCTAGGTCAGATCCTCCGGCATGGAAAAAGACTGTTGGGCGGCGGGACGTGCTACGCTAACCTCATCCGAAGGCACCTCTTCGATCAGGCGGACTACTTGCCCTATCGCAGCAGAATTCTTGCCGAAAGGAGGCGGGCATGGATCGGGAAGTAATCGAGCAGAAGCTCGAATCCTTGCGTCGCTGTCTGCAGCGCGTCGCGGAGAAATGTCCACCCGATCCGGCCACGTTGGGTCGTGATCCCGATCTTCAGGATATCGTCACCCTCAATCTGACCAGAGCTGTGCAACTGTGCGTGGACCTTGGCGCACACCTCATTGCCGACCTGGATGTGCTGCCACCAGATACGATGGGCCAAACCTTCGATGCGCTGGCTCATGCCGGAGTTATCCCCGAACCTCTGGCCCAACAACTCAAGAAGGCAGTGGGCTTTCGGAATATTGCCGTGCATCACTATGAGGAAATCGACTGGGCAATTGTCCACGGGATCGCTCTAAATCACTTGAGCGATTTTAGCGAATTCGCCAAGGTCATTGCCGCCAGATTGCCCCGGTGAGCAGTCACCCAGACCTGAGAGAGGTTAGCAAGTGGAAGTGGTCCGAAGGCCGAATGTCGGGGTTCGAAATTCTCGAAACCTCGAACTTCAGACCTCGAACCGTCGGCTGTCTCGCCCGTCACGCTTGTCGTGAGTCACGCCAGACCCCATTTGTTACGCTGTGGGAAATGACAATCTGTTGGTGTGAGGACGGTGCATGATGGAGGGAAAAGGTCGGGCGAGCCTCATAGAAGAAATGAAGGAGCGAGACATTCGTCCGATCCTCACGCGTATAGTCCAAGTGATCCGCCGATATCTGCCGGATGAGTCGCACCGGATTCTCTTGTTCGGTTCCTGGGCAACGTTGGAAGCCGCTCCGACCTCAGACATCGATATTGCAATCGCAGGTGCGACCGCTGTCGACCCGACCGTCATGTCGGAAATCCACGAGGAGATTGATACGTTGCCGACCCTGAGAAAGATTCAGATCATCGATGTCCAACATGTTCATGGCCAGTTTCGGGATCGCGTTCTAAGCCAGGGGCAGGTTTTGACGTAATGGAACGTACAGAAGCCGTGAAAACGTTTGAGCAGGCGCTACGACGGCTCCAAGAAGTACTGGTAGAGCCAGAGTCGTCACTCGTTCGGGATGCGGCGATTAAACGGTTCGAATTTACCTATGAACTGGCGTGGAAAGCCGTGCAAAGGGTGCTGCGGGAACAGGGGATCTTATGCCATTCCCCTAAGGGGTGCCTGAGCGAAGCATTCACGTGCGGACTTGTCCGAGACAGTCCACTGTGGATTCGAATGATCGAAGACCGCAATCTCACGGTGCATACCTATAACGAGCGCATGGCCGTAGCGATCTATCGGAACCTCAAGGAGTACGAGCCGCTCTTCGAGGAACTGCTGCAGAGCCTCGTGCGAGCCTTGGAGTTGCCGTGAATGTCTGGTTCATCTGGTCTCTCTGGTTCATCTGGTTCAACCAAACAAACAAGACAAACCAAATAAACCAGACAGCCTGGCGGACTGTTTCAGCATCCTGCTAGAGACGCAACAGACGTATCCATTGGGTGTCGCTCATATCAAGCCTGGTGTGGAATTGACATTCTGTCCCTCAAACTGTACAGTAATTGGGACAACTTGGGGACAAGAACATGCTGAAAGATATTCCCATTACCGAAGCCCGGCACGAACTCACGTCCCTGCCAGAGCGATTAGCCAAAGAACCTGGAGCCGTAGCCGTCACACGGCGAGGAAAGCCGGTCCTGGCTGTCATGCCCTGGGAGCTGTACCAATCCATTGCTGAGACTCTTGAAATTATGGGGGACGAAGACCTCATGGCCGCTCTGCGTAAAAGTATCAAGGAAGCAGAAGAGGGGAAGGTCATTCCCTGGGAGCGGGTCAAGAAAGATCTTGGTTTGTGAGGTGGCAAGTCGGGTTGACCCCACATGCGCGGGTCATGTTGGAAGCTATCCAGGATCGCCGCGTCCGGGACAAAATTCGGGACCGAATTGACGGCATTGCTGAAGAGCCTGAGAAACAAGGCAAACCTTTGACAGGGGAACTGACCGGATATCGGAGCCTCCGCGCCGTGGGGCAACGGTACCGGATCATTTACCGGATTGAAGAAGGCAAGGTTCTTGTCCTCGTGATGGATTTGGGAATCCGGAAGGAAGGGAGCGGGAAGGATATCTATATGCTGGCACAGAAGCTTCTACGTCTTCGCCTCTTGTAACCGCGTCCACAACAGCCATGTCTGGCGGCATACCCGCAGCGGTTTTACCAGCCATGCTGATGCGCCACTCGGAGTTTCTGCAATGGGTCCTGTGCCTCAACTGAAGTGTACAACGTAAGACAGAGAAGGAAAGCCACGGCGTCGGGCAGTGGAAAGGAGACTGTATGAAGAAGGGTGAAGGTTCCACCGCAGATGAAATGCGTGCTGAATATAAACGCTCAGATTTCAAGAAGCTTGAATGCGGTAAGTTTTATGAGAAGGTAGTCGTGAGTTCGAATGTTGTCGTGCTGGAACCAAGGGTGGCCAAACCATTTCCAAATTCCGCCAATGTCAATCAAGTGCTTTCCAGTTTGCTGGAACTTGCCCAACAAGTATCACGCCAAACACCACGTTCAACCCGGACGCGCGCGAAAGCCGCACGCACCTGTTACTGATGAGACCGTCAAAGTGTGTGCGTACAACTTTCCTCACAAGTGGCATTTCTTGGGGGAAAGCAGGCGATTATTGAGAACACGCTACGCACTATTTGGTGGTCGGCTCAGTAACTCTGACGTGAGAACTCGAACTTCGAACCATTTCCATGAAGGCCCTCATCTATATCGCCCGGCTGCCCCGCATCTTCAACACGAGTCGAAAGTCATTGGTCATGCCAGACCAAATTTTGTGCGGAACATCCTTCTTTGATGCCGACCTGGATGATACGTCCTATCCTAGCTTTTGAGCATTTCCTGGGCGTATTGGATCGATACCTCGCCTTTCGCATACTCGTTGTGTTGGAGAAGGGATCTCCTTGAGAGGATCTGTAAGCAAGCGACAGGACGGGCAGAATCATCTCCGGGGTCATCACATGCTGTTGCGATGAACAAGTTAAAATCCCAACCGGAAAAATACGACCTGCCATGTGATTGCCATGACCCGACAAGAACTGATTAACCAATCCGAAGCATATATTCGTCTGCGGCTCAAAGAGCGTATTCCGTCGCAGGCCAGGGTCTATCTGTATGGGTCAAGATCCCGCCGGGATAACCGCTGGAACTCAGACTACGACTTATGGATCGATGCGGACATTTCTCGTAGAGTGATTGCCGAAATGACCGACCAGTTCGACGAATCTTTTGTGCCCTTCAGAGTGGATATTGTCACGACGCCGCAACTCAATGGACGTTTTGCCGAACGTGTGAGACTGGAGGCAATTCCATGGATGTAAGAATCAAAGCATTTCAAGAGGCAACGGATACGTTCACCTATTTCTCGCACGACTCGACATGGCAGAACTCAAACAAAAACTTGGGGATGAACGACTCGTGGATGGCATGCAAAATGGCCGCGCGCAAAAGTTCGAGTACACCACCGAACTGTGCTGGAAGGCGATCAAGTTCTTCCTTAAAGAAAAAGAGGGAGTGGTGAAGCCGCCCCCAAAAAGATTATCAAAGCCTACTACCTTGGGGGGTATAGCACGGAGGATAATTACATGCTGTTACTTGAGGCTGTGGAGGATAGAAATCGCCTCAGCCATATTTATGATGCAGCAACGTTTGACGACATCCTTGCGCGCCTTCCCGGCTGTGCCGCGCTTTTCGAACGGGTCGGCGCGCGATTAATCAAAGGCACCGAATAAATCATATGACCGACATCGCCATTCGCGTCCAAAACCTCTGCAAGTGTTACTAGCCCGTATTATTCATGACGGTTCGTCGCGAAATTGAGGCGCTGCCACGCGAGGCGGGCGCGCGGAGGTGCGAGGAAGGGAGGCAGACTTGAACAGCCAGTTGACCGACCGAGCGGCGAGCCCGCCTGCCTGGCCGTGTGAAACACGCTGCCAGGCTTGTAGTAGCGGCGAATACGCGATTGCAGCAGAAATGCTCATGAGTAATGCGGGCTCGGTCTTCTCTTGGTCCGTCTACCATTTCTTGCATTCTGAACCGGTAGATTTCGACCAAGATCCTCTCGTGCTGGGCCCTATGCAGCCTGGACGAAAACCATTTGACGCGAACCAGGCCATCTCGACGATTCTGTTCGAACGATCGAGCCGGCGCTTTCATGAGTTGTATCCAGGCTTAAAGAAACTCCGGCACCATCGACTGGCCTTCTTCGCCTATCCGCTCAGCGGCGGCTTTGAGCATCCTTCTTTGATGCCGACGTGGATGGTACATCCTGTCCTGGCATTCGAACGACTCCTGGGCGTGTTGAGTCGATATCTTGCCTTTCGCATTCTCGTCGTGTTGGAGAAAGGATCTCCTTGAGGGGCGCGGTGGTAAGCGGCGAGATGGACTGAATTATCTATGCTCTCATCAAGTATCTCAGAAGAAAGACCGGACAGAGCAAATAGACAAGATAGATCAGATGAACCAACCAAACCGGACCAACGGTTTACACTGATATGCGCTTCGAACTAAATTCCAGTATGAAAACAGGTGCGCGATCAACTCGCGACTCAAGGCATCGAGCCGTTGTTATCGATGGTGACAAGAGGAGGACAGAATGAAAGGGGTGGTACTCGCTGGTGGGTTAGGAACGCGGCTGAATCCGCTGACGAAAGTTACGAACAAGCACCTGCTACCGGTCTATGACCGACCGATGATCTACTATCCGATCCAGACGCTAGTGAATGCGGGGATCGAGGAGATTATGCTAGTCACGGGAGGGAACAATGCCGGTGATTTTCTCAAATTGCTGGGCAATGGCCATGAATTTGGCCTCAAACATTTAAACTATACATACCAGCAGGGGGAAGGCGGTATCGCCGATGCTCTTCGGCTGGCTGAACATTTTGCCGATGGTGAACAAATCTGCGTAGTATTAGGCGACAATATTATTGAGGGCAATATCGCCGGTGCTGCGCAGGCGTTTCGAGATCAAAAAGTTGGAGCGAAGATCTTGCTTAAAGAAGTGAGTGACCCTCAGCGCTTTGGCGTGCCAGCGCTAAAAGGGAAACGGGTGGTGCAGATTGAAGAGAAACCAATCAAGCCGGCCTCGCCCTATGCCGTTATTGGTATTTACTTCTACGATGCTCAGGTCTTCCACATCATTAATACCCTGGAACCGTCCGGCCGCGGAGAACTGGAAATCACCGATGTCAACAATGCCTATGTTCAATTAGATCAACTAACATGGGATGTTCTTGACGGCTGGTGGACAGATGCGGGAACAATCCAGTCGTTGTATCTGGCTAACCAGTTAGTGGCGAAAACCGGCGCCAATAAAATGGAGGAGGCTGAGTGAGAATTCTCGTCACGGGCGGTGCCGGGTTCATTGGTTCACATCTTGTCCATCGGTTACTGGCCAGCGGTCAGCACGATATTGTCAATCTCGATGCCCTACGGTATTCCGGCAATCTGGACAATCTCGCCGATTTGACCGGGCCCGCTCGGTACACCTTTGTCCACGCCGACATTTGCGATGCCTCGACCGTACGAGGGATCCTTCACGACCATCGCGTGGAGGCTGTCATCAATCTTGCGGCTGAAACGCACGTGGACCGGTCGATCCTCGATCCGGGGAGTTTTGCCAAAACGGACGTGGTCGGCACAGGCGTATTGCTTGAAGAGGCGCGNNGGCCGGGGTTCACCGTTTTCTTCAAGTGAGTACGGACGAAGTCTACGGGAGTGTTGAAACAGGGCATTCGAAAGAGGAGGACATCTTAGCTCCTCGCAGTCCTTATTCGGCGAGCAAAGCAGGCGGTGATCTGCTCGTGTTGAGCTATTGGACGACTTATCACTTCCCTGTTCTTGTCACAAGGGGAAGCAATACCTATGGGCCAAACCAGTACCCGGAAAAGTTCATTCCGTTGTTTGTTACGAATGCGATTGATGATCAGCCGCTCCCGTTATATGGGGACGGCCGCTACCGTCGTGATTGGCTTGCCGTGGACGATCATTGCGCCGGGATTGAGCATGTTCTGAGTCACGGTCAGCCTGGCACCGTGTATAACGTGGGCGGTGGGAACGAGAAAGAAAACCTGATGGTGGCCGAGCTCATACTCCACTATTTAGGCAAACCCAAGTCCTTGATCAGGTTCGTCACAGACCGTCCAGGGCACGATCGAAGGTATGCCATCGATTGCAGCCGGCTTCGTGGTCTTGGTTGGCAGCCGA